>JAEWJO010000450.1 GCA_023386455.1 Pseudomonadota bacterium | reverse complement strand
GCCCCAGCCGACGCGGATCACCGCCGGGTTGCTGCGCGCGTAGAGCTCGACGAACTGATCGATCAGGGTCGCGTCGATGTTCGCCTCGCGCGCGGCATCCTCGATCGACCAGGCCGCGGCCCGGATGCGCAGCTCGTCGACCTCGGCGGCGTGCGCCGCCAGGAACTCGCGGTCGGCGTGGCCGCGCTCGAACAGCGCGTGGATGATCGCGAGCGCGACCGGAAGATCGGCGCCCGGTCGCACCGGGATGTGGAGATCGGCGCGACGCGCGAGCGGCGTGCGACGTGGATCGAACACGACGAGCTTCGCACCGGCCTCGCGGGCACGCTCGATGATCGGGACGAGGTGGATGCTCGTCGCCGACGGGTTCACGCCCCAGAGGACGATCAGCTTCGCATGCGCGTAGTCCTCGAGCGGGACGCCCGGCATCACGCCGTAGAGGCCGCGCGTCGCGGCGGTCGCAGCGGCGGCGCAGAACGTACGGTCGAGGTTCGACGAGCCGAGTCGGCGGAAGAACCGCGTCGCGAGCGCGCCCTCGGTGAGCCAGCCGTTCGAGCCGCCGTAGTGGTACGGCAAGATCGCCGTGCTGCCGCTCTTCGCGCGGATCTCGGAGATGCGCGACGCGACGTGATCGAGCGCCTCGTCCCAGCTCGCCTGACGCCACTCGCCGGAGCCCTTCGCGCCGGTGCGGATCATCGGGTGGAGCACGCGGTCGTCGCCGTAGAGGTGATCGGCGATCTTGCGGACCTTGCCGCAGACAAACCCATCGGTGAGAGGCCCGCGTCGATCGCCGGTGACCTCGATCACCCGTCCGTTGTCGACGGTGACGGTCAGGCCGCAGAGGTCCGGACAGTCGAGGGGGCACGCGCTACTTCGCTGCTCCATGGACCGCGCACTCTAGCTGAACTGCGGCCGTTCGGGGCCACAGTTCTTCGTCGGGCGACAAGATCAGAATTCGCCGCCGATGCCGAACGTCGTCGCCGAGGCGCCGGCGGGTGACGTCGTCTTGGAAACGACGGGTGATACCGAGAGGTTCGGCGCATCCATGTTGCGCGTGAGGATGCCGGAGACGAGCAGGCCGACGCCGAGCCCGCCGAGCGTGTAGTTCGTCGTCCTGCCGGTGTCGGTCGTATCGCCCGCGGACTGCGCGACGACGCTCTCGATCGCGATGCCGACGAACACGCCGACGACACCTCCGACGTCGATCAGCGCGGCGCGCCCGCGGCTGACGTCGAAGTAGTTCGTGAGCAGCACGCCACCGACGGTGCCCATGCCGAGGCCCGACAGCACGAGGCCCGCACCGATCTTGCGGTCGGCGTTGAAGCTGCCCTGGAACAGCGTGCCCGTGACGGTGCCCCACAGCGCGCCGGAGTTGATCACCGCGGCGTCGCCCGGCTTGATGCGCAGCTTCTTGCCGGCGTAGTAGCCGATGCCGCCGCCGAGGAGCAGACCGCCGCCGATCGCGGGCGCGTACTTCTGTGGATCGTCGGTGAGCACGAGCGCGGTGCCGCCCGAGAGCGTGCCGCCGATCAGCGATGACGTGATCGTGAGCGAGCTCGTCCCGAGCGGGATGTCCCTGCCCATGCCGAAGTACGTGCCGAAGAAGCCGGCGGCGAGGCCGGTGCCGATGCCCGCAGTGATGATGCCCGGGTTCTCGGTCGCGCCGGCGAGCAGGCCGCCCGCCGCACCACCGGCGACCGTCGCGTAGCCGAGCAGCTGGCGGCGGCCGAACTGCGGCTGCGCGGGGAGCTCGAACGAGACGTGCGTGTCGTCGGTCGGTACGACCTCGACCTCGCGCGAGACGGTGAGCCGGCCCGGCGCCTCGGCGGACAGCGTGTAGCGGCCGCCCGGCAGCTCGGTCTCGAACGCGCCGGTACCGACCTGGCGCTTGTCGAGGAACAGCCGCGCGTCGGCGGGGACGACGCGGACGAACAGGTGCTTCTTCACCGGCTCGAGCTTCGTGAAGATCGTGTACGGCTTGCCGATCTCGGCGCGGATCTCCTGCGTGTACGCGTGATACCCGTCGCGCTCGATCTGCAGCTGGTAGCGGCCGCCGAGCACCTCGAGCACCTGGCCCGACGAGCCGCGACCCGCGATGCCTGCGTCGTTCGCGAGCGTGATGCGAGCGTCGGGAGGATCGGTGTTGATGAGGATCTTCGCGCGCAGGTTCTGGAGCACGTTGATGCGCGCGATCACGTTCGTGCGATCGACCTGCGGATCCGGCGAGCACGCATCGTCGGGCTTGGCGTCCTTGGGGACCGCCATGACGTAGCGCTCGAGGTAGGCGATCGCGCGCTCGTAGTCGAGCTCGCGCTCGTACGCCTGACCGATATCTTTCAGGAGCCGGTAGAACGGGACGATGCAGTACGCGGCGACGAGCTCCTTGACCGCGCCCTTGTAGTCGCCCTGGACGTACAGGACCTCGCCGCGGTCGAAGTGCTCGAAGCCGATCTTGCGGAGCTGCTCGGGCGAGACCTGCGGTGGCGGCGCGCAGTCGTCGATCTCGAGGAGCGGGATGTCCTTGCCGATGTAGCCGGCGTCGCGCTGGCGCGGATCCCCCGGCTGCGCGTGCGCGCGCGTGCCAGCACACAGGACCGACAGCGCGATCGCGACGAGGAGCCTCACCCTCAATTCTTCTGGACTGTACCGCTACCCGCGAACGGATTGTTGCCCAGCTCGCCGCCCGTGTGACTCGTCGTGCCGCCCGGCTGCTTCTGCTGGGTGCCGTCGCCGGTCTTCTTGATGATGACCTTCGACGGGCCCTTCAGCTTCTTCAGCTTGATCTTCACGTCGGCGCCGTCCTTGCGCTCCATCGGATTGATCGAGGTCGTGCCCTCCATCCCCGGCAGCTGAGCGGTGACGTTGACCTCTTTGTTGTTCTTCACGAACTCGATCAGCTGCGGCGACGTTCCGACGAGCTCGGACTCGCGATAGATCTCGGCGCCCGGCGGGTCGCTGATGATCGTCAGCTTGATCGTCTCGACCGCGGGGGCCATCTCGCCCGCATCGGGCGGCGGTGCGACGGTGGCGACGCCTGCATCGTGGAGCACGGCCGGCGGGTTCGCGGCGGCGAGCTTCTTCTTCGCCTTGCTGCCCATCAGCATCGCGACGACGATCGTCACCGCGGCGACCGCGATGCCCGCGCCACCGATCGCCCACGCGATGCGCGGGATCTTCGGCGCCTTCGGCAGCAGGCGGCGCGGCCCGGTGATCTTCGCGCGCTCCGTCGAATGCGTCGGATCCTCGATGACCGCATTCAGGTCATGCAGCATCTCGGTCGCGTTGGCGTAGCGATCGTTACGATTCTTCGCCATCGCCTTGGCGACGATCGCCTCGAACTCCTCGGACATCTCGGGCCGGATCTCGCGGATCGGCCGGGGCTCCTCGTTGAGCACCTGCGAGATCACCGAGAGGTAGTTCGTGCCCGAGAACGGCACGCGCCCGCTCGCGGCCTCGTACATGATGATGCCGAGCGCGTAGATGTCGACGCGGTGATCGAGATCCTCGTCGCCGCGCGCCTGCTCCGGCGACATGTACAGCGGCGTGCCGAGCACCATGCCGGTCTGCGTGAGCCGGACGGCCTCCTCTTCCTCGCTCGACTGCCGGAGCGACTTCGAGATGCCGAAGTCGACGACCTTCACGAAGTCCTGATCCTTGCGCTTCAGGAGGAAGATGTTCTCGGGCTTGATGTCGCGGTGGACGACGCCCTTGGCGTGCGCCGCGGCGAGCGCCGACGCGACCTGCGCGCCGATGCGAAGGATCCGCTGCTCGCCCTGCTTCGACTCGCGCGACAGGCACTCCGCGAGAGATTCACCCTCGAGGAACTCCATGACGACGAACGTGCGTCCGTCCTCGGTGTTGCCGAAGTCGGTGATGTCGATGATGTGCTCGTTGCCGATCGACGACGCGAGCTGCGCCTCTTGCTTGAGGCGCTTCACGATCGCCTCGCGCTGCGCGTACTTCTCGAGCAGGACCTTGACCGCGACGCGCTTGCCGATCAGCGTGTGCGTCGCCTCGTAGACCGCGCCCATGCCGCCCTGGCCGACCTTGCGCGTGACGAGGTAACGCCCCGACAGCGTCACGCCGGTGAGATCGGTTTGCGTCATCGCCTGCGCGATCGCGAGCGCGGCCGTCCCCGCTGCAGGCGTCGGTCCCGCGGCCGTCGCGCCGAGCGACGCTTCGGACGAATCCTTGGTCGCCATCGCCACCGCAGTGTCGGACGCACCCATCGCCGTGTCGGTTGCTCCATCTAGCGACCGCACGACCATTCGACCCGGAGTATCGGCTGCTGGCCGTCCGGGCGACGACCCACCGCCGGGCTTCTCGCCTGAACCCGTAGACATTCGCCCTAGTAGCTCGATGGTAGGGGTCCGGCCGGTCCAAGTCAAACCCACCGACCCAGCTCACCGTACCGAAACATTTCGGACTTTGCCCACATGTCGACGGCTGCCTAGATGATTGTTGCCTTCATGCGCATGATGGAATATATAGCTGAAGTGCAGGCCGGACGCGCTGATCTGTTCCGTCTCCTCGGGGACGAGGACCGCCTGCGCCTCCTCGCACTGTGTGCCGAGGAGGAGCTGACCGTCGGAGAGCTCGCCCAGCTCCTCGGCGAGAGCCAGCCGCAGGTGACCAAGAAGACGCAACCCTTGCGCGAGGTCGGCCTGCTTGCCAGCCGGCGCGACGGCACCCGGACCCTGCTGAAGACCGAGCTCCCGACGGCGCAGGATCCGGTGCTCGACGCCGCGATCGCGGAAGGCCGCAACCTCTCGACCCGCGACGGCAGCCTCGCGAAGATCGCGCGCGTCGTCGCCCAGCGCGAGGAGCTCTCCAAGCGTCTGTTCGAGACCGCGCCGCAGACGGATCTACCGCCGGCCCCCGCCGATCAGGCCCTCCTCGCGTGGGCCCCACTGCTCGCGCCGCTCCTGCCCGGTCGCACGCTCGCCGTCGACATCGGCACCGGCAAGGGCGCGCTGCTCCCGCTCCTCTCACCGCTGTACGAGCGCGTGATCGCCGTCGATCGCAGCGCCGCGCGGCTCGCCCAGTGTGGCGCGCGCATCGCGAGCTGGGGCCTGCCGAACGTTCGGCTTCGCGAGGGTAGCGTCGAGGATCTCGCGCTCGCCGAGGAGATCACGTCGCGCGGCGGCGCCGATCTCGTCGTGCTCGCGCGCGTGCTCGTCCACGCGAGCCGGCCGCAAGATGCGATCGCGTCGGCGACGCGCCTGCTCCGCGCCGGCGGACACCTCGCCATTGTCGATTACCTCCCGCACGACGACGAGTCGCTGCGCGAGCAAGGTCACGTCTGGCTCGGCTTCGAGCCCGGCAAGCTCCGCACGTGGCTCGACGCCGCGAAGCTCCACACGCTCACCATTCAACCGTTCCACCAACCCTTCGTACAACGTTCGCTGCAGATCGCTGTTGGCAGAAAACCTGGAGACCATCATGGACACTCGCACTGAATTCCCCGCGTTCAAGATCAAGGACCTCACCCTGGCCGACCTCGGCCGCAAGAAGATCCGCATGGCCGAGAAGGAGATGCCGGGTCTGATGTCGCTGCGCGAGGAGTACAAGGGCAAGGCGCCGCTCAAGGGCGCGCGCGTCGCCGGCTGCCTCCACATGACGATCGAGACGGCCGTCCTCATCGAGACGCTCGTCTCCCTCGGCGCCGAGGTCACCTGGACCTCGTGCAACATCTACTCGACGCAGGACGAGGCCGCCGCGGCGATCGCGAAGGCCGGCGTTCCCGTCTTCGCGTGGAAGGGCGAGAACCTCGAGGAGTACTGGCAGAACATCGAGCTGCAGCTCACCGCGTTCCAGGGCGGCAAGGGCCCGAACCTCATCCTCGACGACGGCGGCGATCTCACCCTCCTCGTCCACAAGGGCGTCGAGGCCGAGAAGAAGGGCGCCGCGCCGGATCCGAAGACGGCGACCAACGAGGAGATGCGCGTCATCTTCCAGGTGCTCAGCGACAGCATCAAGGCGAGCAAGGATCGCTTCACGAAGATCGCGGCCGAGATCAAGGGCATCTCCGAGGAGACCACCACGGGCGTGCACCGCCTCTACGAGATGGGCAAGACGGGCTCGCTCCTGTTCCCGGCGATCAACGTCAACGACTCGGTCACCAAGTCGAAGTTCGACAACCTCTACGGCTGCCGCGAGTCGCTGTTCGACGGCATCAAGCGCGCGACCGACGTGATGGTCGCGGGCAAGGTCGTCGTCGTCGCCGGCTACGGAGACGTCGGCAAGGGTTGCGCGCACGCCGCGCGCGGCCTCGGCGCTCGCGTGCTCATCACCGAGATCGATCCGATCTGCGCGCTGCAGGCGGCGATGGAGGGCTACGAGGTCGTCACGATGGAGGACGCGGCGCCGATCGCCGACATCTTCGTCACCGCGACCGGCTGCATGGACGTCATCCGCAGCGAGCACTTCACCGTGATGAAGGACGAGGCGATCCTCTCCAACATCGGCCACTTCGACAGCGAGATCCAGGTCGCGTGGCTCGAGAACAACAAGGAGATCAAGGAAGAGAACATCAAGCCGCAGGTTGATCAGTTCATCTTCCCGAACGGCAAGCGCATCACGTTGCTCGCCCGCGGTCGCCTCGTGAACCTCGGCTGCGCGACGGGTCACCCCTCGTTCGTGATGTCGAACTCGTTCACGAACCAGACGATCGCCCAGCTCGCGCTGTGGGCGAACGCGACGAAGGGCAAGGACGAGATGACCGGCATGAAGTTCGAGGCCGGCCAGGTCTACGTCCTGCCGAAGAAGCTCGACGAGAAGGTCGCGCGTCTGCACCTCGGCAAGGTCGGCGTGAAGCTGACGACGCTGTCGAAGGTCCAGGCCGAGTACCTCGGCGTGCCGGTCGACGGCCCGTTCAAGCCGGACCACTACCGCTACTGAGCGGTGCGGGCTGCTAGTAGCAGCCCGTCTCGGTCGTGCACAGCGCGGGCGTGAGCGCCGTGTCGCAGTTGTGGCTCGCGCACTGCGTGTCGGCCGTGCACATCGAACCATCGCCCTTGAGTGCTGTGCACAGATACGTCGCCGTATCGCAGTAGCTCGCGGCGTCGAAGCAGCGACCTGTCTGCACGCAGGACTGGCCGGTCGTCGGCAGCTTCGTGCACTTACCGGTCGTCGTATCGCAAGGATAGTAGAGCGAGCACTGCGAGTTCATGATGCAGGTCGCCGCCTCCAGACCTAGCCGCCTGCACGTTGGCGTCGTCATGTTCACGTCGCAGTACTGGCCGTCGTCACGACACGGAAGGTCAGGCGAGCACGCCTGATTCAGCGTCGGCAGTGCCGTACAGGCTCGCGTGCCCGCCGTGCCGCCGCAGCCAAGGCCGAACGCACACTCCTGATCGCCGACGCATGGCGCGCCCTGCGCCTTGAGCGGCACGCAAGTCAGCGTTGTCTGGAAGTCGCACCGCGTCCCCGCCTCGCACTCGGTCGTCGAACCGCACGGCATACCCAGCGGTACGGGATCGGTCTCTGGCGCCGTATCTCCGATGCACGTTCCAGTCGCGCAGGTCACGCTGGTGTCTGCGTTCACGTTGCAGTACGTCGAGGCGCACTCAGCGCCGACGAAGCACGCATCGCCACTCTTGCCGAGGCCCTGGATGATCTCGCTGCATGCGGGCGGGACGACCCGGCCGTCCTCGTCTGTGCGATCGCACGTCATCAGCGCGATCGCATCGAGGCACTTCCGCATGTTACTGCCGTTGTAGTGGATCGTGCCCGTGCGGATTCCCGCCACGGTGTCGACGTCGAACGAGTAGGCGCTCGAGAGCGACGACGAGGCACACGAGGCCTCGTCCGGAAAGATCCCGCAGCGGGTGGCGTACCTACAGTACGCGTCCTTTGCCACGCTCGCGACCTCGTCGTATGCGACCCAGGTGCCATCACCCGAATCGTCATCGAAGAAGTCGCACCCTGGCGACACACAGAGCAGAGCGAGCAGAAGCGCGGTGCGCATGAATCCCCCCGGCGCTGATCACATCACGGCGTCCAGCCACACGCGAGTAATTCGCGCGCCTCCGGGGGCCGCGCCGCACGATCAACCTACTGCCTGCGATGTGGTGGGCGATGCTCTTGCCCGATCGCCGCCTTCGCCTTCGCGGTGCGAATCGAGCGCTCCAGGCAGTCTGGCCGCCCGGCACGATGGCGCTACTACGTCATTCTCGGCGCCGGGGGACTACGACGTAAACGAGCAGAGGGACGACCAGCGGCAACCTACCTGACTTTGCTTTCGCTTTCCGCATTCCAGATCGAGCACTCAATTTCTTCACCGAATTTCTCCTTCAGCAATCGTTGTGCTTCTTCGGTATCTCGAGCGCGGATCTTGACGCGCGTTCCAGCCTTCGCCGGATCCTTCGTCCAGACAATCGCATCGTATTCCTTGATCGTGCCGGGCATCTCGCCTCACCTTTACTTCAATGGTCCTAAACAGGCGCCGCTGTTGCAGAACGCGCCAATGGTTGTACCCGGACTTTTCAAGACAGCAGAGATTTCCGCCTGACTCATCGTCGTCACATCCCTGACGACTACGCCGGGCATTTGGCCGAATCGCGCAACGTCGTCGGCAAAAAAGCTTGGTTCCGGGATCATCGCGCCATCGAGAGTCCCATGTGCACCGCTCAGCACCCTGACCTCACCATAGTACATGGCAGTGTTGACTTCAGTTGCGACTTCGGCCTGCGTGATGTCTCCGACCGACGTAACGATTCGGCCTCCCGCCGCGTTCGATTCCGTGGTGAACACGCCACCGACCTTGCTGAGGCCACGTCCTCCACCTTCGACGACGGTTGAGGCAGTCCTCCCTCCGAGCCAGCTCCCCACGGCCCACATGCCTATCTCTACTCCGGCAAGCGTGAAATGAAGCGCCGCCGCTTTGTAGTTTCCGTCGGCAAAATTAGCGCCAGCCTGGAAACCGTTTCCAACAATGGGAGCTTTGAGCCCGTAATAGATTCCGCGCTTGTACCAAGACCACGACTGCCGAGCCTTCTCTTGCTTCCAGTCTTGGAATCCGCTGAGAGCCTCGTCGCTGTCCGCGAGCGTGTAACCCGGCCGCTCGCGAAAGAACTGGCCCGCTTCCGCCTGGTAGTGGGCCTGAACGTTCGTGGTGTAAGCGGTCCAGAATATGTTCATATCCGCCGCGGGGAGGTCGGGCCATTCCGGGCGAGCGCCCCCCTTCCACACGTTTGACCACAGGATTCCTAGGCCAGCCGCTAGTCCTGCCGGGTTCGGACAATTCAGTGACTCCTTGCAGGGATTGTCTCCGTCGAAGCCGGTCGGATCTGCAAAGTTGACCGGGTCGTTGAACGAGAAGGCGTACGGGTTAGTCGTCGCGGCGGTCCGCGGGATCATCAATGGATCTCGGCTCAGGAAGCGTCCAGTCGTCGGATCGTAAAGTCGCGCGCCGAGAAAACTCAGCCCAAACCCCTCGAGCGCATCGCCGCCGTTCCACTGTTCCGTCGAGAAGCGCGGGCTTCCCGGCTGTGCCCCTCCTGAGCTGGTGAGGCCGTATGGCGAATAGTCGAGGTCCTGGAGGAACGTGCCATCCGCATTGGCCGTGAATCGGACTCCGCGCGATTCAGCAAACTGATACACCCACTCGCCGTCCCTGCCACGACGACTGATTGTCAGATTCGGTCCCGGAAACTGGCGGGAGATGTACGTCGTCTCTTCGTTTTGACCTTTCTGGAATCGCTTTCGAATCAGCGAGCCGAAGTTGTAGTCGATGCGCTGCGGCTCGTCCCTGTCTCTGATTTCGAGCTTCTCGACTTGGCCGAACGCGTCATACCGGAACGCTGCCAGCGGCCCAAACTGATTGGAAATGGAGCGTACGGCTCCTGAGTTGTAGTACTCGATATCGTTCTGGCCCTTCGGCGTCACTGCACTGCTGATATTGCCGAACGTGTCGTACTCGACGTTGCAGGTTCCGCTGAGTCCCGTTGGACCGAGGCCGATCTCGCAGAGGCGATCGCGGTCCGCGGATGTCGCTTGCAGATAGCTCATCGTCGCATCCTCGGTTCCGACCTGGTCGTCGAGCGCGGTGATGTTGCCGAGCGGATCGTAAGAGAACGCCCATTTGCTATGCGTGACGAGACCATCCGCCTTCTTCGACGTCTTCAGTCGACCTAGCGAATCGTACGTGCTCGTCTGCGTACCCTTGAACCCAGGGATCATCTCGGAGCGCTGGAGCTCACGTCCCGCGGCGTCGTATGCCGTGTGCTCGATGAATCTCTCGTCCCCAGGCGTTAAGACTCTCGAGTACTGAGGAAGACGGCGTCCGATCTCGGCGTAGCCAGCGTCGTAGACGATATCTCGTCCATATGTCGCAGTTCGCAGTCGCCCCCAGGAGTCGATCTTGTCGGCGCTGTAGAGCTGCTCGGTGTTGTTGCCGTCGTCGTACCACATCCAACGCGGCCGCCCTGCTGTGTCGTAGCCGTACTCCACGCGCTCGGGACGGTAGTTGTTGTCCGGCAGATTGAGCTCGATCCATGCCTGCGAGCCATCCGCGTGGAATCCGTGCTGCTCGATGTAAACATCCTTGTACTCGTCGGTGTAGCTACGTGCACTTACATTGCCGAGTCCGTCGTAGCTAAAGACGACGGACGAACTCGCGGTTTTCGTGAAGGCGAGTCGTCCGAGGACGTGCTTGGGGTCGATGATTGGCGAGCTACCGTTGGGAACGTCGTACTCGAAGTCCTTGACGGTCTCAGAAACTGTCTGGCCGTCGTCGCGTTCCTCGGAGTGAACGATCCGGCCGAGCGAGTCGTATGAGGTGACGACTTCATGCGAAGGTTCGTTGGCCGGGTACTGAGCGACATTGATCAGCTCTCCCCAGTAGCTGTATGTGCGCTCTTGCGGTGGCATCGACGGGTCGAGTAGCCGGAGGACCTGTCCGAGGGAGTCGAACTGCCACGAAGTAGTCACCACGGTCGTGAGAGACGACGGGTTTTGATACCGACTCATTGAGCTGAGATTTCCTAGCCGGTCATACGCAAACGTGGCGTATTCCAGCTTGCTTCCGACCTGGGTCGTCGTGCGAAACAGCAGGTGACCGACGGCCGTCATGGCTGTTTGCCGCGCGACACCCGCTTGCGCCGAACCAGTCACGAGGGAGTCGGCCTCGTTCGATGTCATGATCTCTTGATGATTCGTGAACGAGTGTTCGTAGAGGGACGGATACCGTTCCAGGCTCGCATTTGGAATCGTTGTATAGGCCTGAGCGCCGGCTCCGCGGATCGACAGCGCGACCGAGCCGAACTTGTCGTAGTACAGAGTCGTTCCGTACGCGGTCGATCCGTTCTGGCTGGAGGGGTACGGATCAGCTTCAAAGCTCACCCGACCGAGCGAATCGTAGGTTCGCTTGCCGACGATCAGCGTGGGGTCGTCGTAGTCACCTCCGAGTTCGACCTCGCTGTATCGAGCGCGTCCAAGCTCGTCCAGGTATGTGGTTGTAACGCGACCTTGTTCCGAGTCGACCTCGCTCTCCTCGACCGGATCCATGAACGCTTTGACGACGACGCTGCGCTCGTTGGGTGGCGTGTTCGGTTCGAAACCGAAGTAGTGCGTGGTTTCGACGACTCCCCTTGGGCCATCAAGGGTCGCGATGGAACGCAGTACCTTGCGGCCAAAGCCGTCCAATGTCGCGCTCGTCGAGGTGCCGTTCGGATCGGTCGAGGTCACCAGATCGAGGCTCACAGGATCGACCTCGTAGACAAACTGGAGGTCAGGCGTGTTCGAGCCGCGCACAACCGTTCGAGTAACCGTCGTCTCGAATGCGTCGTGTTCGAGTGTCACGACTCGCCTGGCACCATCCTCCCGCTCCTTAGTGACCTCTATCGGATTGGCCGACGTATTGTATTCGACATCGTAGTCCCGAATGGTGTCGAGCCATGCCCCCGTATCGGCGGCGTGCCGATAGATCGTGTGCGACGTGACGAGTCCATCGGACACCACGCCGCCGAGCAGGTGGTCGTACTCGAACGACTCCTCCGCGAACGTGGGGCTTCCGATATCCTTCGCGCCACAACCCCACTTCTTCCGTGACAAGACTGCGTTGAGTACCTTCGCGTCGGTTCCCGTCGGCACGGCGTACGTCGTATCGATGCAGTAGTCGTCACCAGGATCGTGGACATCGTTCTCGATCAGCACACTCGTCACGCGACCGAATTGGTCGATCTTCAGGAGTGTCGACGAAGTCTGAACGTTCTGGTCGGACGGTGGGCCGACTGTGCCGCGCCACGAGGTCGTCTGGCGCGGATAGAGAAGACCGCTGACCAGGCACGAGTTGTAGACGTTGTACGCTGACGAGTAGTCATAATCATAAGACTTCGACATCTCGATACAATCGTCCGAGGTCCAGACCGGCACATTCCTGAGGATTTGTGGCCCGGCGTATGCGTAATGAGTATTCGCGATCCGTCCCGGAGCATTCGTCAGATCCAACGTCAAGAGGCCCCAAGGGTCTCCGAGGGGAACAGACTCGACGAGTACCGTGAGGTCTTTCACGCGTCCGACGATCAGGTACCGACCGTAGCGCTCCGAGACCGTGGGTCCGACGAACGGATCGAATCCGTACCGATCAGTAATGATGGAGGTCTGCTCCTCCTTTCCCGACACCGAGTTCGTCGTGCGCTGTTCGACGCGCCTCAGGTAGCCGGTAGCTCGGTACGCATCGAGTGTCGAATCGAAGTACAAGCTGGTGTTGCCGTATGCGTATCGGGTCCGTGCCAAGCTGCCGCCGAGAAGCATCGTGCCCTTCGTCTCGATCGCGCTGACGACGATCTCCGGCGACGGCACCTGATGTTGCGTGGTCGCATCCTCCTTGGCGGAACGGTAGGTGATCAACGTCTTCGCGCCGTAGCCGTTACTCACCTCCGTGAGGAGGCCGCCATTGGCTGCGCCAAGCGTGTCGCCGCCGGCGAGCTTCCAGACGTTCAGGGCGTTTCCGGTCCCAGCGGCAACGAGCGTCTCGGGTTTGCCATCGCCGTCAATGTCGACGAGCCCGCCGATCGTCTTGGAGACGGCGCCAGAGCAGTTTTCTTTCTCGTGGGAAATCTCGAACGCTCCGCGGATGTCGATCCCGGAGGCGAATCCGGCGCCCGTTCCGACGTAGACCTCGAACGCGCCGGGTGCCTTCTCCCTGATGAAGTCTGGGACGCCGTCGCCGGTCAGATCTCGCAGAGCGCTCTTGTGATGTGACTGAAACCAGGCGTTGTCCGGGTCGAACTGTTGGGCGCCTTGATCGCAATAGCCGAGATACCCGCTCTCCTGCGCGAGCAGATTGCCCGGGATCGTCACGCGAATGCCGAGCATCTGCGAACCGGTACCGAGCCGTGCAGACGTCGTACTTGAGGACTCGGATTCAACCCTGTCGGCAAGGCCATCGCCATTGACGTCGAAATAGCCGCAGCGAAGGATTTGCGTGCTCGATTCGAATGTTCTGCTCCAGGATTCACCGTCGCTTCGCTCGCTGGCCCACATACCGACACCGCAATCTCCACCACCGATCGCGTTTGGCGCCGCGAAAAGGTCCGTGGCTCCCGTGGCACCGCTGGCGAGGAAGACACCCGCCACGTTAAACCTCGCGAGGATGTCGTTGTTCCCCTCGGGGCGGACAAGCCAATCGCGCCATGCCAACTGGGGCTGGAAACCTTGGAACTCGGGATATGGATCGCCCATGGTGAGCGCGAACGGCGACGAGTTGTAGACGAGATCCGGATAGCCATCGCCATTGAGGTCTCTGAGCTCCCAATCGATCGCCGTCGCTTGCTCGCCCCATTCCACATTCGGCGGATTCGGATCGCCTGCAGCGCCTGTGTAGCAGCCTTCGGCAACGTTGATCAGTTCCGGGTGCGAAACCCAGAAGTATCCCTCGCCGTCGTCGTCGACGTGCTCGTAGCGGTAACAGGACCGAGACCTGAATTCGTGCGCCGTATACCGCCGGCTCAACGGCACCCGTGTCGAATCGAGGGCGTAACCAAGGCTCGTCAGCTCGCTATAGAGCCCAGTAATGTCGATCTCTCGGCGTACCCAACGGACACCGGATGGCCCCGACCCAGGCGTGTTCAGGTAAACAACCCAGCGTCCCGGCATCTCGCGGGCATTGATGATGTCGACGCGTCCGTCGCCGTTGAAATCGGTCGCCTGGATCCAGATGTCGGTGGTGTTGTCCGACAGCAGGGAGTTGAACCGGTTACGCGTGGACAGGCTTCCGTCGGTTCCCGACGCGGTATAGGTCGCGTCGTTCAGCAACGAAGAGGACTGCGAAGTGAGCGACGTCTCGCCAATGCCAGACGGAACGTTCGGCGAAATCCAGAGTTGCTGGTTCTTCTCGTAGACGAGGTCCGGCCGACCATCGCCGGTGAAGTCGGAGAGAAGCTGTGGCGAGGCTGACGCGGTCACCCCACCCGTGTTACCGAACGGCCAGATCGACTCCGTTTCCGTGCTCGCAATCTTGGCTTCGAGCCCAAAGGGAAGAGCGAGAGTCTGTGAGTTGACGTACTGAAGAACGCGAGCTCCGTTGGTGGGAGACACCGACGTGGCCGTGCCGTATGTGTATTCGGCGATCGGAAGTGCGACCGAAGCCTCAGGAGTCCCTTGCCGACCAAACATCGTGACGGATGCGAGACGTTTTTGTTGCGTGTCCGGATCGTCCGTGTACGAGAGCGAATACATCCTGAGGCGCTCGAGTGAGGTGGAGCAACTGTTGCCGCGGCTCAGGACATCGATCGAAACAAGCTTCCGCTTCCGGACGATCGCGCTTGTTCCCATCACGCTGAGCCCGCGCGGTGGATCCGTGGCCGGCGGATCATCGTAGGTGAGCGTGATCTGGTTTTTCGAACACGCCGCGGAGGGGTGGACGTTGTAGCTGAGACCGATGAGGTCGATCGTGAGAGCAGCCGTGCTCGCGTTCGGCAACGTGATCAGGCGAATGTCATAGTTGAGCGCGAGGGAATTTCCCGGACTATCGATCGCGACGAGGAGATACAGACCCAACGCGCCGACGCTGGGACACAAGGCGCCGCAGGGGGTCTTGCTGAAGGTGTAGGTCAGTCCGCTCCCGTCGAAGACCTTCCACATCCCATCCTCCATCCGCATGGAGAGCATCGGCGCGTTCCGTCCGACCCATGCATTTGGTCCCGCTTCGATCATCTCAGCCTGCTGTCCAGGCAGAGCGACGGTGACTAGTTTCCGTGGAGCGATCGGAGCATTCGGTGAATTCGCCGGACGGCGATGGCCATAGGATACGTCGACGCGCACAAACGACAGCGGGACATCCCAGCCGACGCCTGCGGCACCGAAGCCGTGGCCGCCTGAGACGACTTGTAGTGGCAGTGGAATGCCTCCTCTCGCCGGGGGTAAGTCCAACGGAATCGAGGTCGCGTATCCGCCGCTCGCCCCGACGGAGTCGTGCCCCGTGTCGCTTGCGCGACCCGCATAGTGGGGACCGGTTGGTGCCAACTGTGCGGCACCGATCTTCGGCCACAGCAGAGTCAGAGCGAGAGCGAACCAAACAAGGATCGTCCTTTTCGGCGCCCGGAGTGCGAGCGTGCGCCCACCTTCGATCTTGCGATCCATCGATAACCTCGACATGTAAATGCGTTGTGTCGCGGCGGAGAAGATGTTCTCCGCACAAATAGCAGCGCGCGGACTGCTGCCGCTTGGCCGAGCTAGCTCCCGGTCCTGCCGAGCCGCGTCGTAAGACTGCTCGTTCGAGAACAGCACCCTACAAAAGTTGCGTTTGAATCGTCAATGCATTCTTTTGCGAAGACAGCAGATCTCGTCGTGAGATTGCCACTTGTCCGAATGGCGGACATGCCGGACACGCCGGACATGCCGGACAGAGATGCACGGGACGCTTCGTGACTGGGACGGCGTCTTGCTCGCAAATTCGTCGACGGCTCGACGCGATTGCGACCGATCGCTAGCGCTACCGTAGGGCGCACGCAGTACAAGTCACAACTGGCTGAAGAGGCTGTGCAGCACTTCGCTGCACTGAGAATGCTTTTCGCGACTGCCGCATATTGCTGCACCGACTCTGATCGATAGCGGCGCCGCGTCGAGATCGCTTCGGCGAACTATGCCCGTTATCGTAGGGAAGCTCCGAGTGACCCGTGTGCGAGACGCGCGCGGGTCAGATCACGCCGGCGGCGTGCAGATTGTCGGCGCGCGGCACATGCCGTCGCAGATGCCGCTCGCGCACTCTCCCGCGGTCGCACACGGCTGACCATCGGCCCGCAGGCTCGCGCACGTCCCGGTGGCGTCGCAGAACGTACCCACATCGAAGCACCGGCCGATGAACGCGCACGACTGGCCGAGGGCGGGCAGCGGCACGCACGCGCGCGTCGCCGGATCGCAGCGGTAGCTCGGCGCACAGTCGCCGTCGAGCTCGCACGCGTCGCCCGGCAAGCCGATCGCCACGCACACCGGTGTCGCTGCCGCGAGGTCGCAGCGAGTGCCGACATCGCGGCAGAGCTGATCCGGACAGGGCTCGCCGCGCACCGGCAGCGGCTTGCACGTGGCACCGGCGCAGCCGAGGCCGAACGCGCACTCGCTCGACATCGCGCACGCCATGCCCTCGACCTCGAGTCGCAGGCACAGGTTCTGCTGGGTGTCGCAGTATGTCGTGCTGACACAGCCGTTGATCGGGTTGCACGGATGGTTGTATGGCGCGGGCTCGATGGTCGGCGCCATGTCGCCGACGCAGATGCCGAGCTGACACGAGACAGCGGTGTCGCCACCCTCGCAGTCGGCCGAGATGCACTCCTCGTCGCGGTAGCAGCTGTTGCCAGCGCCGACGAGACCGCGCGTGAAGTGACGGCATGCGGGCGTGACGACGCGGCCCTCGAGGTCGGTGAGGTCGCAGGTCTGCGTCGCGATCGCCTCGAAGCATGCGTCGACGTTGTTGCCGTTGTACGCGATGCGGCCCTCGCCGATCGCCGCGAGCACGTTCGGGTCGAGCGCGACGGTCATCGGGTGCTGCGCGACGAGGCACGTCGCCTTGTCGGGATAGAGGCCGCAGCGCGCCTCGTACGTGCAGACCGCGTCGAGGTAGGCGCTCGACATCTTGTCGGCCGCTACGAAGCCGAGCTGATCACCGCTCGTGTCATCGCCGCAGGCGGCGACGAGGAGGGCGATGACGAGCGCGCGACGCATCGCTCTGCATCTCAGCACGAGGCGCGGGAGCGATCTACTCGGTCGCATGGCGCTCAATCGACGCCGCGGCGGTTTGCCTTGATCTGTGCGCGATGGCGCTTGCCCTCGACGCGGCGGCGCTTGGCCGCACGACTCGGCTTGGTCGCGCGACGCGCCTTCTCGCGGTGGAGGGCCGCGCGAACGATCAGCGCGAGCTTGCTCGCGGCGTCGTCGCGATTCTTGACCTGATCGCGCGTCAGCGTCGACGTGACGATCAGCTCGCCATCGGTCGTGAGGCGGTTCGCGAGCTTCTCGAGCAGGCGCGCGCGGTCGTCGTCGGTCAGCGCTGCCGACGTCGTCGGGTTCCAGCGCAGGTCGACCTTGCTCGAGACCTTGTTGACGTTCTGGCCGCCGGGCCCGCCGGATCGCGCAAATGCGATCGACAGCTCGCCCGCGGGAATGGTCAACCGCGGCGTGACGACGATGTCACGCACGACACGGACACCTTACGCCGTGCCGGACTTCTTGCGCTTCTTCGTCGGGGCCTTGCCGGCCTCTTCGTACACGCGCAACTCGGTCTCGGCGGTGGTCTGGACGGCCTCGAGATAGAGGGACGTCAGCGCCATGTGATCACCGCGCAGCGCCTCGTAATAGCGCTGGCGATCGATCGAGTGAATGATCGCGATCGGGTACCCGCCCTCCTGGAGGAGCTGGTTCGACGCGATGCGGATCGTGCGGCCGCTCTCCTTCGCCCACGGGAAGATCGCCATGAACTTCGAGTGGAGCGACGCGACCTTCTCGATCACGTGGAGATGCTTCGTCGCCGGGTCGTCGATCCACTCGCCGAGCTTGCGCATCGACGGGAGGATTTTCTCGGGCGGCGCGATGTCGTGATAGTAGAGCCGGTGGAGCGGGTTCTCCTTGCGGAACGGCAGGCCCTTGGCCTTCTCGTCGGGCGCGAGGATCGAATACAGCTCGCGGATCGTGTCGAGCTTGAACGGCTTCTTCTTGTTGCCCGCCGACTCGGCCGCGTAGTTACACGCGTCGTCGAAGCGGCGAATCTCTTCGTAGGAAGGGATCAGTGACGGATCACTGATGATGCTCGGATCGACAGCGGCCTTGATCTCGCTGTAGCTGAGCACTTCACCTTCGAGCGCAGCATCGTGGTGAATGAGCGAGATGCGCAGCCGGTTGTTGAACTCGGTGCGCGCCACGTCGTTCGCGGTCGTGATCGCTTGTCGCCACGCGCCCACGGTCCGTTCGACCTCGCTGAAGCGAGCGTCGATGTCCTCGGTTTCTTTGTACCTGAGCACAGTTATGCCTATCCGCGAACCGAGGGAGTCTACGAGACGCCATCCGGATCGTCAAGCAATCAGTGTGACCCTTACCTACACGTAACTGCACACCAGTTGCGAATCAACCGCAAGATTTCTGCAAACTTGCGCTACCTGCGTGGTAGGAACGCCACGTGTCGGTCGAGCCCTCGTTCGAGCACGAGTCGGTGCTGGTCGGCGAGGTCGTGGAACACCTATCCTCGCGAGATGACGAGGTTTATGTCGACTGTACCGTCGGCGGGGGTGGGCACTCGAGCGCGATCCGCGGACGCATCATCGGAATCGACCGAGATCCGGCGGCGCTCGCGGCCGCGGGGGCCCGGCTCGGCGACCGGGCCCAGCTGGTCCACGGGTCGTTCGGGGATGTCGGCGAGATCCTGGCCGGGCTCGGAATCGCGAAGGTCGACGGGTTCATCCTCGATCTTGGCGTGTCGTCGCCGCAGCTCGATCACGCCGATCGCGGGTTCTCGTTCTCGAAGGAGGGCCCGCTCGACATGCGGATGGATCCGACGCGAGGCCCGACCGCGCTCGATCTGATCACCGACACCGAGCAGGAGGACCTCGCGGAGCTGATCTCCGATCTCGGAGAGGAGCGCTACGCGAAGCGGATCGCGCGCCTCATCAAGGAGGCGGTCCGCGAGGATCGCGTCCACACGACGACCGAGCTCGCCGCCGTGGTCGCGCAGGGCATCCCGGTCGTCGAGCAGCGCAAGTCGAAGATCCATCCCGCGACGCGCACGTTCCAGGCGCTCCGGATCGCGGTCAACACCGAGCTCGATCAGCTCGAGCGCTTCCTCGCCGCGTTCCCCGACCTCCTCCATCCGGGTGGGCGGTGCGCGATCATCTCGTTCCACTCGCTCGAGGATCGCCTGGTCAAGAACGCGTTTCGCGACCTGACGTGGACGTCGTCTTTGCCGGCGAGGCTCGCCGAGGCCGAGGGCGAACGCACGCTGCCGGTCGTCGAGCTCCTGACGCGGAAGGCCGTGTTCGCGACCGACGACGAGGTCGCCAGGAATCCGCGCGCTCGCTCGGCGAGGCTGCGTGCGTGCAAGCGAACCGACGCCCCGAACGTCCCCGCGCAGCGCGGCGGGTTTCGGCGGACGACGGCGCGCGCACGCGGCGGCCGAGACGACGATTAGTGCGCGCGCAGGCAGCGCTGGATCGCGGCGTCTCGCAAGAACACGACGTTGTGGAAGTCGTGGTCGAGATCGCGGACGCGTGGATCGATCGCCTGTACTTGTGTGCAGTCCTCCGCGCGCGCCGCGGTCTTGGCCTGCTTCGTCAGCTCCCATGCGGTCTCGCGTGCGTGCTCCCGCCGCGTGACGAGCGGGCCGTGGTGGACCTCGCGTGATTCCTCGTCGGTGGCGATGTAGACGAGCGCGCCGAGCAGGCTGACCGGGACGAACACGAGACCGACCGTGGTCAGCGTGTCCTCGTACGCGGGAGCGAGCGACGCCGTCGTGACCGAGACCAGCACACCGATCAGACCTCCCGCGGTTGCGACCTCGCCGGCGCGATGCGCCTTGCGTGCCTGGGTTTGCGTGCAGCCGAGCAGCGTCAGGGTGAGGACGAGGCCGCGCATCCACCAGTATGGTCGTCACCGACGAGAACGACGATCCAAAAAATTGCCCCAGCGTTGCCGCGGAGTTGTAGTGGGGCGACGTGACATGACGACGTCGGGAGCCGCGGCCGTGTATCGGATCTTCAAGCGCGCCGACGGGGCTGCCCCCGTTCGGTCGATCGTGATCGCGATGATCGTCGTCGCGTGCGCGCTGACGTCGCTCGGCGTGATCCGCGTGATGCGGCAGCACGACGTGTTGCGACTCGGCTACCGGCTCGATCGCGAGGCCGAGCAGGTGCGTCGTCTGCGCGAGACGCATCGCCGCCTCGAGCTCGAGTACGCGACGCTCAGCTCTCCCGATCGCATTCGCCGCCTCGCCGCGCAGCTCGGGATGACGCCGGTCGGTCCCGATCGCATCCGCATCGTCGACGTGCCGAACCGCAACAAGGTCGCCGCACAATGACGAAGAGCAAGCTCAAGCCGATGACGCCTGGCGTGTCGCACTCGGCGCGCGTCCGCGCGTATGCGGCGGGCGTCGTCGTGACGCTCGGCCTGTGCGGCGTCGCGTACAAGGCGTGGGCGCTCCAGGTCGAGGATGGCGATCGCTATCGCGCGCTCGCCGAGCGCCAGCATGCGATGCGCGTCGACATCCCCGCGCCCCGCGGCGAGATCGTCGACACGCACGACCGGCCGCTCGCGATGAGCGCCGACACCGACTCGATCTGGGCGAACCCTCGCGACGTGCACGACGTCGCGACGACCGCGGAGAAGCTCGCCGCGCTGATCCAGGGCGACGCGAGCACGCTCGAGTCCAAGCTCGCCGGCGATCGCCGGTTCGTGTGGATCGCGCGGCACGTGACGCCGGAGATCGCGGCCGCGGTGCGCAAGGCGAAGCTGCCCGGCATCGAGGTCACGCGCGAGCCGCGGCGCTGGTATCCGGGCAAGACGGTCGCCGGTCCGGTGGTCGGTCGCGCCGACATCGACGGCATCGGCCTCGATGGCATCGAGCTGTCGATGAACGAGTACCTGACCGGCAAGCGCGGCGTCGTGAAGGCGCTGCGCGATGCGCGCGGCCGTCGCATGCTCGAGGGCGGAAGCATCGACCAGGCGGAAGCCGGCGCGACGGTGAAGCTCACGCTCGATCGCAGCATCCAGGCGATCACCGACGAGGCACTCGCGTCGGCGGTCATCGAGAAGCAGGCGAAGAATGGCGTCGCCGTCGTGCTCGACGTCCAGACCGGTCGCGTGCTCGCGATGTCGAGCTACCCGACGTACGACCCCAACGGCGGCGATCCACACGGCGCGCGCAACCGTCCGGTGACCGATGCCTACGAGGCCGGCTCCGTGATGAAGGTGATGACCGTCGCCGCGGCACTCGAGGAAGGCGTCGTGACGCCCGACACCGGGTTCGTGATCGGTCCGGCGTACAAGGTCGGCCCGAAGTCGTTCACCGATACGCACGAGGCGCCGTACCTGAGCGTCGCCGACATCATCAAGGTGTCGTCGAACATCGGCGCGGTGAAGATCGGGATGCGCCTCGGCGGCGAGAAGCTGCACGGCTACCTGCGCAAGTTCGGCTTCGGCGCGAAGACCGGGATCGAGATGCCCGGCGAGCAGACCGGCAAGATGCGCAATGGCTCGACCTGGCGCGAGATCGAGCTCGCGACGATCTCGTTCGGCTACGGCATCACGATCACGCCGCTCCAGCTCGCGGCCGCGCTCGCGGCGATCGGCAACAAGGGCGTCTATCACGCACCGCGGATCGTCGACCAGGTCGTCGACGCCGACGGCGTCGTGCTCTATCACGGCGAGAGCGAGGCGAGACAGATGATCTCGGCGAAGACCGCCGAGCAGATGCGCGTCATGCTCGCGCGCGTGTTCGACAAGGCGCTGGTCAAGGAGGGCCACGGTCCCGACTCGCTGGCCGGCACCGCGCAGGCGATCATCGTCCAGGGCTTCAAGTGCGGCGGCAAGACCGGCACCGCGCACAAGTACGATCCGGCGATCAAGGGGTACTCGCCGCACCACTACCTGTCGTCGTTCGCCGGCCTCGCACCGATCGACAACCCGCGCCTCGCGATCGTCGTGATGGTCGACGATCCGGTCGGCGGCGACTACTACGGCGGCAAGGTCGCCGGCCCGGTGTTCGCGAAGGTCGCGAGCGAGGCGCTGCGCTACCTCGGCGTGCCGGGCGACGCCGAGATCCCGCTGGGGCCGAACGGCAAGCCGCTGCCGCCGCCGAAGCCCGAGAAGGTCAAGGCGGTGAAGGTTGCCATCCACGATGCCGAGCCCGAGCCCGCGCCGGTCGAGGAGCCGGTGGTCGAGGAGGCGCCCGATCCGGCCGCCATCGAGATCCCCGACTTCACCGGCATGGGCGTCGGCCGCGCGATCGACGAGGCGCGCAAGCTCCACCTCGAGGTCGACGTCACCGGCTCGGGTCAGGAAATCGCGCAGGAACCGGCGCCCGGCCGGACCGCGACCGCGACGCGCATGAAGCTCACATTCTCCGACGACGCGCGGCGAATTTCACCGCGCTAGCAGACCTTGTCTTGATGCACGAAATCGGTGAGGCTGCGCGTTCCATCCGCATGACGCTCCGGCAGCTCATCGACGGCCTTCCAGGCGCCCGCCTGATCGGCGACGGAGACGTCACGGTTCGCGCGGTGCGCGACGATTCGCGCAAGGTCGAGCCCGGCGACGTGTTCGTCGCGGTGAAGGGAATGCGCAGCGACGGTCACGCGTTCGTGTCGACCGCGATCGAGCGCGGCGCGGTCGCGGTCGTCGTCGAGCACGAGGTCGATGCGAAGATCCCGCAGGTCATCGTCCCGAAGGCATCGCGTGCGCTCGGCCCGCTCGTCGGTCGCGTGCTCGGCGACCCGGCGAAGGCGATGACGCTCGTCGGCATCACCGGCACCAACGGCAAGACGACGACGACGTACCTCGTCGAGAGCATCCTCGCCGCCGCCGGCTTCAAGGCCGGCGTGATCGGCACCGTCGAGATGCGCTGGCCGGGTGGGTCGATCCCCGCGTCGTACACGACGCCGACGCCGCAACTCCTGCATGACGCGTTCGCGAAGATGCGCGAGGCCGGTTGTACGCACGTCGTGATGGAGACGACGTCGATCGCGGTCGTCCAGGACCGACTCGCGGGCCTGTCGTTCGCGGTCCAGGCGTTCTCGAACCTGACCCAGGATCACCTCGATATCCACGGCACGATGGCCGCGTATCGCGATGCGAAGCGCGAGCTGTTCGCGACCTACCTCGCGAAGACAGGAACCGCCGTCGTCAACATCGACGATCCCGAGGGCGAAGGAATGGGCGCCGCGGCGGGCAAGGCGCTGCGCGTCTCGGCCGACGGCCACGCCGCCGACATCCGCGTCACGAAGAACGAATCGACGGTGAAGGGGATCACCGCGACGATCGCGACGCCGAGCGGCGAGCTCGTGATCTCCGCGCCGCCGCTGATCGGTCATTACAACGTCGCGAACCTCGCGCTCGCGACCGGCATCGCCGAGGCACTCGGCATCCCGCACGACAGGATCGCCGCCGGCATCGCCGCGCTGCCCGGTGTGCCCGGCCGCGTCGAGCGCGTGAAGAACGACGCCGACCTCGACATCCTCGTCGACTACGCGCACACGCCGGATGCGTTGCGCAACGTGCTTGGCGCCGTCCGTCCGCTGACGAAGCGTCGCCTCATCTGCGTGTTCGGGTGCGGCGGCGATCGCGACCCGACGAAGCGGCCGAAGATGGGCGCGGCGGTCGCCGAGCTCGCCGACCTCGCGGTCGTCACGAGTGACAACCCTCGCACCGAGGACCCGCAGACGATCATCGACCAGATCCTGCCGGCCGTGCCGAAGCCGTTCTTCGTCGACGTCGACCGCCGGACCGCGATCCGCGCGGCGATCGCCGAGGCGACCCCCGGCGACGTCGTCGTGATCGCCGGCAAGGGCCACGAGGACTATCAGATCCTCGGCACGACGAAGATCCACTTCGACGATCGCGAGGAGGCCGCGGCTGCCGCCCAGGAGCGCGAGCACCGGCTCGTCGCGGGCCTCGCGCGCGATGCCGCCGGCGATCAGCTCGGCGACGGCAACGTCATCTGCGATCGCGTCGTGATCGACAGCCGCGCCGTACGCCCCGGCGCGCTCTACGTCGCGATTCGCGGCGAGACCCACGACGGGCATCGGTTCTGCCTCGATGCGATCAAGGCCGGCGCGACCGCGGTCATGGTCGATCGCGAGGGCAAGCAATGGGCCCGAGGGCCTTCGATCGATGGCCGGTCCGAACGAAGTGAGGATCGGCCACTCCCTGGCCCGAGGGTCCCCCTTGCGGGGGCGCCGGCCGCGGCACCGGAGCTGCTCGCACCGGAGCTGCGCGACGTGCGTAGCGCGGCGATCGTCGTCGACGACACGCGGATCGCACTCGGCAAGGTCGCGCGCGCTCACCGTCGCGCGTGGGCCAAGAAGCTCGTCGCGATCACCGGCTCGGCCGGCAAGACGACGACGAAGGAGCTGACGCGCGCGGCGCTCGCCACGACCGGCACGACGCACGCCGCCGAGGGCTCGCTCAACAACGAGACCGGCGTGCCGTTGACGCTGCTCGGCCTGCGCCTGTTCCACCAGTTCGGCGTCGCCGAGATGGGCATGCGCGGCATGGGTCAGATCGAGTACCTGACGCGGATCGCCGAGCCCGACGTCGCGGTCGTCGTCAACGCGGGCACCGCGCACATCGAGCTGCTCGGCTCGACCGACAAGATCGCGGAGGCGAAGGGCGAGATCTGGATGGGCCTGCGCCCCGGCGGCACCGTCGTCCGTCCCGTCGACGATCTGCGCCTCGAGCACTGGTCGCGCCTCCATGCGCCCGGTGCACGTCACGTCACGTTCGGCGAGCTGGAGGGCGCCGACGTGCGCCTCGTCAAGTACACGCCGACCGACGCGGGAGGCATCGCCCTGCTCGACGCGTTCGGCGAGGCGCGCACGCTCGAGCTCCAGCTCGTCGGCAAGCACGCCGCGCTCGATGCGTGTGCCGCGCTCGCCGCCGCTCACGCCGCCGGTGCGTCGGTCGATCAGGCGCTCGCCGGGATCTCCCGTGCCCGCCCACCCGCGATGCGTGGCGAGGTCGTCGAGCTCGGCGGCAGGCGCGTCATCGTCGACTGCTACAACGCCAATCCGGCGTCGATGGCCGCCGCGCTGCGCACGCTCGCCGAGCGCGCCCACGGCGTTCCCGCGATCGCCGTCATCGGCGACATGCTCGAGCTCGGCGACCACGGACCGGGCGCGCATCGCGACGTCGGCGCGCTCGCGAAGGAGCTCGGGATCGGCGTCGTCGCGATCGGCGAGCTCGCAAAGCATGTTCTCGAGACCGCCGGCAGCGATGCCGAGCACGTCACGACCCCGGCCGACGCCGCAGAGCGTGCGCTCGCACGCACCGAGAAGACCGGCGGCTGGATCCTGCTCAAGGCATCGCGCGGCATGAAGCTCGAGCGCGTGCTCGACGCGATGAAGGAGCGTACGCCCTAGTGCTGTTCCATCTGTTCAGGGCTCTCGCCTCGGACGTCGGATTCGTCCGCGTCTTCCGCTACCCGTCGACGCGCATCCTGTGCGCCGCGATCACCGCGCTGCTGCTGTCGTTCCTGATCGGCCCGTGGTTCATCGAGCGCCTGAAGGCGCGCCAGATCGGCGAGACGATCCGCGACGACGGACCGGCGACGCACAAGAAGAAGGCCGGCACGCCGACGATGGGCGGCTCGCTCATCCTGTTCTGCGTCGCGATCTCGACGCTGCTGTGGTGCGATCTGCACAGCACGTTCGTGTGGCTCGCGATCACCGTGACCATCGCATTCGGCGCGATCGGCTTCGCCGACGACTACGAGAAGGTCGCGAAGAAGAACAAGAAGGGCATCTCCGGCAAGCTGCGCCTCGCCCTCGAGTTCGCGATCGCCGGCGGCGCGATGGCCTACCTGTTCTTCTCGACGACGATGAGCGAGGACGTGCGGCTGCACATCCAGCTGCCGTTCACGAACTTCTACGAGCAGGGCCTCGTGATCCCGGCGTGGGCCTACGCGGTGTTCGGCGCGTTCGTCGTCGTCGGTACCGCGAACGCCGTCAACCTGACCGACGGCCTCGACGGCCTCGCGATCGGCCCGTCGATCATGAACGCGGCCGTGTTCCTCATCCTCGCGTACATCGCCGGCGTGCCGACGACGATCCTCAGCCAGCAGGGTCCCGTCACGATCGCGCAGTACCTCCACGTCGCGCACATCGATGGCACCGAGGAGCTCGCGGTGTTCGCCGCCGCGTTGTTCGGCAGCGGCATCGGCTTCCTCAGGTACCACGCCTACCCCGCGCAGGTGTTCATGGGCGATGTCGGCTCGCTCGGCATCGGCGCCGCGATCGGCATGCTTGCCGTGCTGACGAAGAACGAGCTAGTGCTCCTGATCGTCGGCGGCCTGTTCGTCGTCGAGGCGCTGTCGGTCATCATCCAGACCAGCGTGTTCAAGGCGACGAAGCGCGTCGGCGATGACGGCAAGGTCATCGGCAAGCGCGTGTTCCGCATGGCGCCGATCCATCACCACTACGAGAAGCTCGGCTGGGACGAGCCGAAGATCATCGTCCGGTTCTGGCTCGTATCCGCGCTCCTGGCGCTGCTCGCGCTCGGCACGCTGAAGATGCGCTGATCATGATGGACCTCGCTGGCAAGAAGGTCGTCGTCGTCGGCCTTGCGCTGACCGGCGTCGCCGTCGCCAGGTTCTGCGCGCGCCGTGGTGCTCGCGTCGTCGTCACCGACGGCAAGCCCGCAGACAAGCTCGCCGAGCAGATGAAGCGGCTCGACGGCGTCCCCGTCACCTGGGAGGTGGGCGGCCACTCGATCGACACGTTCACGACCGCCGACCTCGTCGTGATGTCGCCCGGCGTGCCGACGCTGCCCGAGATGACCGCGGCCCGCGCTGCCGGCGTCGAGGTCATCGCCGAGATCGAGCTCGCGTATCGCTTCCTCGATCCGGGCGCGACGCTGATCGCGATCACCGGCACGAACGGCAAGTCGACGACCACCGCCCTCACCGGCAAGCTGTGCGAGATGAGCGGCCGCCCGACGTTCTGCGGCGGCAACCTCGGCAACATGCCGCTGATCGACGCCGTCGATCACCCCGCGAACGTCGAGGGCGGCTGGATCGTCGCCGAGGTCGCGGCGTTCATGCTCGAGAACTGCACGAGCTTCGCGGCCAACGCCGGCGTGCTGACGAACGTCACCGAGGATCACCTCGACCGCTTCGGCTCGATGGAGCGCTACGCCGAGATGAAGGGCCGGATCTGGGACTGGCAGTCGCCCGGCGACGTCGCGATCGCGAACGCGGCCGATCCGTGGACGATGAAGGAGACGGCCGGCATCAGGAGCCAGCTCTACACGTTCGACTCGCGCAAAGGCGCGACGACCGAGCGCGGCGCGTTCCTCGACGGCGACGACATCGTGCTGCGCCTCCCCGACGAGGAGCGCTACCGCAAGGACGACCTCGTCATCGTCGGCAACCACAACATGGAGAACGCGATGTGCGCGTACCTCGCGACGCGCACGCTCGGCCTCCCGCCGGACGCCGTCCGCGCCGGCGCGCGCGCGTACCGCCCGCTGCCTCATCGCATGGAGCTCGTCGGCGACCTGCGCGACATCTACTACTACGACGACAGCAAGGGCACGAACGTCGCCTCCGTCGCCGCCTCGGTCCGCGGCTTCCCGCGCCCACTCGTCCTGATCGCCGGCGGCGTCGACAAGGGCGGCTCCTACGAGCCGATGCTCGAGGCGCTCGATGGCGTGTGCAAGGGCATCGTCCTGATCGGCAAGGCCGGCCCGCTGATCCGCGATGCGGCCGTGCAGCGCGGCGTCACCTATCCGCTGATCGATGCCGGCGACATGCACGAAGCGGTCAAGCGCGCGACCGACCTGTGCGGCCCTGGCGATGCCGTCGTCCTGTCGCCGGCGTGTGCGAGCTACGACATGTTCCAGAACTTCGGCCATCGCGGCCGCGTGTTCCGCGAGGCCGTCAGCGCTGTTGGCGCGAAGCGTCTCGACGTCTGAAACGGCGGAGCGCGGCCGGGCTCTACCCTGGCATGACGCTCGAATCGGATGCCCAGCAGGTCTACGCCACCCTACGCGATGGCGGCCTCGCGCTCGTACCGACCGATGCCGGCTACGGTCTCGTCGCGATCGAGGAGAACGCGGTCCGCCGCATCTACGAGCTCAAGGGGCGTCCTGCCTCGAAGCCGTGCGTGACCGTGACGACGGCGGCGATCACCGAGGATGTCGCCGCCCCTCTGCCGCTGCCGGTCGTCGACTGGATCGAGGCGATCACGTACACGTCGCCGCTCGCGATCGTGACGACGCTCGCCGACGCCTCGTCCCTGCGCACGTCGCAGTCGCCGTTCGTGCGCGAGCAGACGACGACCAACGGCACGATCGCGCTGTTCTACGCTGCCGGTCAGCTGCTCGAGCGTCTCGCCGAGCGCGCGCGCGTCGACGGCATGCTCGTCGTCGGCTCGTCCGCAAACCTGTCTGGCACCGGCAACAACTACCGCTACGAGGACGTGCCCGACTCGATGGTGCGCGGCGCCGACCTCGTCCTCGATCGCGGCCCGGCGCGGTTCCACTCCGAGCAACGCCTCGCATCGACGATCCTCGATCTGACCACCGGCACGTTCATCCGCACGGGTCTCAACTTCACCCACATCGCACAGTCGTGGAGCAGGCTCGGCGTAACGATTGGAGATCGCAAGGTGCGCACCGCGTCCGAGCCGGCTGCCGTCGAGACGTGAAACACCAGCCGCCGGTCGGGCTCTATCACGATGTGAAGGCCGCGTTCGTCTCGCCGACGTTCTCGTTCACCCGTGATGGCAGGCGCCTCCTCGCTGCCGACCGGGACGCGGTCTCGGTGATCGATGCGAGGTCGAGTGCTGTCGCGCGGATCGCGGTGGAGGGCACGCGCGCCCTCGCCGGCTTCGTCGACCAGATCTGGGTGGTGCACGGAACAGGTGCGACGTTGTCGCGCTTCGGGTTGATGGGCGTGGCGGTGGGGCCGGCGACCAGCGTCGCAACGGACGACGCGATGCTGGTCGCTGCGCCGGTCGGGGGCCCGGCGGCCGTCTGGACGGCGAGGCCCGCCCTCGTGATCCGCGACGAGCAAGGTGTCATCCACGTCGAGCGCGCGTCCGCAGGCGAGCACACCATCCCGCTGACGGCCCGCCGCTGGATCACGATCACCGGCCACTCCGTCGTGACGCCCTCGGGCCTGTCCTGCGAGCTGCCCGTCGGCGCGCGCGTGCTCGCCGCCGCTATCGTCCTCGATCACACGGCGATCGCGCTCCTCGTCGAGCGCGCCGGCACCCGCGAGCTCGTGACGATCGGCCTGTCCAATGCGCGCCTCTCGCTCCGGACGCCGATCGCGCCCGGCACCGTGCGTATCGCCGCCCGCGCGGGCCTCGCCGGCATCGTCGTCCAGCCACGCCGCGTCGGCGTCGTCGACATCCGGAGCGGCCGCCTCGTCGGTGAGGTCTCGAGCCCGTTCGACATCGCGGAGCTCGCGCTCGATCCAGACGGCACGCGCCTCGCACTGCGCGATGCGACCACGACGATCGAGCTGCTCGATCTCAAGTCCGCACTCGCGGCCCATGCGTCGTTCGCCGCGAGGTCCGTCGGGCAGGACGACGCTCCCGATCCGGGTGTCACCCAACCGATAGCCGGACAAACGCCGCCAGATCCGGGTGTCACCCAACCGATAGCCGGACAAACGCACCCAGATCCGGGTGTCACCCAACCGATAGCCGGACAAACGCACCCAGATCCGGGTGTCACCCAACCGATAGCTGGACAAACGCACCCAGATCCGGGTGTCACCCAACCGATAGCCGGACAGCGGTCGCCGGGGTTCGAGCGACCATTCGACCTGCGCGCGCTCGCGCCGATCGAGATCACGTCGCAGGTGGACCGGGAGGTGGCGCTCACGGCGATCGACCAGGAGACGCGGACGGTCGCGCTGTGGACGCTGCGCGCGATCGCCGAGGCGTGGGACTCGCGCCGTATCGGCTATGGCAACGAGAGCAGGCATCCATTCGAGCACGAGGTCGCGGCACTGCTGGGCATGAACCGCGGATTCGCGGGAGAGCATGTCGAAGCGGCGAACGAACACCTGGTCGCGCACGCGCGAACGGCGGAGCGCGGGATCGATGCACGAGCGCCGTACATGCCGCTCGGGGCGCTCGCGGCCGAGCTCGGCCTGTCGCCGCTCGCGCTCGACATCCTGCTCGTGGTAGCGGCACCCGCGCTGTGGGGCGATGCCGCGCGGCTATACGGGATCCTGGCGAACGATCCCGGACGGGCGCTCGTCGACGAAGCGCTCGTCCAGCAGATCCTCGGCTGGCGCGCGTCGCGGCACGATCTCGCGATCGAGCTGGAGCCTCACGCGCCACTCGTGCGACTCGGCGTGATCGGCGTCGGAGCGAACCGGCCGCGACCGTTCGGTGCGCTGACCGTCGATCCGATCGTGCTCGCTCGGCTCCGCCGCGAACGGCCGGACCTCGGCACGGGCGTGGTCGCACGGGGATCCGATCGCGCGCTCGAGGAGCTGGCGGTGGCGCCTGAGGTGATTCCGGCCGCGCTGAGCGCGCTCGCGCGAACGTCTGGGCTCGCGCGCATCGTGGTCCGCGGCCGCGTCGGTGCGGGACGGCGGACGTTGCTCGCGGCGATCGCAGCGGAGGCCGGACGCGCGCTCGGCATCCTCGACGTCTCGGTGTTGCCGCGCGGCGACCGCGACCGACCGGCAGCGATCCGGATCGCGCTCCGGCGCGCGATGCTCGCCGGACTGCTGCCGTGCATTGTCGGGCTCGAGCTGGTCGGGGTCGCGGAGCGCGAGTCCGAGGACGCGCTTGCCGATGTCGTGCGCGCACACCCAGGTCCGCTCGCGGTGGTGCTGCCGCCGGGCGAGGCGGCGCCGGTCGACCCGGGGCACGTCGCGATCGATCTGCCCGTGCTCGCCGAGGGTGCACGGCTCGAGCTGTGGTCCGACGCGCTCCGCGATGCGGGGCTCACCGCCGACACCGACGTGCTCGCGGCGCGATATCGCATCGGCCCTGGCACGATCCGCCGCGCGCTCTCGGCGTGCATCGCCGCGGGCGTGTCGCGCGATGTTGCATGCACGCCGCGGCTCGAAGCGTTCATCCGCCAGACGCGCGACGCGAGGCTCGGTGCCCATGCGCGCCGGGTCGAGCGCCTCGCCTCGTGGGATTCGCTCGTGTTGCCGGCGGACATCCGCGACAGCTTGCGCGAGCTCGTCGCGCGCGTCCGTCACCGCCGCACCGTGTTCGAGACATGGGGCCTCGATCAGACGATGGCGACGTCGCGTGGCCTCACCGCGCTGTTCTCCGGGCCGCCCGGCACCGGCAAGACGCTCGTCGCCGGGGTGATCGCGCGCGAGCTCGGCCTCGACCTCTACCAGGTCGAGCTGTCGAAGCTGATGTCGAAATGGATCGGCGAGACCGAGCGCAACCTCGCCGCGATCTTCGACGCCGCCGAGGACGGCCAGGTCATTCTCCTGTTCGACGAGGCGGACTCGTTGTTCGCGAAGCGTACCGAGGTCCGATCGAGCAACGATCGCTACGCGAACCTCGAGGTGAACTACCTGCTGCAGCGCCTCGACTCGTTCGAGGGCATCGCGATCCTCACCACGAACGCGTCGAGCGCGATCGACCCGGCATTCAAGCGGCGCATGTCGTTTCGGCTGTCATTTCCGTTTCCCGACGAGGAGACGCGAGTCGAGCTGTGGCGCGCACACCTGCCACCGACGGTGCCGATCGACGGGGCGCTGGCACTCGATCACCTCGCACACAAGTACCAGCTGTCGGGCGGCTACATTCGCAATGCGTGCCTTCGCGCGGCATTCCTCGCGGCGCAGGACGAGACCGCTCTCGCCCAACATCATCTCGAGCGTGCAGTCGCGCTCGAGTACGCCGAGCTCGGAAAGCTCTCCACCGGCGGATCGATCGACTGAGAGGACACCCATGCGCGAACGAGCACATCGCTACGAGCACGACAGTGACCACGACGTCGCGAACCACGACGTGCCTGGACGCAGGAGCGCGAGTGCTTCGCTCCGCTCCACGGACGCGCCGGTACCGTCGGGGATCCTCATGCGCAAGGGCACCGGCGCGACGAGCGAGGACGCCGACGGCGCGCTCGCCGCTGCATCGGGAGGCGGCGGGTTCGGTCTACCCGACAACTTGCGCGGCCGGTTCGAGGACTCTCTCGGCACGGACCTCTCCGGTGTTCGCCTGCACACCGGCGCGGAGAGCGAGCAGGCCGCCGGTGCCGTCGGTGCGCGCGCGTACACGCTCGGCAACGACATCCACTTCAACGCCGGCGAGTACGACCCGAGCTCGGAGGGCGGCCAGCACCTGCTCGCGCACGAGGTCGCGCACACGGTGCAGCAGCGCGGAGGCGCGCCGCATCGCCAGAACAAGCTCGCGGTGTCACAGCCGAGCGATAGCTTCGAGATCGAAGCCGACCGCGCGGCCGACGCCATGGTGCGCGGTGCGCCCGCGTCCGTCGGTGGCTCGAGCATGGTGCTGGCACGTAAGGAGGGCGACAAGCCAGCCGCCGCGGGCGACGCCGCCGGCGGCGAGGGCGGGGAGAAGGAGAAGAAGCGCTACCCGTCGTGGAAGGACGGCGCGCTCACGATCCCAGTATTTCCGAAGCTCGGCGGCAACGTGGTGATGAAGAAGACGGACGGCGGACAGGACGCGAACGTGTCGCTGAGCAAGGACGTCAAGGCGAAGCTCTTCGAGCAGAAGTACTCGCAGGGTGTCCAGATCGCGCCCGGCATCACGGGCTCGATCACGGGCTCGATCGGCGCCAGCCTCGGGGTCAGCGCGACCGCGTCCGCAAACGGTACGTGGGTGAAGGCCGAAGGCGAGGAGGAGGAGTCGCTCGTCCTCGGGATCCAGGGCAAGGGCGAGGTCGCTCTCACCGCGAAGGGTTCGCTCCAGCTCAGCGCCGGCGTCGGTATCGCGAACGTGCTCGCGATCGAGGGCGGCATCAAGGGCGAGCTCACGGCGAAGGCGAGCGCGAGCGTCGCGCTCGGCGGCTCGCTGACGCTCGATCCAAAGGGAGGCGAGAAGGGCATCGTGCTGTTCTCCGTCGGCGTTGGCGCCGACCTCAGCGCGTCCGCGAGCCTCGTCGCGGATGTCGTGATCCCGGGTGATCGCGTGAACGTCTACGAGCAGACGCTCGGGAAGCTCGACATCGGCAAGGCGTCGATCCTCTGCACGACGCAGTACGCGAACGGCACGCTCACCGATCTTCCGCCGGTCTGTACGGCGCAGTGGCTCCCCGTACCGGCGCTCGACAAGCGTCCGAAGCGCAAGCTCAGCGACGCAGAGAAGAAGCGCTACGTCGAGGACCAGATGGAGGTCGACAAGGGCGCATCGGGTGGCAGCGCGGAATCGCCAACGCCGGCGCCCGACGAGGTCGAGATGACAGACCAGGAGATCTACGATGAGGGCTCCAAGCTCGCCGTCGACATGCTCGTGCGCCACCAGAACAAGATCCTGACGGTGACCGACAACGACACCGCCGGCGCTGGGGTCTCCGTCAACGTCGACGGTGGTCCCGTCCGGGGAACCGCGATCTACCCGAAGAAGATGCGCGAGAACGACCCGTACGAGGGCCGCAAGCTCAAGAAGGTGACGAGCGGCGCGATCAACAGCTGGAGCAGCGTCGGCTTCCCGTCGGTGACGATCGTGGAGAAGTGCGCGAAGAGCCCGGCGGCCGTCGCGCGCCACCTCCTCTCGAATCACATCGACCTGGAGATCATCGGCCTGACGTTCGAGTACGACACGATCCCGAAGAAGGAGCGCAAGTTCGAGACCTGCAAGGTCAATGAAGGCCAGGACCCGCCGACGCCGATCTCTCCCGTCGACGTCGAGCAGGGGCCAACGATCCGCCAGGGCTACTGAGCATTCCGTGAAACGCGACGAGCCGGCCGGGCTCTATCACCTGCGTGCAACCAACAGTAGCGGGGTGGCGGTGGCCGCGGGTCCGGTCGCCAGGCCGCCGGCGTTTCGGTGTACGCTCGTGCGAGGTGCAACCGCAGGAAGATCTTGCGTTACTCGACCGGTGGCGTGCGGGGGATGCCGAGGCCGGCCAGGCGCTGTTCACGCGTCACTTCGATTCGATCTACGGCTTCTTCGAGACCAAGTGCGAGGCGGAGGCCGACGAGCTGACGCAGGCCACGTTCCTCGCGTGCGTGCGCGCGAAGGATCAGTTCCGCAAGGACGCGAGCTTTCGCACGTACCTGTTCACGATCGCGCGCAACGAGCTGCACCGCCTGCTCCGCACCCGCGCGCGCAAGGACGACAAGCTCGACTTCGAGCTGTCCTCGATCGCCCAGCTCGTCTCGACCCCGGGCACCAAGATCGCCCGCAACCAGGCGCACCGGCAGCTGATCGAAGCGCTGCGCCGGCTTCCGGTCGATCAGCAAACGCTCCTCGAGCTGCACTACTGGGAGGACCTGGATATCGCGGGGTTAGCCCAGGTGTTCGATGCTCCGACCGCCACGATCCGCACCCGCCTGCACAGGGCGAGGAAGGCTTTGCGGGATCAAATCGAAGAATCAGCTCCCTCCGAGGTCCTCCAAGACCTCGAAACCATGGACAGGTGGGTCCAGGGGCTGAAGGGGACGAACAAAGTCTGAAACGCGAGCGCCGGTACGGGCTCTATCAGGATCACTTTCATGAAGCTCATCACCGTCTCGCTCGCTGCGTCGCTCCTGGGTGCCTGTGCGGTCGACTTCGAAGACGAGGTCACGCTCGACCCGGTCGCGAAGCCTCAGTGCGACGACTGGGGCTGCGGCATGAACTCGCCGTACATCGACAACCTCGGCTTTCACTCGCTGAAGATCGACGGAAGCCTCGGCGAGAACCGATTCCAGATCTGGAAGTTCGAGAAGAACGGCGTCATATACGATCTGCATGTCCGGGGCGGCGTGATCACGGGTACTGCGCCCGGTCACTACGACCTCGCTGCATACAGCACCGCCAACCCGCTCGTCGGCGCGAAGATCCACCTGCTCCAGGACGGCCAGCCGAGCTGGGAATTCCTGATCGCTGCTGTTGGGCGCGTGAGCTCGTGGGCGAACCAGAATGGCTCGAACCTCTCGATCGAGACATACAAGCTCAAGTGGGCGATCCCCGGTCTGCCCGACGAGAAGTTCCAGGACGTCTGCTCGGGCTCGAGCACCGAGGGCGGGATGCCGCTCTATCACGCGGTCGTTTTCGAGGGCGACGTCATCGACGCCGACAGCAAGCGGTACCGGGGCATCGACACCAACGTCTTCAACATCGGCTGCGCTGGCAACACGCTCGCGAAGCTGGCCCTGATGGCTCACACCGAGCCCGCCAAGCAGCAGGGCTTCGTCACGACGGAGGTCGAACGTCAGACGCTGCTCAAGATGTACTCGGCCGACTACTGCGGGACTGGCAAGGCGTTCACCGTCGGCGGTCAGCCGCTGAAGTACTCCGACGACAAGGACTGGATCAACTCGACGGGCCTCGCGAAGGTCGAAGCGGTCTGGGATCGCAACGGGGCAGTCTGCCTGAACCAGCCGCGCGTGCTCGCGGATCCGATTCCGGAAAGTACACACTACTTCTCGGACGTCGAGACGCAGATGGCGGCAGAGTGCAAGAACCGCGTGCATCCGGAGCGCCCGCCCGCGTGTCCTACCGGAACGTCGATGTCCAACCCGTTCCCGTATCACCTCGTCAGCACGAACAAGAGCTTGCTCATCTGGCCGCACCCGTTGTGATCGCCTCGAGCGCGCGCACGCGGTCGTCGTAACCGCCGGCGCTCTTGCACCACACCAATGCCTTCGCTGCGAGATCCTTCGCCGCGCTCGGGTCGCGCTTGGTGAGCAGAAACGCGAGCTCCGCCTGAACGCGGGCCAAGCGTCGCTGATACCGCACAGACGACTTGTTCATCCTCGCGTCCTCGAGAATTGCCAGCGCCGCGCGAAGGTCCGCAATGGCGCCGTCGGCATTCCCGAGCGCCAACCGGGCGTTCGCTCTGATGAGAAATGCGTCGACACCGCCCGGAAACCGCGAGAACCACGACGCGTCGTTCAGCGCTTGCTGCGCGAGCTCGCCCGCCGAACGCTCTGCCTCGCGTGCTTCTGCACCGAGGAGCGCAAGCTGCGCACGTGCACGCTTCGCTTCATCCTGGCTGCTCGCTACGACCGACGAATACGCCGTGCGCGCCGTGTTGGTGTCACCAACCTCGTCCGCGAGCCATCCTACTTCGTAGCGGCACTTTGCGATCAGCTCGACCTGGTGCGGGTACCACTTGGCAAGCGCATCGCAGATCTCGACCAGCGTCTTCATCGCGATATCGCGATTCTCGACGTAGCCGGCCGCGCGAAGTCGAGCCCGGAGAGTGAACGCATGGGTCAGCCCCAGGGCACGCTCGAGATTCGCGCGCTCGTCGGCAAACAACGCGTCCCGCTCTTCGCGCCCCTCGACGACCATGGCCAGGTTACCGAGCGCAACCCATAGCTCGGGACTATTCGCGCCACCGCGCAGCTCCTCGTGGGCCTTTCTGAACCATGTGCGTGCAGTGACGGGATCGCCATTGCTGAGGTAGGCGGTGCCGGCATTGTTGTACAGGAGCGTCCGAGCAAACTTGCCGGCAGCGCCCGAACGCTTCGCAACGATGTCGGCGAACGGAATCGTCGACTTCACGTCCCGTGTCTCGGCCGGAAGCTCGTCGGCATCGAGGCGCCCTGCCGCGAAGAGCTCGCGAGCCACGGCCTCGACGAAGACGACGTCGTCGAAGGACGCGAGTGCCGCGGCAGCCGATGCTGCGTACGAGGATACTGCCTCGGGTGGGATATCGGTCGGCTGGAGCGCGAGAGCGCTGCCCAGCGCAAGCCTCGCCCGCGCGATGAGGGGCTGGTAGCCGAGTTGTTCTGCTGCGGCGACGAGAGGCCGCACGACCACGATGGCCTTCGGATCCCCCGCAAGTGCGAGGTAGCTCGCGCTGGCGGTGTTTGCGCTAAGCGCGGTGACGAGACCCGCGATCGAGCGATCGGGCGGAGCGACCGCGGAATCGGTCGCGTCGACGATGCATCGATCGACATCGGGTAACGCACGCGCCGCAAGCGACGCATCCGGATACTTGTTGATCGTCGCGCGACCGAGAACATCGGTGACCGCGCGCAGCGCGCCTCGCGCGCGCATGATGCACGCGAGTCCGTTCTCGTACAGCCGCTCGGTCACCTCTCCGCGTCGACGCGCAAGGCAGGCTCCTCGGTGCGCGGCTGCCCAGCGCTGGGCATAGGCGGTGAGCGCGTCGTCGAGGTACTGCGATTCGGCGACGCCGTACGGACCGAGCGTGCGGCCATGCGCGAGGAGCGTGGCGCGCACCGCCGGGTTCCAGACCCGTGCGAGCTCGTCGGCGGATCCGGCACACGGCTCGGTGCCATGCGACCGCATCGTGCCGACGGCGAATGCGCCGCCTGCCGCGGCGAGTGCACCGAGCGCGAGCACGCGACGGCGCCACACCGTTTGCGGATCGCGCGCGAGCGCGTGCAGGAGCGCGTCCATGCTCGGATAGCGGTCCCCAGCCGCCGGCGCGGTGGCGCGCGCGACGATGGCGGCGACCCAGCCGGGCACGGTGCCGTCGTGCTCGGACAGCGACTCGCGGAGCGACACGCAGAACGCGAACTGATCGACCGCCGCAGTCAGCGTCTCGCCGCGCGCCTGCTCCGGCGCCATGTAGCGCGGCGTACCCGCGACGTCGTCGCCGGCGCCACCGTCGGTGCGCGCGAGGCCGAAGTCGAGCACGCGGACGCGGCCGTCCTCGCCGACCATCACGTTGTCGGGTTTGAAGTCGCGGTGAATGATGCCTTCGCGATGGGCCGCGACGAGACCGTCGCCAGCCGCGCGGTAGAGGTGGATGATCTCGCGCGTCGTTCGCGGTTGCTTGCAGTACGCGCGGAGGTTGTCGCCGCGGATCCACTCCATGACGAGATAGATCTGATCGTCGACGGTGCCGACGTCGTAGATCGGCACCACGTTCGGATGGGACAGCTTCGCCAGGGTCTGGCCTTCGGCGAGCATCCGGTCGCGCGCGCCCTCGGTCTTGACCTTGACGAGCTTGAGCGCGACCCGCCGCTCGAGCTGCGGGTCCCACGCGCCCCATACGACACCCATGCCACCGACGCCGACACGCTCGAGGAGGCGATAGCGGCCGATGACCGTCTGATCGTTCGTCGCGAACAGTGCGGCCGCGATCTTGTTCTTCGCGACCTGGCGCACGAGCGTGTCGCCGTGAGGACGCTCGCGCAAGGCTTGGTCCTCCGGAGACGGTACCAGCGTCTCCGCAACAGCCGGATCGTCGGTATCCGACGACATCGGCACGATGATACCGCGTATAAGATCGTTCCATGAACGACCTGTGGCCAGCGTGGAAGGTGGCTCTCGTGCTCGGGGTGACCACGTTCATCGGCCTGATGGTCATCGGGCTCGCGTCCGGAGGCCTCGATTCCAGCAGTCCGTACAAGCAGGGCGAGAGCCTCGGCCAGCGCTGGGGCTGGATCGTGTTCGTCGTTCCGCTGGTCGGCTACATCGTCCAGAAGTGGCGGATCGATCGCCACGACAACACGCTGCAGTGAGAAGCTCGGTGGCGATGAAGCGCGCCGTCTGGATCGTGCCGCTCCTGTTCGCCTGCTCGCCCAAGCCCGAGCCGATGCCGCCGAAGCGCCCGAACGACGAGCTGATCGTCGGCGAGTTCGCGCGGCGCCCGCCGGTCGGCACGACGGCTGCCCGGTTCCGCGGCGACGGGTCCGTGACGATCGCGCACGATGCGGGTGAGCTCGACAGCAAGCCCCTGGCGGTCGGGACGTGGAAGCTCGATGGAGACCAGCTGACGCTCGTCTACCAGAAGGGTGAGATGTGCGGGGCGGGGGTCGAGGGCACGTACTCGGTCGTCATCTCGAAGATCGGGATCCGGTTCACCAAGATCGACGATCCGTGCGAGCGCCGGGCGAAGATCGACGGCGAGACCTGGTACCGCAAGTAGCCTACATCGTGCCGAAAACTGGCCCGCAGGGGGCCCGCGGACCAGGATGGCGGCATGGCAGTCCTGCGCCGGCTGATCGAGCGCGCTCGCAAGCTCCGGGATCGGATCCGTGAACGTCGCGACGAGGCGGGGGCGAAGCTCCCGGCGAACGCGGCGCTGATCGCGATCCAGCACCCGAGCGCGACGCTGCCGGAGCGGTCGTACGACCTCGTGCTGATCGCGACGGTGCTCGCGCTGCTCGGGATCGGCACCGTCGAGATCTATGCGGCGACCGCCGGCGAGGCGCTGACGCAGTTCCACAGCTCGTCGCACTTCCTCGAGCGCCAGGTGCTGTACGCGGCGATCGGCGGCGTCGCGCTGTGGTACGGCGCGCGGCTCGATTACCGGCGCCTGCGCGCGTGGACGTATCCGCTGCTGCTGGTATCGCTGCTGCTGCTCGCTGCCGCGCTCGGGATGCCCGCGGTCAACGGCGCGAAGCGATGGATCCCGCTCGGTCCGCTGACGTTCCAGCCCGTCGAGATCGCGAAGCTCGCGCTCGTCACGTACCTCGCGTACTCGCTCGGCCGCAAGGCGGATCAGGTGAAGACGTTCACGGTCGGCTTCGTTCCGCACCTCGTCGTCATGGGCGCGATGATCGTGCTCCTGCTGATGCAGCCGGACCTCGGCTCGTCGATCGTGCTCGCGGCGACGACGCTCGGCATGCTGTTCATGGCCGGCACGCGCATCTCGTACATCCTGCTCGCGGTGCTCGGCGCCGCGCCCGTCGGCTATCACCTCGTCGTCGGTACGCCGTGGCGCATGCAGCGGTTCCTCGCGTACTTCAATCCCGAGGCGTTCGCGAGCGGCACCGCGTACCAGTTCATGCAGGCGCGCCTCGCGATCGGCTCCGGCGGGCTGACCGGCAACGGGCTCGGCAATGGTCACCAGACGCTCGGCTACATGCCGATGGCGCAGAACGACTTCATCCTCGCGCCGATCGGCGAGGAGCTCGGCTGGCTCGGCGTCGCGTTCGTGATCTTGCTGTTCGGCATCCTCGTCTGGCGTGGCATCCGCGCGGCACTCGGTGCGCGCGACGTGTTCGGCGGCTACCTGGCGTTCGGCATCACGCTGCTGTTCGGGGTGCAGGCGCTGTTCAACGTCGGCGTCGTGCTCGGCGTCGTCCCGAACAAGGGCATCACGTTGCCGCTCGTCAGCTACGGTGGTAGCTCGCTCGTGATCACGATGTTCCTCGTCGGACTCCTGCTCAATGTCGGCCGCCGCGCCGAGCGCCACACCGTCAAGGCGGCCGCGCAACGCGAGAGTGCGGCGCGGAAGAAACGCGTCCGCGTCCGCGTTGTATCTGCTGCGACATGATGAAGCTCTTGATCGCAGGCGGCGGTACCGGTGGGCACCTGTTCCCGGGCGTCGCGATCGCCGAGGAGTTTCGGGCGCGCCATCCCGATGCGCAGGTGAAGTTCGTCGGCACGCGACGCGGCATCGAGGCGCGCGTGCTGCCGGAGCTCGGCTGGGATGTCGAGTTCATCGAGGTCTCGGGCCTGAAGACGGTCGGCGCCGCCGGCGCGATCAAGGGCATGTTCCGGCTGCCGAAGGCGATGTGGCAGGCGCGCCGGATCGTGAAGGCGTTCACGCCCGACGCGGTGATCGGCGTCGGTGGTTATGCGTCGGGACCGGTCGTGCTCGCCGCCAAGCTGCGCGGCATCCCGACCGCGATCTGCGAGCAGAACTCGATCCCGGGCCTGACGAACAAGCTGCTCGGCAAGCTCGTCCGCAAGGTGTTCCTGTCGTTCGACGAGAGCAAGCGGTACTTCAACGGCAAGAAGATCGTGATGAGCGGCAACCCGGTGCGCCGCGAGCTCGTGCAGAAGCTGCTCGCCGACTCGTCGACGGTCAGCGAGCTGACGAGCGTGCTCGTCGTCGGCGGCTCGCAGGGCGCGGTCGCGGTCAACGAGCTCGCGAGCACGGCGCTCTCGGCGCTCGCGAAGGAGATGTCGCTGTCGATCGTGCACCAGACGGGTGAGAAGGACCTCGAGGCGACGACCGCGCGTTATCGCGAGGCGGGCGTCGAGGCGGAGTGTCGCGCGTTCATCAAGGACATGGCCGGCGCGTATCACCGCGCGGATCTCATCATCGGGCGCGCGGGCGCGACGACGGTCGCCGAGCTCGCGATCGCCGGCAAGCCCGCCATCTTCATTCCCTACCCGTTCGCCGCGGACAACCATCAGGAGCTGAACGCGCGCGAGATGGCCGACAAGGGCGCCGCACTGATGTTCAAGCAGTCGGAGCTGACCTCCGAGAAGCTCGCGGAGGCGCTGCGACCGCTGCTCGGCGACCCGGTGCGCCGCGCTCGCATGGGTGCGGCGATGAAGGCACTTGCGAGGCCGGGCGCGGCCGCGACCGTCGTCGACTGGGCCGAGCCGAAGCGAGCCTGAACGGCCCGGCGGCGTGGTATCACGGGCGGAACGAATCGCGCCGGCTCCGGCGTTGATCCCCGAGAGAGATCGATGTTCCGCAAGCAAGACACCAAGATCCACTTCGTCGGCATCGGCGGCATGGGCATGTGCGGCATCGCCGAGGTCCTCGCCAACATGGGCTACCGCGTGTCGGGCTCGGACATGAACGACACCGAGATCACGCGCCACCTGTCGTCGATCGGCTGCACCGTGAAGCAGGGCCACCGCGCCGACAACCTCGGCGAGTCCGATGTCGTCGTCGTGTCGAGCGCGATCAAGGGCTACAACCCGGAGGTCGAGGCCGCTCGCGCGCGCCAGATCCCGGTGATCCCGCGCGCCGAGATGCTCGGCGAGCTGATGCGAATGAAGTACGGCATCGCCGTCGCCGGCTCGCACGGCAAGACGACGTCGACGACGATGATGCACACGGTGCTGATGGCGGCCGGGCTCGACCCGACCGCGGTGATCGGCGGCCGCGTCAACTCGCTCGGCCTCGCGAACGCGCGCTGGGGCAAGAGCGACTACCTCGTCGCCGAGGCCGACGAGAGCGACGGCTCGTTCTTGACGCTGACGCCGACCGTCGCGATCGTCACGAACGTCGACGCCGAGCACCTCGATCATTACGGCACGTTCGACAACGTCAAGAAGGCGTTCACCGACTTCTGCAACCGCGTCCCGTTCTTCGGCATGAGCGCGCTGTGCCTCGATAACGAGGGCGTGCAGGACATCCTGCCGAACCTGACGAAGCGGTTCACGACGTTCGGCATCTCGTCGCAGGCGATCTATCGCGCGCGCAACATCCGCCACGATGGCCTGGTCACGCGGTTCGTCGCGTGGCGCCGCGCCGACGAGCTCGGCGAGGTCGTGCTGCCGATGCCGGGCGCGCACAACGTGCTGAACGCGCTCGGCTGCCTCGCGGTCGCCGACTTCCTCGCGATCCCGTTCGACACCTACGTCAAGGCGCTCTCGCAGTTCGAGGGCGTCGCGCGCCGGTTCACCGTGCGCGGCGAGGTCGGCGGCATCACGATCGTCGACGATTTCGGCCATCACCCGGCCGAGGTCCGCGCGACGCTGTCGGGAGCACGCGCGAACTTCGCCGGCCGCCGCATCGTCGCCGCGTTCCAGCCGCACCGGTTCTCGCGCACGCGCGATCAGCTCGCCGAGTTCGCGCGCGCGTTCCACGACGCGGACAAGGTCGTCATCTGCGACATCTTCGCCGCCGGCGAGAAGCCGATCGATGGCGTGACGAGCGAGGCGCTCGTCAAGCTGTGCAAGGACGCCGGCCATCCCGACATCACGTACGTCGCGCGCCGCGAGGACCTCGCGAAGTGGCTCGACGGCCACGCGAAGCAGGGCGACCTCCTGATCACGCTCGGCGCCGGTAACATCCAGCTGACGTGCAACGACGTGATCGACCTGCTCGAGAAGCGCCTCGGTCCGGCGACGAAGAAGAACCTCGTGCGCGTCGCGGAATCGAGCGCGACCGTCGCACGATGAGACGTGCTGCGATCCTCGCCGCGCTCGCGCTCGCTGCCTGCAGCGGCCGCGAGGTGTGCGAGAAGAAGGTCGCGCTCCTGAAGAAGCGCCTCGCCGCGGACCCGTCGCGCCACGCGGCGGACGACCTCGCAGTGTCGTTCGCGAGCGACGGCGCCGGCCGCACGCCGGGCGCGGTGCAGGTGAAGCTCGTCGACGACGGCTCGCGCATTCGCATCGACAACGGCGGCGCGCAGGCCCTCGTCCTCCCCGACATCGAGGCCGCGATGAAGGCGAAGAGCACGAAGATCATCGAGCTCGACGTGCCCGGCAACGCGACGAGGTTCCAGGACACGCTGGCGCTCCTGTCCGAGCTCGGCGAGCTGCACGTGATGGTCGCGCTCGTATCGTGGCCGCACGACCATCACTCGAAGATCGTCCAGGAGCTCGAGCCGAACGTGAAGCGGACCGACCGCAACAACGCGTTCCATCTGATGGGCGAGGCGACAGGGAAGCTGATGGGCGAGAGCTGCGGGAAGAAGGTCAACGAGGCCGCCGCAGAGCTGCGGGGACTGCCGCGCGAGCAGCAGGACGCGGAGATCCGCGAGCGCATCCCGAAGGCGCTGCTCGACTGCAAGTGCGACGAGACCGACGTCGACGGGCTCGGCGTCGTGCTCGAGGTCGAGCTGATGCCGAAGCTCGAGGTCGGCTACTTTCGCGTCGTGCGCGGGCCGTACTCGCTGCCGAGGCTGAAGACGATGGCCGACTTCGTCGATCAGCTCGCGCTCGTCGAGCCGGAGACGCGCGCCGGAGGATTCCAGTTCTGATCGAGCGCGATCTCCCGCTCGCTCCGCTGACGACGCTCGGTCTCGGCGGCCCGGCGAAGAAGCTCGCGCGCGTCGAGCGCATCGAGGATCTGCGCGAGGCGCTGCGAGATGCCGAGTCACACGGCGACCGCGTGATGATCCTCGGCGGCGGCTCGAACCTCGTCGTGCGGGACGAGGGCTGGGACGGCCTGTGCATCCGGCTCGCGATCCCGGGCATCCGGATCATCGACGAGGGCGATCACGCGATCGTCTCGGCGTTCGCCGGGGTCGTGTGGGACGACTTCGTCGCGCAGATGGTCGAGGCTGGGCTCTCCGGCGTCGAGTGCATCTCGGGTGTTCCGGGGCTCGTCGGTGCGACGCCGATGCAGAACGTCGGTGCGTACGGGCAGGAAGTCTCGGACACGATCGTGCTCGTGCGCGTCCTCGATCGCACGACCGGCGAGATCGCAGCGTTCGAGCCGGCCGAGTGCGGGTTCGCGTACCGCACGAGCGTGTTCAAGGGCAGCGCGCGCTGGATCGTCCTCGAGGTCGTGTTCCGCCTGCCGCGCGGCGAGAGCCGGCCGATCCGCTATGCGGAGCTGAGCAAGGCGCTCGGCGTGGCCGATGGCGGCACCGCGCCGCTCGCCGCCGTGCGCGACACCGTGATCCGGCTGCGCCGCGGAAAGGGCATGGTCGTCGACCCGGCGGATCCCGAGTCGAGGAGCGCGGGCTCGTTCTTCACGAACCCGATCGTCGACGCCGCGACGCTCGCCGCGTTCGAGGCGCGCCTGCCCGCGGGTGTCGTGCCTCCGAAATTCGCCGCGCCCGCCGGCATGACGAAGCTCAGCGCGGCGTGGCTGATCGAGCGAGCCGGATTCGTGAAGGGCACGACGCGGGGCAGCGTCGGGATCTCGAACAAGCACGCGCTCGCGCTCGTCAACCGGGGTGGTACGACGCGCGAGCTCCTCGCACTCGCGCAGGAGATCCAGGACGCCGTCCGCGCGCGCCTCGGCATCGAGCTTCACCCCGAGCCCGTGATCGTCTAACAAGGAACCCATGGCTCACCCGTTTCAAGGCAAGCGTGTCGCCGTCGTGATGGGCGGTCTCAGCGCCGAGCGCGAGGTCTCGCTCAACACCGGCCTCGGCGTCCTCGCCGCGCTGCAAGAGAAGGGATGGGACGCGGTCGGCATCGACTGGAAGGACGGCTCGAGCCTGCCGACGCTCCTCGAGGCCAACGGCATCGCGATCGTGTGGAACGCGCTGCACGGCACGTGGGGCGAGGACGGCGCGGTCCAGGGGCTGTGCTCCTGCCTGCGGATCCCGTGCACCGGTTCGGGCATCCTCGCGAGCGCGCTCGCGATGGACAAGGTGATGTCCAAGCGGATCTTCGAGTCGAACGGCGTGCCGACGCCGCGCTGGCGCCTCCTGCCGCACGACGGCCCCGCCGACGGCAGCGACGCGAGCGCGCTCGCGGACTTTCCGCTGCCGTGCGTCGCCAAGCCGGCGAACGAGGGCTCGAGCGTCGGCGTCAGCATCGTCGAGGATCGCGCGCAGCTCGCGCCGGCGATCGCGAGCGCACGCAAGTTTCACGGCGCGGTGATCGTCGAGGACTACATCGCGGGCACCGAGGTGTTCGTCGGCATCCTCGACGGCCGCGTGCTCGGCTCGGTCGAGGTCCGACCCGCGACGAAGTTCTACGACTACGAGGCGAAGTACAAGCGCAACGACACGACCTACCTGATCCCGCCGGAGCTGGCGCGGCCGATCGTCGAGAGGGCCGAGCAGTACGCGCTCGACGCGTACAACGCCCTCGGCTGCAGCGGCCACGCGCGGCCGGATCTGCGCATCTCCCGGAGCGGCGAGGCGTTCGTGCTCGAGGTGAACACGCTGCCCGGCATGACGAAGACGAGCCTCCTGCCGAAGATCGCGAAGTCGATCGGCATGGACTACGCGACGCTGTGCGAGCAGATCCTCGCCTCCGCGAAGTGATCCCGAAAAAGCAGAGAGCCGCGCGCGGCGGCCCTCTTCGTCAGCTGGCGACTTCCCCGCGAGGGGAAGGTCATCTCACTTCTTGCAGGTCATCTCGTAGACCTTGTTCCAGGTCTTGCCCTTGTCCATCGACATCTCGCCCCACATCTTCGTGCCGGCCTTCGGATCCGACATGTCGACGTGATCCTTGAACTGGCCCGAGCCCATCATGCTCGTCGACTCGGCCGTGAAGTCCATCTTGCCGTCCTTCATGCCGTCGGACCAGCCGATCATCGAGGCGCCGTCGTTCATGACGCTGATCATGCGCCACTTCTTCGCGTTGCCATCGTAGGTCGCGAAGCTCTCCATCTTGAACTTCATCGCGGCCTTGCCCTCGCCCATCGAGCCATTGAACGAGTCGTGGAGCCACCAGCCGTCGAGGTCCGACTTCGACGTCATCGTGCCCTTGAACTTCAGCTCGGTCTTCATGTCCGCGCCGCCCATGCCGACGCCCGTGCACCGCCAGGTACCGGTCTTGGCCTTCGCGGCCGCGGCGATCTCGGCCGGCGGCTTCGGCATCTCCATCGGGGCAGCGGCCTTCGCGTCCGCCTTCGCATCGACCTTCGCGCCCGCCGTCGCGCCACCGGCGCCGGCCTTCGCATCGACCTTCGCACCCGCGGGCTTCGCGTCCGGGGCCTTCGTCGCCGCGCCCTGCGCGAACACCAGACCGCTCATTCCAACCAACGACACCATCGTCAACGAGATCTTGTTCATCCGACTCTCCTCTCCAGGTGCGCGGACTATACTGAAACCGACCGCGCGGACATGGGTCTCATAGACGTGATCTCCAAGCGCCAACTGACGATCTCCGTGGCGGTTGCCTGTTTGACATCGTGTGGCGGAACGCCCCGCGAGACGCCGCGGCTCGCCGTGTCTCCACCGCACACCGCGACGGTCGATGGCGGCATGCTCGCGCAGCTCGAGTCGAAGCCGCCGGCGCCGCTCGTCGATGTCGACTGGTCGACGGTGAACCTCGCGACCGAGGACGACGCCCTGGCGCTGTGGCAGCGCATCGCGCCGACCGGCGCGGACTGGTCCGATCGGCTCGACGAGATCCCGGACAACTCGCCGCTCGCCAGCAAGCTCGCGGTCGCGCTGTTACACGCGGGCAACTTTCAGTGCACGCCATCTGCTGCAGCGGCAGGTTGTCCGCCGCCGATCGACGTTCCCGAGCCTGCACCGAACGCGAATCTCGACGACCCCTGCCTGCGTCGGCTGCTCGCGATGTGGTCGATCGATCAGCTCGAGGACGCGGATCTGCCGCAGGTGCTCGATGCGCTGCGCGCGATCGTCGCGCTGACGCCGCCGGAATCTCAGCTCGTCGCGGTCGCGATCAAGGCGATCCCCGGGACGGATCAGGACGGCAAGCTCGACCTGCTCGGCCGCGCGTTCGCCGCGGGCCATCGCGAGCTCGTCAACACGATGCTCGGCGACTTCGACGAGCCGAAGCTGATCGAGGCCGCGCAGAAGCATCACATCGATGGCGCGCTCGAGGTGCTGTCCGCCGAGGCCCATCGCGCCACGTACCTCGGCGCGATCACCGACGAGAAGATGCATCCGTCGGGGCGCGAGCAGGCGATCGTCGAGCTCGTGACGAGCGAGGACAAGCTGTCGCCCCAGGCGCGCACCGCGCTCGTCAAGGCGACGAAGTCCCCCGACTGCGGCGTCGCCGCGACCGCCGCGCGGTTCCTCGTCCAGGCCGGCGAGCGCAAGTACGGCCCCGCGAAGCCGCGCTCGGCGAAGCCCGACGTGATGATGCGCTCGATCTGCGTGCTCGCGAGCTTCGAGGCGCTGCAGCGCGCCGACGAGGCGTCGTACCTGCTCGGGTACGTGCCGAAGAAGGGCCTCGAGGTCGTGACCGTCGCCTACGATCCGTACAACGACACCGACGACGACGGAGACGGCGACATCCACACGACGCACATCGCCAACCTGGTGCCGCGCGACGAGGTGGTGCTGCCCGAGATCGAGGACATGATCCGGGCACTTCGCCACTGTACCGGGACCGTCTGCCGCTCCGACGATCGCGAGTTCCGGTTCACGTTCAAGGGCAGCGGCGCCGAGGCGCTGCTGACGAGGCTCGAGGTCGTCGAACGGCCGCCCTGCAAGAGCTCGCCGCCCTGAATCCCGGCTGGATCTGGCCGGCGGCTGTGGCACGATAGCCGTGATGCGGCTTCGCTGGCTCGGCTTCGCTCTCGTCCTCTCCGTGGGCCTCATCGGCTCGCCGGCCGAGGCGCAGGTCTTCAAGCCCAAGGCGAAGAAGACCGAGACGACGAAGTCGGCGAAGGCGTCGCCGAAGAAGAAGAAGGCCGCGCCGAAGAAGAAGGCCGCCGCTCGCAAGAAGAGCAAGGCCGCCAGCCGCGCCCGTCCCGATGACCTGACGCCGGCGCCCGAAGCGGACGACGCCGACAACGACTACGTCAAGATCTGGGACGACGACGAGTAGCGCTCATCGCCGATGCTGCGCGCCCTTGCAGTAGCTGCATGTGCGCAGACCGCAAAGTGATCCGGAGCGGATCCAAAAAATTGCCCGCATGATCACGGCGTGCGTATTTGCGAATCATGGATCGATCTCAGCGGGAGGGCGCAGGCAAGACGCGCTCGCGCCCGCCAAGCACGTCGCGCCTGACGGTCAAGGCGCGCCCGAACCGGCGGAAGCCGGGAACGTTCTGGTCGCGCCTGCCCAAGCCGGCGGCGATCGGCAGCGTTTGCGGGCGTGCGCTGCGCCGCTCGGTCCCGGCGCTCGTCGGCGCCGGCGTGCTCGCCGCGGTCGGTGGGACCGCCTGGGCCGGCTATCGGTTCGTCACGACGTCGTCGCGCTTCGCGATCACGACGTTCGAGGTCAACGGCAACAAGGTCCTCTCCGACGAGCAGATCGTCGCCGCGCTGCCGGCACGCGTCGGCGACAACGTGTTCGCGACCGATCTCGATCAGCTCGTCGGCGACCTGCGCGGCAACCCGTGGATCGCGAGCGTCGAGGCACGCCGCGTCCTGCCGCACACGATCGTCGTCGACGTCCGCGAGCACGAGGCGACCGCGCTCGTCCAGCTCGGCGGCCTCTACCTCGTCGACGAGCAGGGTCACCCGTTCAAGCGCGCGGAGCTCGGCTCCGAGGACGGCGCCGGCCTGCCGATCGTCACCGGCCTCGATCGCACGACCTACGTCGCGAACCCCGAGGCGACCGCCGGCCAGATCCGCAGCGCGCTCGGCGCGCTCGAGGCGTGGCGCGAGGGCGGCGACCGCCCGTCGATCGGCGAGGTCCACCTCGACTCGCACGGAGCGCTGACGCTCGTCACGTACGAGCACGCGATCTCGATCCAGCTCGGCACGATCGACAACGCGCTGCCGACGCGCATGCACACCTTCGACGCGACGTGGGCGGAGCTCAGCGACAGCGAGCGCACACGCACTCGTGCCATCCACCTCGACGCCCGTTCCGACCAAGTCACTGTCGCCTTCACAAAGGCTCCGTAACGACCATGGCTAAGCCCAAGAGCAACGAGATCATCGTCGGCCTCGACATCGGCACCACCAAGATCGCCTGCATCGCAGGAGAGATCACGGAGGACGGCGTCGACATCATCGGCATCGGGACAGCACCCTCGAAGGGACTGCGCCGCGGCTACGTCGTCAACATCGACGCGACGGTGTCCTCGATCCAGCAGGCGGTCGACGAGGCCGAGAACATGGCGGGCTGCGAGATCTCGACGGTGTATGCCGCGATCTCCGGCGCGCACGTGCGCGGTCTCAACTCGCACGGCATCGTCGCCGTCAAGGACAAGGAAGTCCGCGAGTCCGATATCGCCCGCGTGATCGAGCAGGCGAAGGCCGTCGCGATCCCGATGGACCGCGAGGTCCTCCACGTCCTGCCGCAGCAGTACGTCGTCGACGATCAGGACGGGATCCGCGATCCGCTCGGCATGGCCGGCGTTCGCCTCGAGGCGAAGGTCCACATGGTGACGACCGCGGTCGCGTCCGCGCAGAACGTCATCAAGTGCGCCAACCGCTGCAACCTCCAGGTCGCCGACATCGTGCTCGAGTCGCTTGCCTCCGCGCAGGCCGTCCTCGAGGACGACGAGAAGGAGCTCGGCGTCGCCCTGATCGACATCGGCGGCGGCACGTGCGACCTGATGGTCTACTGCGACGGCGCGATCGTCCACACGTCGGTGCTGCCGCTCGGCGGCGGGCACATCACGAACGACATCGCGCCGGTCCTGCGCACGCCGCTCGACTCCGCCGAGAAGATCAAGCGCAAGTATGGCTGCGCGTGGCGCGGCCACGTCGAGGACGGCGAGACGATGGAGGTCCCCTCCGTCGGCGGCCGCGGTCCGCGCGTCCTGCCGCGCATCAAGCTCGTCGAGGTCATCGAGCCGCGCGTCGAGGAGATCTTCGAGCACGTCAAGAAGGAGCTCATGCGCTGCGGCTACTTCGACAGCCTCGCCGCGGGCATCGTGCTCACCGGCGGCGCGACCGCGATGGACGGCGTCTGCGACATCGCCGAGCAGGTCCTCGGCCTGCCGACGCGCCGTGGCGTTCCGACGAAGATCGGCGGTCTCGTCGATGTCGTTCGCTCGCCGAGCTACTCGACCGGCGTCGGGCTCGTGATGTTCGGCGCCGACCAGGGCCGCAGCGTCCAGCTCCAGCCCCGCGGCGAGGAGCGTGCCGGACTCTTCAAGCGCGCGTGGGGCCGCCTGGCCGAGATGTTCTGACCGAGGGACGATCCCCTCGTCGACCAAAAAGTTGCGCCCGGGGATCTACCCCTCGAAAAAGGAATCACCATGGCTCTTATCGAATTCGACGACGTCTCGCACGCGAAGATCCTCGTCATCGGCGTCGGCGGCGGCGGCGGTAACGCGGTCAACACGATGATCAGCGGCAACCTCGACGGCGTCGAGTTCGTCGTGGCCAACACGGACATGCAGGCCCTCGAGGCCAACATGGCGCCGCACAAGATCCAGCTCGGCAACGCCCTGACGAAGGGCCTCGGCGCAGGCGCGAACCCGGAGATCGGTCGCCGCTCCGCCGAAGAGAGCATGCAGAGCATCGCCGACCTCATCTCGGGCGCCGACATGGTGTTCGTGACGGCCGGCATGGGCGGCGGCACGGGCACGGGCGCGGCTCCGGTCATCGCG
>JAEWJO010000412.1 GCA_023386455.1 Pseudomonadota bacterium | reverse complement strand
AGCCAGCCGATCACGCGTGGCCGGGGCTGCTCGTCGGAGGCCCGCAGGCCGGCGTGGCACGCGAGGAGCGCGAACAGCCCGGCGAGCAGGTCGGCGCGGCCCGAGATGTACGCGACGGCCTCGATCTGGATGGGGTGGAGCGCGAACACGGCCGTCGGAACGAGCGCCGCCGTGCCGCCGAGCCAGCGCCGCGCGAGCACGTACGCGAGCAGGATCGCGATCGCACCGAGGACGAGGTTCGTCGCGTGGAGCGGGGCAGGCGCGCGCCCCCACAGCTGGCAGTCGACCCACAGGCTCGCGAACACGAGCGGGCGGAAGCTGTCGTAGGCGAGCTGGATCGTCGGGAGCTCGGTCAGCGTCGGATCGGTGCGCTCGGTCTGCGTCGCGAGGAGGCCCTCGGCGAGCGGCCGCTCGAACGCCGGGTTGTTCGCGATCTCGTGGACGTCGTCCCAGACGAAGTCGAACGTGACGGTGCGACCGAGGACGACCGCGTAGAGCGCGAGGATCGCGACGAGGAGCGCGAGCTGCCTGCGCACACCGCAACTATAACGTCTGCCGAAAATGAAAACGCCGCCCGATGGGGCGGCGTCGTCGATTCGGTCAGACGATTCGTCTTAGTCCGAGTTCGGCTTCGGCTCCGTGATGATTGCCGACGCGTTACCGCCCGGCGCCGTGAGCGCCAGCGTGTACGTGATCAGCGTCTTGTCGCAGTCGAGGTCACCGACCGCCGTCGCCGTGGCCGACGTCGAGCCCGGCGTGTACGTGTACGCGAACAGGTTCGGCTCGTCGATCTGGAAGTCGAGCTCCTGCCAGCCGGCCGAGTCCTGCCACTTGGCCGGGTCGGGCGCGAACTTCTTGCCCGCCACCGAGCAGTTGCCGCCGCCGGCACCGGGAGCCTCGGCACCCGCCTGGGTCACGAAGCTGGCGTTCGTGTTGTAGTAGACCTTCGAGTTCTTCGCGATCTTGTTCAGCTGGAGCGACGCCTCGGTCTTCTTGGACTTCTTCATGTAGTCCATGAACGCCGGGATCGCGACGGCCGCGAGAATGCCGATGATCGCCACGACGATCATGAGCTCGATGAGTGTGAAACCGCGCTGCTTGAGCTTCTTCATGTTGTTCTGAGTTCCCCCTTGCTGGTCACGCTACCCGAGCAACGCCCATGCCACGACTTTTCGGCTCTAAGTCCGCATCGCGCGTTCGCGCCGTCGTCAAAAGTGCCGTAGAGCGTCACTCCCTGGGTCAAAACACGCGCGTTTCGCGCATGTAGTTCGTTGTCGCCGTCGACGGGTTAGCACTCGGGTAGCGGTATGCTTTCGGTCGTTCTGAGAAGTCTTCGAGAACAGGTGCGACGAGATCCGGGGCTCGTCTGCGTCGTGATGGCGATGCTCGGCGTTGTCGCGCTCTACGCGCCGACGTTGTCCTACGGGCTCGTCAACTACGACGATCCATGGCTCATCCGCGACAACTGGATCGTCCAGCATCCGTCGTGGTCATCGATCCGGACGATCTTCTTCGAGCTCGACTCGCCGGGACGCTTCACGCTCGGGGTCGAGTACCTGCCGGTTCGCGACGTCTCGGTCATGCTCGACTTCGCGATCTGGGGAACGAGCTACGGCGGCTTTCATCTCACGAACGTCGTCATCTACCTCGCCGCGATCGTCCTCTGGTTCCAGGCGCTCACCGGCTTTGGCATCGATCGCCGCGTCGCGGGACTTGCAATCCTGATCTGGGCGCTGCATCCGTCACACGCCGAGTCCGTCGCGTGGCTGACCGAGCGCAAGGGCCTGCTCGGTGCCGCGTTCGCAGGCGCTTGTGGCCTCGGCTACGTGCGGTTTCGGGCAGCGGGCCGCGCGCGCTGGCTCGCGTTCGCGATGGCGATGGCCGTCTGCGCGGTGTGGAGCAAGGCGATCGCCGCGTTCGCGATCGCGTCCCTCGCGGGCCTCGACCTCGCACTGCCCGTGCCCGACGCGCGGCGGCGCCGCCTTGTCGGGCTAGGCGCGATCGCGGTCGTCGGGGCCGCCGCATTCGTGCCCGTCCTGCTGATCGCGGCGTCGGTGAAGATCGTCGGCACCGGCGTGACCGCGCCGGCCGGGCGGTTCGAACTGGTCGCCGGTGTCCTCGGCTTCTATGTCGAGCTCGGCGCGATGACGATCCGGAACGCGGTCAGCTATCCGCTGAGCATCCATGGTCCCAGCTCGGTGGAGGTCGTGCTCGGTATCGCCGGTGCGCTGGCGCTGCTGTGGGCCGTCGCGACGCCGCGGGGTGTGCGGTGGGCGCCGTCTCCGACGGTACGTGCGGCCGGGATGCTCTGGCTCTTCGGGTGGCTGCCGGTGAGCCACCTGATCTTGCCGCTCCAGATGATCTACGTGGCCGATCGGTACCTGCTGGTTCCCTCGCTCGGTCTCGCGGTCGCGATCGCATATGGCGTCTGGCGGATTCCGAGCCGGCGCGCACGCATCGGACTCGCGGCGGCGCTGGTGGTCGCCTGCGCGGTTCGCACGATGGACGCGAGGTCGACCTGGCGCGATAGTGTCACCCTGTGGGAACGGGCCGTCGTCGTGAACCCGGACGACTCGAGCTCGTGGAGCATGTACGCCGATCTGGTGATGGACGAAGGCCGCACCGACCTCGCGTTCGAAATCATCCATCGCGCGCTGCGAGCGAGCCGAGCTCCGCGACTGTTGCTACGAAAGGCGCTGTTCCTGCAGGAGATCGGTGCGGTCGAGCAAGCGCTGCCGGCGATGCGCGAGGCAGCGATGGCCGGCGAGCCGCGCGCGATGATGAATCTCGGACTCCTGCTCTACGACCGCGGTCGCTACGACGAGGCGTTCGTGTGGGCAAAGGCGAGCGCCCAGGCCCTTCCGCTCCACGCGCCGGCGCGGCGCGCGCTCGGCAAGATCGCGCTCGCGGTACGGAAGTACGATCTGGCGCTATCCGAGTTCGAGGCCGCGCTCGCGGTCGAGCCCTGGAACCCGGCGAACCAGTACAACGTCGCGCTCGCGCTCGTCGCGCTCGGCCGCGGACCCGAGGCAATTCCCTACCTGCGCGCGTGCTCCTACGATCCGTCGCTGCGACCGCGTATCCACGAGCTGCTGCGCTCGCTCCACCGCTGAGCCGGGTATCATGGGTGTCGTTCTGCGGAAGCGACTGACAAACCTGGCGTTCGAGCGCGGCGGTTTCATCGCGCTCGCGACGCTGGTGCTCTACATCTGGCTGGCGCCACCGCACATCGTCGACGGCGACAACGCCGAGTTCGCGACGCTCGGCACGATCGGTGGAGTCGCGCACCCGACCGGATACCCGCTGTACCTCCTGTGGTTGCGCGCGATGGCGTGGCTGCCGGCGCAGAGCCCCGCACACGCGGCGGCGATGGCGACCGCGATCCTCGGCGCGATCCAGGTGCTGGTGCTCCACGCCGCCTGCCGGGCGTGGGGCGCGCGCGCGACCGCCGCATCGCTTGCCGTCGCGATCTTCGCCGCCGGGCCGGAGATCCTGCGCATCCAGACCGAGGCCGAGGTGTTCGCGCTGAACGGCCTGATGGCGGCGCTGATCCTGTGGCTCGCCGCCGCCGAGGGACCGCTGCGCGGCATGAAGCGCGCCGCGGCGCTCGGCCTCGTCGCGGGCCTCGGCCTGTCGAATCACGTGACGTGCGTGTTGCTCGCGCCCGTCGGGATCGTCGGCGCGATCCGCGCGATGCGCGAGACGAGCATGCCGCGTGTCGCGACCGCGGGCATCGCGCTCGGCGCGCTCGTCGTCGGGCTGACCCCATACCTCTACCTGATGGTCACGCGCGACACGCTGATCTCGTGGGCGCGCATCGACGACTTCGAACATCTCGTGCGCCACTTCCTGCGCAGCGACTACGGCGGCCCGGCGGCGTTCTCCGCGCACGGCAAGGAAGTCTCGACCGGGACGAGCATGTTCGCGATGGTCCAGACGATCGGCCGCGCGTGGCTGTGGCTACCGGCGGTGCTCGGTGCAAGTGTAATCGCCTGGCGGATCGCGCGGCCGCGAGGCCCCGAGTCGCGGTGGGGCTGGGCGATGCTCGCGCTGTCGTTCGTCGTCGCCGGGCCGGTGCTCGCGAGCCGGTTCAACGTCATGCCCGAGGGCATCGGACTCTACGTCGTTCGGCGATTTCACATCCTGCCTGCGCTGATGCTCGCGCCCGCGGTCGCCGTCGGCTTCGACGAGATCGGAGCGTGGGCGCAGCGCCGGCTGCAGCACGGCTCGCTGCGCTCGGTGGCGCTCGGCGGTTCGATCGCGACCGTCGCGTTCTTCGCGGTCGCCGGCCTGTCGCTGCCGCACCTCTTGCAAGTGCATTCGCCCGCGGTCGAGCTCGGCCTGCGCAACACGCTGCGGTCGCTGCCGCCGAACGCCGTCGTGATCACGCACACCGATCTGTCGCACTTCGGCATGGGGTACCTGCAGGGCGCGCTCGGCGAGCGGCCTGACGTCACGATCATCTCGTGGCCGTCGATCCCATCACCGACGTATCGCCAGCGCCTCGAACGCAGGATCGGGATCGTGACCGCGGCGACGGGCGCGTCGACTGTCGAGGTCGCCGATCAGGTGATCGCGAAGGGCCTGCCGCTGTTCATCGATCCGTTCAACTCGAACATCGCGAAGGCGTTCCCGACGTATCCATACGGCATCCTGTTCCGCGTCCTGCCGCGCGGCACGGCCGTCCCATCGATCGACGAGGTGTTCGCGCTCAACAAGGCGATGTTCGAGCGTTTCGACCTCAGCTACGCAGTCCCTGGTTTCGACGACGAGCACGCGACGGAGCTGCATCACCACTACGCGCGGCTGTGGCATATCCTGGCGCAGGGGCTCGAGGCTGCCGGGCGCCGCGAGGAGCAGGGCATCGCGAACGCATTCGCGGAGGCGCTGGCGCCGCATGACTGAGACGCGGCGCGCGCGGATCGCCGACATCGCGTTCGAGCGCGGCGGGCTCGTCTCACTCGTGATCCTCGTCGTGTATCTGTGGCTCGCCCCGAGCTTCATCTCCGACGGTGACAACGCGGAATTCTCGACGCTCTCGGTGACCGGCGGCGTCGCGCATCCGCCGGGCTACCCGCTGTACGTCCTGTACTTGCGGGCAATGTCCTGGCTGCCCGGGACGTCGGGCGCTCACACCGCCGCGCTCGCGACCGCGATCCTGGGCGCGTTCGCGGCGCTCGCGCTGCACGCCGCGTGTCGCGCATGGGGAGCGCGGCCGGGCGCAGCTTCCCTTGCCGTCGCGATCGTCGCGGGCGGCCCGGTCGTCCTGCGCCTGCACACGGCGACGGAGGTGTTCGCGATGAACGACCTCGTCGTCGCGCTCGTGCTGTGGCTGTCCGCGGCGGCTGGCCCGTTGCGCGGTGCACGCCGGGCGGCGCTGCTCGCGCTCGTCGCCGGCCTCGGCCTCTCGAACCAGCACACCTGCGCGCTCCTCGCACCGGTCGGCCTCCTCGGCGTGGTGCGCGGCGTCCGCGAATCCAACGGCCATCGCGCGCGGACGATCGCGATTGCTACCGGCGGGCTCGTTGCCGGCTTCGTGCCCTATCTCTACCTGCTCGTCGCACCGAGCACCGCCGCGTCGTGGGGCCACCCCGATTCACTCGCGGCGCTACTCGCACACTTCACCCGAGCCGACTATGGCGGCATCGGCGCGTTCTCGGCGATCCCGGGCGAGATCGACGTCGCCGCGAACGTGTCGGCGCTCCTCCACACGCTCGGTCGCAACCTGCTCTGGGTACCCGCGGTGCTCGCCGTGCTCGCGCTCGGCTATCGCGTCGCCCGGCCGGGGGGCGAGCCGCGGTGGGGCTGGGCGATGCTCGCCGTCAGCTTCCTGGTCGCGGGACCGATCCTGATCGCGCGGTTCAACGTGCCGCCGGTCGGCATCGGGCTCTACATCTGCCATCGCTTCCATCTGCTCTCGGTGATCCTGCTCGCCGTGCCGCTCGCGGCGGGCCTCGATCTGGTGTGGGGGCGCGTCGCGGCACGCCTCTCCCTGCGCTCGCGTGTCATCCGCGAGGTCGCTGCAGTGGCTGTGTTCGCCGCGTCGACCGGACTCTCACTTCCGCACCTGCTCGAGACGCACTCGCCCGCGGTCGAGAAGGGCGTCGTCAATCTCCTGACCTCACTGCCACCGGATGCGGTCGTTCTCAGCACCGCCGACGATGTCCACTTCGGCTCGCTCTACGTCCAGGAGGTGCGTGGCATCCGGCCCGATGTCGCCGTGATCGCGTGGACGATGACAACGCTGCCGTGGTACCGCGAGCAGTTCGCGAAGCGCGGTGTCCCGATCGACCCGTACGCGCCCGGCGACGAAGCGCCGAGCCTCAAGGTCGCCCGTCAGGTCTTTGCGACGGGCCGGCCGCTGTTCGTCGAGATCTCGCTCGGCAACGTGCTGCAGACGTTCCCGTCGTATCCGTACGGCATCGTGTTCCGCGTGCTGCCGCCGGGGACCCCACGGCCGAGCCTCGACGAGATCGTCTCGACGAACCACGACCTGTTCGAGACGTTCGACCTGTCATACCGCCGTCCCGACGAGCGCGCGGAGTACGCCGCGGAGATGCACGCGCGTTACGCGCGGACCTGGAACATCCTCGCGCGCGCGCTCGCCGAGGCGGGGCGGATGGACGAGGCGAAGGGCGCGCTCGAGCTCCAGCAGCAGCTCGCGCCGCTACCGTGACTGCGGCTTGATCCCACACGGCTCGTCGCGCGGGCAATTCCATGGCCAGAACTCGAGCATCTCGTCGCGCATGCGCGGCTTGCTGTTCGTGCGGTGCAGGTCGACGCTGCGCTGGACGTCGGCGAGGGTCTTGCGCAGCTCCGGGGAGAGCGCCTGTGGTGACCGCTCGTCGGGATCGGTCGCCAGGTCGAACGCGAACGCCAGGTCGATCTCGCGCATCGCGACGACCTTGGTATTGCCGACGACATAGCCGAAGCACGACTTGTCGAAGAAGCACGAGAACGGCAGCACGCGGTCGCCGGCGATCGACAGCACGCTGCGCGCATGGGTGGCTGCGAGCGCCTCGGGGCTGAGCGAGACCCCGAGGAGGTCGAGCAGCGTCGGCGCCAGATCGAGCAGGCTCGCGTTCGCGTCGACGCGGCGCACCGGAACGCCGGGCCCGGCGATCACCCACGGTACCCGCAGACCTTCCTCGTAGTAGTCGAGCGCGTGCTGGCGCGGTGGCTTGTCGCCGAATCCCTCGCCGTGATCGCCAAGGACGACGACGATCGTGTGGTCGTAGAGGCCCCGGTGCCGGAGCAGCTCGACGATCTCGCCGACCATGGTGTCGGCCGCCTCTATCTGACGGTCGTAGCGGTCGCGATCGGTCTCGATCGGCGCGCCACTCTGCTTCGCCCGTGCCGCCGCTCCGTCGGTCAGCATGTAGGGATGGTGCGTCGACGACGTCAGCAGCGTGACGAAGAACGGCCGGTCCTGCTTCGCGCCGAGCCACGTGTCGAGCTGACCGACGAGCGCCTCGTCGTCGGTCGAGAGATAGCCGGAGACCGTGTCGGTGAACTGCTCGGCGGCGAGGAACTCGCGGAAGCCGAGCCGGCGGGCGAGGCGAGGGCGGTCCTCGAAGCGGCCGATCGCACTCTGGAGAAAGCCGGTCCGCCAGCCCGCGGCGTCGAGGATGTGTGGCACGCACTGCACGTCGACAACCGACGTCGTCTCGTAGAGCTTCGGCTGGAGGATCGGCAGGCGCCCGCAGAACATCGACCACATCGACTTCGTCGTTTGCGGGATCACGGCGCGGCCGTGCGTGACCTCGACGCCGCGTGCCGCGAGCGCGACGAGGTTCGGCGTCTTCGCGCGCGCCTGCGGGCCCGACAGCGTGGTCTCGTCGCGCCGTGTCGACTCGAGGATGATCACGACGACGTTCGGCTTCTGTGCGGCGCTCAGCTTCGCGAGCGCTGCGTCGTCGACGAGGTCGTGCGGCTCGTAGCGGGTGAACAGGCCGAGGCCACCGTTCCAGCTCTGGTCGTTGGTCGCGAGGCCCCACAGCGTGTGAACGACCGCGTTGCGATAGAGGCTCGCGAGCTGATCCGGCATCGGCGCGAGAAGGACGAGCACGAGTGCGCACGCGACGGTCGGTCCCGCGGCGCGGGCGCGCTCGCCACCACCCGCGGCGGGATGCAGTGTCTTGCCGGAGCCGCGCAGCACATACATCGCAGCGGCGGGCGGACCCGCGATCGCGACGAGCAGCACGACGCCGCGGATGAGCCCGACGTCGAGGCTCGCACGCGCCATCGCACGCACGTCCGTGAACCGCTCGAGCCCGAGCACGAGGACCTGCGAGCTCAGCTGCTCGCCGGTGATCCACAGCTGGATCGCGCTGACCACGCCGAGGATCGCGATCACGATCGAGAACGGCAGCGTGAAGAAGATCGCCCGCCGCGTCGCGTGCTCGGCGAGCGCGAACAGGCCCGCGAGCCCGACGAACACCACGCCGTCCGCCGCGATCGCGGCGAGCCAGCGACCCGGCCAGAACTCGACCTCCTCGAGGCCGCGCATCACGTGCGCCTTCGCGATCATCGTCGCGACGAGCGCGATCAGGAGCAGGTAGCTCGACGGTGTCGCCACGAGGCGTACCCACGACCAACGGGTCGGGGCGAGCGACGCCCACCGCTCGCGTGGCACGAGAAACATCGCGCAGAATCGTAGCAGGTCGACGCGCGGCGCTCGGGGCTCATCGGGTAAGCTGGATGCGTGAGATCGCCGCGAGTCGTCGTGACGTGCGGGCGTTTCGCAGCTCGATGACCAGCCTCGCGCGCCTTCGCGACCCTCGCATCATCAAGGTGGCCCTGGCGGCGGTTGCCACCGCGTACGTCATCACCCACATCGCCGCCGTCTTCACCGACACGATCCACTGGGACGAGCTCGCCCAGTATCATCGCGCACAGCACGCGCTGCTGACCGGTGAGTTGCAGGCCGGTGGGCGTCCAGGCCTCGGCGTCATCGCGGTCATCCCGTTCGCGCGCGACTGCGAGGATCCCATAGCAGTCGCCATCTCGGGGCGATTGCTCTGGTGTGGCTTCACGTTCGCACTGCTTGCCGGGCTGTTCTTCTTCCTGCGCGGCGCGTGTCGGCGGTCGCCCGCTGCGTGGCATGCGGCTGCGCTCGGCACCGCGGCGCTGGGGCTCGTGCCCCTGTTCCTTCGCTGGTCGCTTCAGGTCCGGACCGATCAGCCAGCCGTCGCGGCGTCGCTCTGGGCGGGCGTCGCAGTGCTCGCCTCGCGCGAGCGCTGGCCGTTTGCGACGCTCGCCGGTGCGCTGCTCGCACTCGGCTACCTGTTCAGCCAGAAGGCGATCTACATCGGTGCGCTGGTCGGGGTCGTGACGCTCGGCGATCTCTATATCGAGGGAGTCATCCACTGGCGGCGCGAGCTCCGGCGCATGGCCGCGCTTGTCGTCGGCGCGGTCGCCGTCGTCGGGGTCTACAAGCTCGCGGTGCCCGTTTTCTTCACGCCTCCGCGGACGGTCGCGCTGGACGCCGGCCTGAACCTGTTCGATTGGTACCGACGGTTGCTGCGCTATCGCCTCTATCCGTCGATCCTCACCTCCGTCCTGCCGCACATCGGGCTCCTGGTCCTGATCCTGTTCGCCGCGACACGCGCATTCAGCAGGCGCGACGCCGAGCGCAAGCCGCTGCTCGTCGCCCTCGTCGTGATGATCCTCGGCTACGCCGTCGCGCGATTCCACACGGCCTCGTTTCCGTACTTCTGGAGCACGATCGGCGTGTTCCCGGCGACCGCGATCGCGCTCGGCTGGCCGGGCATCCGCGCCCGCTTCCCACGCGCGCACGTATGGATGGCGATCGCGGCCTGGGTGATGATGATCGCGCTTGCGGTGCGATATCGCGCCGAGACTCTCGAAGACACGCAGAGGACCCAGCGTGCGACGTTTGCGTTTCTCGAGCGAGACGTGCCCTGGATGTGGCGAGGCTTTCAGGCGGATGGCGCGTTGATGTGCCGCCGCGACGGCGATCCGTTTCCGGTCTACTTCAGCGAGCATATCCAGCAACGGCTCTATGGCCCCGATCCGACGGCGAGCCGGCTGGCATTCATCGACGAGTTTCGCAAGCGCCCTGTGTCGTTCCTGGTGCGCACCCAGCGTCTGAACGGCTTTCCGTCCGAGGTGAAGGATTTCTGGAAGGCACACTATGTCCCGTACAGCGCGGCCGTCGAGGTTGCGGGTGCGCACGTGCAGGGAACCGCCAACTCGCGCGTCGAGATCGACATCATCGTCGCGGGTTCGTATCGCTGGCGAGGGCCCGCGAGCATCGCGATCGACGGCCGGGATGTCGCGCGAGGCGGCACGATCGCGCTCGCACCGGGAACACACGAGATCGCCATGAGCAGCGATATCGGCGACGGAACGCTCGTGCTGGATCTGCCCGATGCTCCACCGCCGAGCGTGGTGCCGTTCTACTCGGTGAGAGCACATTCCGAGCTCGGCGGCGTTCGCTACGACTGGTGGTAGTCAGCGATCAGCGGTGCGCACGGCGTAGAGGCGGAGCGCGAACACGAGCACGACGGTGCCGAGCTGACCGAACGCGGCCCCGAGCGCGCCGTGGCGCGGGACGAGCACGAGATCGGCGGCGACTGCGGTGACGAGGCCGATGATCGAGATCGCGATCATCGTGCGGTCGCGGTGGCGCGTCCACAGCACGTACTGCGGCACGGCGGCGACACTGGCAATGACGGCGGCGACGAGAAGCACGTAGTACACGCGGAGCTCGTCCTCGTACGCGGAGCTATGCAGGTGCGGCACCGCGACGAGGACCGCGCCGAGCGCGAGCGGCGCCGCGATCACGACGAACGCGGCGAACGTCAGCCACAGCCTGCGCACGTACGCGCGGTACGCGGGCAGATCGCCGGTCTGCCACGCCTTCATCATGCGCGGGTACAGCACGGCCCCGACGCCGGACTCCGCGAGCACGGGCAGCGCGGCGGCGATCGCCGAGAAGAAGCCGAACACGCCAAGGGTCGCGTCGCCCTGGGAGTAGCCGAGGAACCATCGCTCGAACACCGTGATGCCGCGCCACGCGAGGCTGCCGGCCAGGAGCGGCAGGCCGACGGCGAGGCCACGTCGCAGCCACGTCCAGTCGATGCGCGACAGGTTCTTCCATGCGAGGTCGCGCAGGAACACGATCGAGAGCGCGAGCGCGACGGCGCCGCCGACGACCCAGCCGGCCCAGACCGCGTCGAGGCTGCGCAGCGACGGGACGCGCCACATCAGCGCGGCGACGACGTACATCCAGCTGCCGCTGCGCGCGAGGAGGACGATGCTGCCGGCGAGCGGCCGGCCGAACGCGTTCAGCAGGCGATAGAGCTCCTGCACGGCGTGTTCGAGCGCGAGGATCGCGAGGAACCAGCCGAGCAGGCGCATCGGTAGGAAGCCGGCGCCGAACATCCCGAGCCAGACGACGCAGGCGCCCACGAACACGACGCCGTACAGCGCGAACGCATCGCGGACTCGCCGTGGCCACGCGGTGCGGTCGGCGGCGACGAGCTCGCGCACGTTGAAGAGATGAAACTCCATGCCCTGGAGGTAGACGCCCCACGTGCTCGCCGCCGCGAACAGCGCGTAGAGGCCGACGTCCTCCGGAGCCAGGTACGCACCGAGCGCGACCAGCAGCACGAACCGGCCGGCCATCGTCAGACCGCGAAGCCCGACGTTGACGATGCTCAGGAACACGCGCGTCCGCTCGCGAGGAGATCGAGGAAACCGCGTGCGACCGAGGAGATGTTGTCCTCGTCGAGGATGCGCGGGGAGAAGGTCGGATTGTCGATGAAGCCCGGGTAGGACTGCGCGATCACGTTCGCGAGGAAGTCGACGAGCGCGCTGTCGGGAACGACGTCGCGGTGCGCGAGCAGGTCGGCGACGGAGTCCTCGTAGGGGTTGAAGCGCGCGGTCGTCAGGATCGGCCCGAAGAACATGTCGGCGATCGCGGCCGCGGGCCGGCGGAGCAGGGCGGCCTCGTACGCCGCGGTGCCCGACACCGTGATCACGAGGTCCGCCGCCTCGCTGAGCGCGAACGTCGAGACCTTCGGGTCGACGAGGCGCACGCCCGGGATCGCGCGCAGCTCGCGCAGCGTGCGCGGCGAGCGATCGCCGAGCCCGTTCGGGTGCTCCTTCACGTAGAGGTCGTGCGTCGCGGGCAACGTGCGGGTCAGCGCGCGGACGAGGTCGACCTGGTTCGACAGGCGGCTGCCGAGCACGTCGATCGAGGACTCCGGCTGGCGGTGCAGCGGGAACAGCACGAACGGGCGCGGCGGCGGCTGTGGCGGTACCCAGAACGGGTTGTCGAGCCGGTGCGACAGCGCGTTGACGACCTCGCCGACGCGCTTCTTGACGAGCCAGGCCGGCGAGAAGTGGGTCTCGTCGTACGGATCGCGGAGCTGCAGCCGCGCGTGCTTGAGCAGCTTCGCCGGCCACTCCGCGCGCGGCACCGGGACCCTGTCGTTGCGGAGGAAGTACTCGGGGCGCGGCCGGTCGCGCCGGAACGTCTCGAGGAACGCGGTCGCCTCGGCGCGGTGCGCCGGCGTCACGTCGCGAAACCCGGCGAGCTCCGCCTGGAGGTGACCGCGGAAGAAGCCCATGCGGCCGCTCGGGATCCGGACGACGTGCGGGACGAGCAGCGTGCGGCCCTGCGCCCGGCAGACCATGCCGGTCATGAGCTCGACGCCGAACGTCTGCTCGGCGAACACGACATCGATGCCCTGCGCCGCGATGAAGCGATCGAGCTCGCGTGTCGTCACCGCGAAGTACGCCGCGAGCGCCTCGGTCGAGCGCACGCGCAGGATGCGGTCCATCAGCGCGACGTCGTTGAACCGCACGCCACTCGCGCTCTCGAGCGCGGCGAGCCGCTCGCGGTCGGCCTCGCTCGCGCGCCCCTCGCGCCACTCGCGGCCATACACCGAGAGGTCGAGGATCGCGTCGCGCGCCGTTCCCTCGCTCGCGAGCCACTCGGCCCAGTGGTGGCTCGGTGCGATCCAGGACACGTCATGCCCCGCCTGCTCCAGCTTCCTCGCGATGCGATGGAAGTAGATCGTCTTCTCGTAGTTGGTGATGAACGCGAGCTTCACGACCACGATCCGCTGGGACGGCCAGGGTACCATGCGTGCATGGCAGCGACGGTCGAGGTCCTGGGCGTCCGGATCGACGCGCTCACCTGGCTCGAGCTGCGCGAGCGCGTGATCGCGGCCTGCGCGGCAACGACGCCGACGACGGTCATGTACGCCAACGTTCACGTCCTGAACACTGCCCAGCGCACGCCGGCGCTCGTCGACGCGCTGCGCGCTGCCGACATCGTGTACTGCGACGGCGAGGGCATCCGCGTCGCCGCGCGGATCCAGGGCGAGTCGCTGCCGGCCCGCATGACCGGCGCCGACTTCATCTGGGACCTCGGCGAGCGGCTCGCCGAGACCCGCACACCGCTCTACTGGGTCGGCGGCGCGGATCGGACGGCCGAGGTCGCGATGACCCGGATGGCGGAGCGGTTTCCCGGGCTCGTCGTCGCGGGCACGCATCACGGATTCTTCGCGAAGGACGGCCCGGAGACCGACGAGCTGATCGCGCGCATCAACGCGGCGAACCCGAAGGTCGTGTTCGTCGGCATGGGCACGCCGGTGCAGGAGCTGTGGATCCATCTCCATCGCGCGCGCATCGCGGCGCCGGTCGTGTGGTGCATCGGTGCGACGGCCGACTTCATCGCCGGCGTTCAGCCGCGCGGACCCGACTTCCTCACCCAGCACGGGTTCGAGTGGCTCGCGCGGCTCGTCAGCGATCCGCGTCGCCTGTTCGGGCGCTACGTCCTAGGGAATCCGCTGTTCCTCGCGCGCGTCGTGCGCCGCCGCCTTCATCGCGCCGGCTGAACGCGTTACGCTGGTCGGGGATGTCCGCGTCGCGAAACCGTCCACTCCGTGGCCTCGTGCTCGCGCTCGACGCGTTGCTCGTGGTTGCCGCGATCGCGATGGCCGGCGGACTCCATGTCGCGCTCCGCGATCATGTCGCGTGGGTGAAGGAACCGCCGCGGTTCGAGGAGTACGCGCTGATCGTCTACCTCAGCGTGCCGCTGTGGCTGGTGCTCGCCGCGATGCTCGGCCTGCACCGCACGTTCGAGCGCGTGTGGTCGCGCGCGGCGCTGTTCGTCGACCTCGTGAAGCTCCACGTCGCGGGCTTCCTCGGCCTGTCGGCCGCCGTGTTCTTCACGCAGACGACGCTCAATCGTAGCCTCGTCGGCCTGTTCCTCGCGTGCTCGTTCGTCCTGTCGTACGCGGTGCGCAGCGCGCTCGGGTTCTGGCAGCGCTACCAGTACACGGTCGGCCAGACGCAGAAGCGCCTGCTCGTCGTCGGTGACGACACCGTCGAGCTCGCGCGGTTCCTGTCGTCGATCGCAGCCGAGCCGCGGCCGCCGGTCGTCGTCGGCCAGCTCGGCACCGCGCAGGTCGCCGGCATCGCGCACCTCGGCGCGATGGACGCGCTCGACCGCGTGCTGCACGAGCAGTCGGTCGACCACGTGCTGTTCCTGCCGCCGTTTCACCGCTCGTCCGAGATCGGCGCGGCGCTCGCGGCATGCGAGACCGTCGGTGTGTCGGCGGAGCTCGCGATCGACATCTCCCATCCGGCTGCGATGGCGCCGCGCGTGCTCGAGCTGTACGGCCAGCCGTTTCTGTCCTTCGATCCCGCGCCGAAGCCACCGGATCGGCTCGCGCTCAAGCACGCGTTCGACTGGATCGCCTCGCTGATCTTGCTCGTGCTGCTCTCGCCGCTCCTCCTCGCGGTCTCGCTCGCGATCATGGTGACGATGGGCCGCCCGGTGTTCTTCACCCAGGTACGCGCCGGGCTCTACGGCCGGCAGTTCAAGATGATCAAGTTCCGCACGATGGTGAAGGGCGCCGAGGCGAAGAAGCAGGATCTCGCCGCCCAGAACGAGATGACCGGCCCGGTCTTCAAGGTCACCAACGACCCGCGCGTGACCCGGCTCGGCAGCTTCCTGCGCAAGACCAGCATCGACGAGCTGCCGCAGCTCCTGAACGTGTTCCTCGGCCAGATGAGCCTCGTCGGCCCGCGGCCGCTGCCGATCAAGGAGCAGCAGGAGATCCGCGGCTGGCATCGCCGGCGGCTCTCGATGAAGCCCGGCATCACCGGCATCTGGCAGGTGAGCGGCCGCAACAACATCGACTTTGCCGAGTGGATGGTGCTCGACAAGCGCTACGTCGACGACTGGTCGCTGCGCCTCGATCTCAAGATCCTGATGAAGACCGTGCCCGTCGTGCTGCTCCGGCGCGGCGCGCGCTGACTACTACTGCAGCGGCTCGAGCTTCTCGACGGTCTCGGCGGTGATGAGGTCGCGGCCACCGGTCGCCAGCGACGCCATGTCGAACCCGGGCTGCAGGCGAGGGCCGAGCAGGATGTACATCGTCGGCGGCACCATCGGCCGGTCGCGCGTCCAGTCGCGGTTGAACGCGCGGCGCGCCTCGTAGAGCTCACCCGCGAGCTCGTCGGCATCTTGCTTCTCGAGGTCGGCGAGCCGCTTGATCAGCGCCTCGCGCGCCTTCGTCTCGGTCGTCAGCAGAAGGACCTCGCGCAGGTCGCGTGCCGCACGCTCGTGCTGGCCGAACTTCGTGCGCATCAGCGCCGCCCAGCCTGCGAGCTCGGCCGGCGCGCCCGGCTTGCGCAGCGCCTTCTCGACGAGCAGCGTGCCCTTCTCGTCCCACTCGCGGCGCTGCGCCGGGTCGTCCGTCGCGAGGTCCTGCGTGTAGATCTGGCCGGCGAGGTTCGGCAGGCGCCAGTCCTTCGGAAACTCCTTGGCGCCGCGCTCGAGCACGGCGATCGCGCGCAGGTACGTCGACTGGTTCACGCCCTCGCGGGCGAGCGTCATCGCGCGGCCGCAGTAGTCGTAGATGCGGAAGAACCGCGGGTCGAGCGCGACGATCGCCTCGCACAGCGATGCGACGCCGTTCGCCGTGTTGTGGTCGTCGCCGAAGTAGCCGCGCAGGCGCACGAACAGGACGTCGGCGGCGGCCTCGCGATAGCCGAGCGCGATGTACGGCGCCGACGACGGCGACGGCGCGTACGGCTCGGAGGTGCCGGCTTGCTCGGCCTCCTGGGTCGCGATCGCACGTGCGATCCGCGCGCCGCCGAACCCGATCGCCGCGATCGCGAGCGCGACGGCGACCTTCATGACTCCTCGGGCGGCTCGTCCTCGTCGCCCTTGTCGATGCCGAGCTTCTCGAGCCGGTACCGCAGCGACCGGAAGCTGATGCCGAGCAGGACGGCCGCACGCTTGCGCACGCCGCCGGTCTGCTCGAGCGCGCGCACGACCCAGGCGCGCTCGTAGTCGTTGATCAGGCGGTCGAGATCGACGCCGTCGCGCGGGAACTCCGCAGGCGTGTCGGCGACCGGGCTCGCCGGCTTCACCTCCGGCAGGTCGGTGACGCCGATCATCGATCCCGACGACAGCGCGACCGCGCGCTCGATCATGTTCTCGAGCTCGCGCACGTTGCCGGGGAAGTCGTAGCTCTCGAGCCGGCGCATCGCGTCGCTCGTCAGGCGCAGCGTCCGGCCGTGCTCGACGCCGAACCGCCGCAGGAAGTGATCGGCGAGCAGCGGGATGTCCTCGCGGCGCTGGCGCAGCGGCGGGATCCGGATCTCGATCACGTTCAGGCGGTAATAGAGGTCTGCCCGGAACGCGCCGCGTGCGACCTCGGCCTCGAGATCGCGGTTCGTCGCCGCGATCACGCGGACGTCGATCTCGATCTCGTCGCTCGCGCCGACCGGCTTCACCTTGCGCTCCTGCAGCGCGCGCAGGAGCTTCACCTGGAGCTGCGGCGACAGCTCGCCGATCTCGTCGAGCAGCAGCGTGCCGCCGCTCGCCTCCTGAAACATGCCGACGTGGTCCGACACGGCGCCGGTGAACGCGCCCTTCTTGTGCCCGAACAGCTCGGACTCCATGAGCTCCTCGGGAATCGCGCCGCAGTTGACCGCGACGAACGGAGCCTTCGCGCGCGAGCCCTCGCTGTGGAGCGCGCGGGCGACGAGCTCCTTGCCGGTGCCGCTCTCGCCGGTGATGAGGACGCTCGTGCGCGCCGAGTGGATCTTGCCGATCAGCTCGAACACCTTCTGCATCGCGCGGCTCTTGCCGAGCAGGTTCGCGAGGCGGGCGCGGCCGGCGACGCGGTCGCGCAGCTCGATGTTCTCCTCGACGAGGGCACGCTTCTCGAGCGCGCGGCTGATCACCGCGTTGATCTCGTCGACCTGGAACGGCTTGGTCAGGTAGTCGTACGCGCCTTGCTTCATCGCCGACAGCGCGGTCTCGGCGCTGGCGTACGCCGTCACGAGGATCACCTCGGGATCGATCATCGACGGCGTGCCGCCGGCCTGGGCCGTGTAGCGGACGCTGCCCGACTTGATCGCCTTCAGGATCGCGAGGCCATCGAGCTCGCCGGGCATCTTGAGGTCGGTGACGACGACGTCGATCGCCGTGCGCTTCAGGACGTCGAGCGCCTCGCCGCCGCTCCTGGCGACCGTCACCGTGTGGCCGGCGCGACGCAGGCAGATCGAGAGAAACTCTCGCATCGACTGCTCGTCGTCGACCACCAGGATCTGGGCCACGACGGAATCATACGCTGCGATCAGCGCCGCTGGCAGATCGCGACGAGGAACCCGCCATGGTCGCGCGCGACCGGCGCATCGGCGAGCCGGTGCTCGGCCCACCGCACGGCCGCGCCGAGCAGGGGAACTCGCAGGACCGCGGCGACCGGCGTGATCACGCGGATCCCGCGGGTCGCGACCCACTCGAGCTCGTCGGGCAGGTAGCTGCGGATGGCCGCCGCGTCGTCGTAGCGCGTGTAGACGTGCTCGTCGTGCGTCGTATCCGATACGGCCGTCGGCGGCTTGACCGCCTTCACGAGCCGGCGCAGCGAGCGCGCGTTGTAGAACTCGGCGATCACGTAGCCGCCCGGGCACACGACACGCGCCATCTCGCGCATCGCACCGGCGATGTCGGGGATGTGGGCGAGGACCTTGAACGAGTACGCGACGTCGATCGAGCCGGTCGCGATCGGCAGGTCGGTCGCCGAGGCCTGCGCGACGTGCAAGCCGCGCTCGGCCGCCTTCGCGAGCATGCCGCCCGACAGGTCGATGCCGGTCGCGTCGTGGGCAAACTGCGCGACGCGGTCGAGAATGAGGCCGGTGCCGCAGCCCACCTCGAGGGCGACCTTGCCCCGGGCGTAGCGCTCGACGATCTCGACCTCGAGGTCGTCGAGCATGCGGTGGTAGGGCAGGTGCCGTTCGCGCTCGTACCAGCCGGCGAAGTCGTCGTAGTAGGCGCGATTATCGAGGCGAGACATCCGCCCGGCTTCTTACTACAGCTTCGCGAGCAGCTCTTTCTTCTTGGCCTCGAACTCGGCGTCGGTGAGGACGCCGGCGGCCTTCAGCTCGCCGAGCTGCTTCAGCATCCCCATGATCTGGTCCTTGGACTCGGTCGGGGCGGCCGCTGGGCGGCCCATCATGCCGCCCATCTGGTTCGCCATCGCGAATCCCATTCCGATGCCGGCGCCTTCGAGCGCGGTGCCGCCACCGCCGCCCTTCTTCATGCCCTCGGCGGCGCCCATCATCATCTCGGCCTGGGCGAGCTGCTGGTAGCCGGCCATGCCGCCGGACGCGCTGATGTACGCCATGCGCTCGACGAGCTTGTCGAGGCGCTCCTTGTCGGCCTGATCCATCGTGATCGAGAAGTCGCCGAACCGGATGATCTCGACGCCGTACGGCTCGATGTTCTTGCGGACCGCGGTCAGCGTCGACGACTCGATCTCGTCGGTGTACGCGCCGGAGGTGACCTTCAGCATCGGCCAGTCCTGCTTGACGATGAGCTCGGCGATGCCGTCCTTCATCGTCTTCTGGACCTGGCTCTTGAACCACGGCAGGAACGTCTCGTTCGTCGTCGCGCGCTGACCGACGAGGCCGATCACGAACTTCGTCGGATCGATCACCTTCGCCGAGAACTCGCCATAGACCATCAGCCGCACGCGCAGCTTGGTCTGCGGATCCATCACGTCGCCGATCGAGGTGCCGAACTTGATCGACGGCATCTCGCGGGTCGTGACGAAGTAGACCTCGCAGATGAACACGTTGCCGCCCGTGAACTTGTCGACGAGCTGGCCGAGGAACGGGATGTTCGACGCGTCGAGGGTGTGCCGGCCCGCCGAGAAGCTGCCGACGAACTTGCCGTCCTTGAAGAACAGCGCGACCTCGTCGGAGTCGACGGTCAGCTGCGCCTTCATGGGGATCGTCTGGTCCGGGTGCTTGTAGACCCAGAAGTCCTTCGCCGAATCGGGCCGGGCGATGGCTAGCTCGGCAACTCCACCCTTGATGAACGAGATGATTCCCATTTTTTCTCCGCGTGTAACCTAGCACACAGCCTAACCACGATCGCGCGGAACCCAAGTGGGCCCGAAACGGAAAACAGCCGGCAGAGCCGGCTGCTTCACACGTGGCGCAGGCGCGAGCTAGAGGACGATCGGGCCGCTGCAGTCGACGACGAGCGACGGGTCGAACGTGATCGACCACGAGAACAGGAAGCCGTTGTCGATGCCCCAGAGGTCGGTCACGCGCATCGTCCACGCGCCGTTGAGCGGCACGTTGAGGAAGTCGTTCCACGGGGAGTTCGGCTTGTAGTCGCCCGCCGAGAGCGTGGACTTGCCGTCCGTCGCGGTGGTGCGCGTCGGCGCGATGAAGCCGCCCGAATCGATCATCTCGTACATGCCCGTCGGAACGAAGCAGTAGTCCATACCGACACCGGGGTTCGGACCGTCGCTGTTGTCCGCGTTGCCGAGGTAGAGCTCGCCGACATCGCCGGTCGGCGAGGAGCGGTCCCAGAACTTGAGCAGGTAGAAGACGCGATTGTCGGGCGTGATGAGGTCGATCTGGATGTCGCGGATCCAGGAGTGCTCCATGTTCAAGCAGATCTTCATGAGCTTCGACGGGTCGGTGAGCAGCGCGTTCGTCGGGAACCCGACGAAGTTGAGCGTCGACGTGTACGACGCGTGGCACTCGCCGCCGTTGGGCAGCTCGGGGCTGACGATGCAGTTCGGCGTTCCTCCGCCGCACTGCGCGTTCGTCGTGCATGCGGCGCCGGACGAGATACCGTCGGGCAGCGCGAGCGGCGTTGCCTCGGGCACGTCGACGTTGCCGCAGACCGGGCATGCTCCGACGCCGGAGCAATCGGAGTCCGCGCAGTCAGCGACGCCGTCACCTTCATTATCGAAACCGTCGGCGCAGGTCTCCGGGCTTCCCTCGGGGCCGTACGGCAAGGAGGCGTCCGGACCATCGTCGCCGTGTCCGGCCGGCTCACGGCGAGGTCCGGGCCCACACGCAACCAACAGGAGTACGAGAGCGAGGTGGCAGAAATGCGACGACTTCATCGGCGGTGAATATCGGTAGAACGCGTGCCGGCCGCAACCAAAATCTGGTTAACAAATCAGAGGAATCCCATGTGCGCGGCTGTAGTTACCGAGAACTGGTAGTGTCGCGGTGTGTCACCGGGCCGGCTGATCGCCGCGCTGATCGTGCTCAACGGCCTGTTCATCGCGGCAGGGGCGGTGTTCGTACGTGGCCCAGCGCACACGGCGGGGCGCGGCATCCGCGTCGGCCTCGTGTTCGACATCGGCGGCAAGAACGACAAATCGTTCAACGAAGCGGCCTGGCGAGGGCTCGAGCGGGCGCGCACCGAGCTCGGCGTCTCGGTCGAGTACATCGAGCCGAGCGAGGGCGCCGACCGCGAGAGCGCGATGCGATCCCTCGCCGCACGCGGTGTCGATCTCGTGATCGGCGTCGGCTTCATCTTCGGTCCCGATCTCGAGCGGCTCGCGGTGCAGTTCCCGAACGTGAAGTTCGCCGGGATCGACTACTCGCCCTCGCCGGGGGTCGGCACGCTACCGAACCTCGCGGGCCTCCGGTTCCGCGAGCACGAGGGGAGCTTCCTCGTCGGCGCGATCGCGGGGCTCCTCACGCGCACGAAGATCGTCGGCTTCGTCGGCGGTATGAAGATCCCGCTGATCCGCAAGTTCGAGGCGGGCTACGAGGCCGGCGTGCGCTACGTGTGCCCGACGTGCCGCGTGCTCGGCGCCTACGCGGGCAGCGAGCCGCGGGCGTTTGCCGATCCACCGCTCGGCCAGGAGCTGGCGGCGGCGCAGTACGGGCAGGGCGCCGACGTGATCTTTCACGCCGCGGGCAAGACGGGCGACGGCGTGTTCGCGGCGGCGCGGCAGCGCAAGGCGCGCGCGATCGGCGTCGACAGCGATCAGTTCGAAGCGGCACCGTGCTGCGTCGTCACGAGCATGGTGAAGCGCGTCGACGTGGCGGTCATCGACGTGATCAAGGACGTGATCGCCGGCGAGTTCCACGGCGGGCTCCACGAGCTGGGGCTCGCCGAGCACGGCGTCACGTTCGTCGCCGACGAGCGCAACCAGCTGCTGTTGCCGCTCGAGGTCGTGCAGCGCGTGAAGGCGATCGGCGAGGACATCGTCACCGGCAAGATCGTGGTGCCGGAGCAGTGATGACGGCGCTCATCGACGCGACGCTCGACAAGGCGTACCCCGGCTGCGAGGTGCTGCGCGGCGCGACGCTGTCGATCGCGCCGGGGACGGTGCACGCGCTCGTCGGCGAGAACGGGGCGGGCAAGAGCACGCTCGTCAAGATCGTCGCCGGCGTGCTGCGCGGCGACCGCGGTTCGCTCGCGATCGATGGTCGGGCGCGCGACGTCGCGACGTGGAACCGTGCGGCGGCGCGAGCGGCGGGCATCGGCATCGTCCAGCAGCACGGCGCGTTCGCGGGCACGCTCGATGTCGTCGAGAACGCGGTGCTCGGGGTCGAGCCGCGGCGCGGTCCGCTCCTCGATCTCGAGGCGACCGCGAACGGGCTCGCCGCGCTCGGCGACACGATCGGTCTGCCGATCGATCCGTGGGCGCCGGCGGAGTCGCTGTCGCTCGGTGCCGCGCAGCGCGCGGAGATCGTCGCGGCGCTCTATCACGGCGCGAAGCTGCTCGTGCTCGACGAGCCGACGGCGGTGCTCGCGCCGGTCGAGGTCGACGGCCTGCTGGCGAGGTTGCGCGAGCTCGCAAAGGCAGGCACGACGATCGTGATCGTCACGCACAAGCTCGACGAGGTCCGCGCGGTCGCGGATGACGTCACCGTGCTGCGCGCGGGCAAGACGGTGGCGACATTCGCGGCGCAGCCGACGGGCGAGCGGTTCGACGTCGCGGCGATCGCGCGCGCGATGGTCGGCGCGGATCTGCCGGCACCGCAGCCGGTCGCCGCCCCCAATGCGGCGGCGCCGGACGCGCTCGTCGTCGAGCGGCTCAGCGTCGGCGATGCGCTGCACGACGTCACGCTGCGCGTGCGTGCCGGCGAGCTCGTCGGGATCGCGGGTGTCGATGGCAATGGCCAGCGCGAGCTCGCACTCGCGATCGCGGGCCTCGTGTCCTGTCGTGGGTCGGTCCGCGTCGGTGCGCGTGACGTCACGCACGCGAGCGCGGCGCAGCGGCTCGCGGCCGGGCTCGCGCACATCCCCGAAGATCGCCAGCACGGCGGGCTCGTGCTCGACGGCACGATCGCCGAGAACGTCGCGCTCGGTCGCCGCGATGTCACGGGCCCGTTCGTGATCGACCTCGACCGGGTCGGCGCGCTCGTGCAGGCGCAGATCGCCGCGCTCGATATTCGCCCTCCGCTCGGCAGCCGGATCGCGCGCTCGCTGTCGGGCGGCAATCAACAGAAGGTCGTCATCGCCCGCGAGCTGTCGCGGCCGAGCCTCGCCGCGGTGATCGCCGCGCAACCGACGCGAGGTGTCGACCTCGGCGCGGGCGCGCGGATTCACGATCGCCTGCGCGCGGCCGCGCTCGCCGGTGCCGGCGTGCTCGTCATCTCGGCCGACCTCGACGAGCTGCTCGCACTCTGTCACCGCGTGATCGTCTTGCTCCGCGGCCGCATCGTCGGCGAGAGGTCGGGCCGCGAGCTCCGCGCTCGCGACGCGCGCGCCGCGCTCGGGGCGTGGATGACCGGCGCCGAGATGCGTGTCGGCGCGGGGGGCGCGCCGTGAAGCGCGAGCTGCAGGCCGCCGTGATCGCGCTGCTCGCGTCCGTCGCGATCGGTAGCCTCCTCATGCTCGTCGCGGGCAAGGCGCCGGGCACCGTGTGGTGGGCGATGCTGTCGCGCACGGCGACCGACCCGTACGCGCTCGGCCAGGTGCTCTACAAGGCGACCGCGCTGATGCTCGCGGGCCTCGCCGTCTCGATCGCGCTCGACGCTGGCCTCTTCAACATCGGCGGCGAGGCGCAGCTGTCT
>JAEWJO010000337.1 GCA_023386455.1 Pseudomonadota bacterium | reverse complement strand
CATCGGCGGCGGCTCGTCCTCGTCGATCGCGATGAGGATTCCGCCGGCCACGAGGCCGAGCCCACCGACACCCACGAGCGCGAACGGCAGCATGCGCCTGCGCGGCGAGCTCTCGCTCTCGACCGTCGCCGGTGACGGCGCCGATCGCGTCTGTGCGGCGCCGAGCGCCGGGGGCGGCTCGTGGAGCAGGGCGAGCATCAGCTCGTCGACGGTGTCGTGCAGCGACTTCTCGGTGCACCGGGCGCACGCGCGCTTCTCGGTGATCGACTCGTGTCCCTTCTGGAACAGCGTGCCGGTGATGAACACGTTGCGCATGCCGTCCTCGGCCGGCATCGTCTCGACCCTCGCGAAGACGACCGACTTGGCCTTGGCGCGCTGATCGACCACGCCGCGCGCGCAGCCGAGGTCCTCGAGCACGAAGCAGTCGATCAACGTGTTGATCGCCGACGGCTCGAGCGCACCGGGGATGACGATGCGGCCGCGATCGCGCAGCCAGCCTTCGAGCTGGGACACGACCTGGGGTTGGAGCGTGGGCTCGCCGGTGACGACCACGCCGACCTGTTCGGCACGCGCGGTCGCCGTCGCGGCGATGGTCGCGACGAGAACGAGGAGGGTTCGCATTTCAGTTTCGCTCGATGGTGGTCGACTTGTTCTCGTCGATGGTCACCACGAGCTGCTCGTCCTTACCGACGTCGGTATTGACGAGGCGAATCTTGTGTCTGCCAGCGGGGAGCTTCATGTCGACGGGGGTGTCTTTGACCTTCTTGCCGTCGACGAACACCGTGAGCACAGGGAACGCTTTGACGACGAGCCGGCCTTGTCTGGCAGAGTGCGTCGTCGGCGGTTGCGGGGGCAATTTTTCTTTCGCCGAGCCCGTGGCAGAGCCGGCGTCAGGTTCCTCGGGGATGGGCGCGGCATCGACCGGCGGCGGCGGAGGCGGGGCAGGGGCCGCGTCGAGCTGATCATTTTGGGCCACGGTCACCGCCGCGTCCTGCGGCGTCGCCGCAACCGGCGTCGAGGGCGGAGCCTTCTGTACCGCCTTCGCGATCCCGAACGTGATCAGGCCGCCGGCGACGAGGCCCGCGAGGCCGAGCGCGATGCGCTTGCCGGTCCGGCTGCCGCCGCCCATCGGCGGGATGGTCGCCGCGGGGCCGGTATGCGGTGGGATCGTCGCCGCGGGCTGCATCGTGCTGGTCGGCGTGCTCCGCATCGCGCCCATGCTCTGCATCGGTGCGCCCGGGGCGCCGATCGTCTGGCGCTCGTGGCTCGGCACGTCGTACGGCACCGGCGTCGCGTAGCCGGGCTGGGTGCCCGGCGGATAGCCGGGAACCTGCTGCGCCTGCGGCGTGCCGCGCTGGCGCAGGATGCTGTTTCGCACCGGCGCCTCGGCCGGGAACCGCTCGGCGAGCGTCTTGATCAGCACCTCGCGACCAGCCTTCGGCGCGTCGTCGCACTCGAGCAGATCGTGGATCGCGTCCTCGGCGGTCGCGTAGCGCGCGGGCAGGTCGCGCTCGAGCAGCTTCATCGTCACGCGCTCGAGGTCCTTCGGAATCTCGGGGCGCAGCTGGCGCGGGCGCGGGATCTGGCCGAACAGGACCGCCGCGAGCGTCGCGCGCGTGTCCTCGCCCGTGAACAGCCGCCGGCCGACGAGCATCTCCCACAGCATCACGCCGACCGCGAACAGATCGCTGCGGCCGTCGAGCGCCTGGCCGTTGGCCTGCTCCGGGCTCATGTACGCGGGCTTGCCCTTGATGAAGACCGATGCGGTCGCCTCGGCGGCGGTGCGCGCCTTCGCGATGCCGAAGTCGGAGACCTTGACCGCGCCTTCCCACGACAGGAGGACGTTGTGCGGAGACACGTCGCGGTGGACGAGGCCCTTCATCGCGCGGATCGTCTCGCCGGTGACCGGGATGTCGTCGGGATGCGCGGGCAGATCGTGCGCGTGCCCGAGGCCGCGCAGCATCTCGGAGATCGTGTAGATGATGACCGGGAACGGCAGCGGACCCGACGAGCACAGCGCGTCGAGGTCCTTGCCGTTGACGAGCTCCATCACGAGATAGAGCCGGCCTTCCGGATCGCGATCGAAGTCGAGGACCGAGACGATGTTCGGATGCGAGAGCCGCGAGCTGATGCGCGCCTCGTCGACGAACATCTGCGAGAACGCGGGATTGTTCGAGAACCCCGGCAGCACGCGCTTGATCGCGACCTTGCGCGAGAAGCCCTCGGCGCCGACCGTCGACGCGAGGAACACCTCTGCCATTCCGCCGCCGCCCAGCCGTTGATCGAGCCGGTATTTCCCAGAGAACTCGGACATCCGTCACCCCGGATACGCCGGGTTGGCGGCGATAGTATCAGCCCGCGACTAGCGCGGCGAAAACGCGTGCGGGCGATCGACGCCGCGCTCGGCGAAGTAGCGGCCAGCCGCCTCGGCGTGCAGACCGAATGCGAATTCCTCGTCGAGCCCGCGCGCGCCGAAGATGATGCCGCGCTCGCCGGTCTCGGCGTCGGGGGTGAACGGTGCGAGCGACGCCGCTTGCAACGGCTGTGCGATCGCGAACAGCAGTACCCGGTTGGGTCTCGGCGCGGTCGACACGTAATAGAACGGCACGAGGCCCGCCGGATCGATCTCGAGGCCGGTCTCCTCGCGAACCTCGCGCGCGGCGCCGACCTGCCAGGTCTCGTGGTCCTCGAGGAAGCCGCCGATGAGCGCGAGCTTGCCGATGCCCGGCGGAATCGCGCGCCGGATCACGAGCAGCCCGGTGTCGCTGCCGTCGACGACGGGCACGAGCGCGACGCACACCGGGATCGGGTTCGCCCACACCTGCGTCTTGCACGTCAGGCACGTGCGCGGGTACGCGAGCGGCGTCGGGTACGCCGAGCCGCAGAAGCTACAGAACGTGTCTCGGACGAGCTGGGCCACGTCTCACCTCGGGATCAGCGAGCCGTGTCCGCGCTCGCGCATCTGCAATCGCCACGCGTCGAGCAGCTTCACGAACGCGTCGGCGAGCTCGGGATCGAACTGCGTGCCGGCGCAGCGCTCGATCTCGCCGACGGCGATCTCGTGGCTGAGCGCGCGGCGATACGCGCGGTCGGACGTCATCGCGTCGTACGCGTCGGCGATCGACACGATGCGCCCGACGAGCGGGATGTTGTGGCCGGACAGGCCGCGCGGGTAGCCGCCGCCGTCGAACCACTCGTGATGGCACCAGCAGCCGTCGATGAGGCCGTGCAGGCACGGCACCGGCTCGAGGATGCGCTTGCCCTTCTCGGGGTGCTGGCGGAACACCGCGATCTCTTCCGGCGTCAGCTTGCCGGGCTTGTTGAGCATGTCGTAGCGGACGCCGATCTTGCCGACGTCGTGCATGACGCCGGCCTGGACGATGCGGCGCACCTCGGCGTCGGGAAGCGTCAGGCCGCGCGCGAGCACCTCGCTGTACACCGCGACGCGCTCGGAGTGTCCGCGCGTGTACATGTCGCTCTCCTCGAGCGCCTGCGCGAAGCCCGCGACCGTCTGCTGGAACATCTCCTCGAGCGACTGGTTCGCCGCGGTCAGCGAGTCGTTCGACGCGACGAGCTCGCCGTAGAGGCGCGCGTTGTCGATCGCACTCGCGGCGCGCGACGCGAGCACCGCGAGCATCTTGCGGTGGCCTTCGTCGAACTTCTTGCCCTGCGTGAACGAGAACACGTTGAGCACGCCGACCATGTCGCCGCGGACCTGCAGCGGCACGGCGACGAACGACGCGAGATCCTGCGGCGCCGCGTTCTCGGTGAAGAAGCGCGAGGCCTTGCCGCCATGGGCGAGGATCGGCACGCCGCTCGCGAACTGCTCGGTCAGGATGCCGAACGCGGGCGACGGCAGGCCGGACACCGGATCGGACTCCGATGCGACGACCTTCACGCGCTCCTCGTACTGGCCGCTCCTCGGATCGCGTAGGTGCAGCGTCGCGACGTCGGCCTTCACCTCGTCGATCGCCGCGCGCAGCACGACGTCGAGGATGCGCTCGATGTCGTGCGACAGCGCGATCGCCTCCGACACCTTGTAGATCGTGAGCGCCTCGCGCAGCCGGATGTTCTCGGCCTGCAGGCGCTGGCGATAGAGCGCGCGCTCGACGACGTGGATCACCTCCTCGACCTTGAACGGCTTCAGGAGGTAGTCGTACGCGCCCTTCTTCATCGCCTCGATCGCGGTCTCGACCGTGCCGAAGCCCGTCATGAGGACGGTCAGCACGCCGAGCCGCTCGGACTCGACCTTCTCGAGGAGCTGGAGCCCCGAGAGCCGGGGCATCTTCAGATCCGTGATGAGCAGATCGTACGGATTGAGCCGCAGCTCGGTCAGCGCCTTCTCGCCGTCCTCGACGGTATTGACCGAGAAGCCTTCGAGCGAGAGGAACTCGGCGAGGATCTCGCGGATCACGCGCTCGTCGTCGACGACGAGGATCCGCGCCGCTTCGGCTGACTCCGCTACCACGCGAGTAGGTGCTTACTGTTGCGGCGGCGGCGAGTCGCCACCGGTCGTCGGAGCCGGAGTGTTCGACAGCGGCTTCACTTCGGCCGGCTGCGTGACGTTGGTCTGCGTCGCCGCACCACCACCCACCGTCGGCGTCGCGGGCGGCGCCATCGGATCGAACATCGAGCCGGTGCGGCCGGTCAGGCGGTCCGCGGCCTGCTGTGCAGAGAGCCAGCTGGTGCGCGCCGACAGCGCCTTCTGCTTCTCGCTCTCCGCGCGCTCCTTCGCCTTCTGCGTGCGCTGGCCGCGCTGATCGAGCTGCTGCGGGAACTTGTCGTAGACGATGCCCTTCGGCTGGATGTTGTTCTGCTTCGCGAGCGAGGCCTTCGCGTTCTCGTACTTGGCCTCGTACCAGTACATGTTCTCCTGCGTGTAGCGCATGTAGCGCTTCAGGAAGTTGCGGTACGCGTCGAAGTACTTCACGCGGAGCTCGGCGGCCTTCGCCGAATCCTCGGCGGCCTTGAGATCCTTCTGCGCGTTGTTGATGCGGTTCATGTCGGCCGACGTCTCCGCGCTCTTCTTCGCCGAGATCGCCGAGTCGACCGCGAGGCGCGCGGCCTTGTGATCGTTGCGCGCCTGGTGCAGTTGCGCGTCCGCTTCCTGCGCGTTGGCCTCGGCGTTCGCGTTCTCCATCTTCGCGACCGCCCACTGGTTCTGGGTCTCTACAACCGCACCCTTCTGATCGAGCGGGATCCGCGCGATGTGCATGTCATCGATGTGAGTCGCGAGTGGACCCGGAGGTGAATCCGAGGGGCCACCGCAACCGAATACAAAGAGGCCGACACAGACAAGCTGCCAAAGTCCCCGCATAGGTGGGTGCGAGCCTACTACGGCAGCGCGCGGCGAGCTACCATCTCGGGGGAATGACGACGTTACTCGCCGTCGACGTGGGCAACACGAACACCGTTCTCGGGGTCTTCCGCGACGGCGAGCTCGCCGCGCATTGGCGGATCCAGACGGTCGCTCAGCGCACGTCTGACGAATATGCCGTGCTCCTGAAGACGCTGTTCGATCTCGACGGCTACCCGTGGCGGAGCATCGACGCCGGGATCATCTCGTCGGTCGTGCCGCCGGCGGTGTTCGGGCTGCAGAAGTTCTTCAAGCAACACAGCGGCGGTGCGGCGCTCGTCGTCGGTCCAGGCATCAAGACGGGCATGCCGATCCTCTACGAGAACCCGCGCGAGGTCGGCGCCGATCGCATCGTCAACGCGGTCGCCGCGTTCGAGGAGCTCGGGGCCGCGCGTGGCTCGACCGGCTGTATCGTCGTCGACTTCGGCACGGCGACGACGTGGGATGTCGTCAATCCCAAGGGCGAGTACCTCGGCGGCGTGATCGCACCGGGCATCCAGATCAGCTCCGAGGCGCTGTACGAGCATGCGGCCAAGCTGCCGCGCGTCGAGCTGGCACGACCTGGCAAGGTTGTCGCGCGCAACACGATCTCGTCGATGCAGGCCGGCCTCGTCTACGGTTACGCCGGCATGGTCGACGCGCTCGTCGAGCGCATCCGCGCCGAGGTCGACTGGCCGGCGCGCTGCATCGCGACCGGCGGGCTCGCACCGCTGATCGCGACCGAAACGAAGACGATCGAAGCGACCGACGAGCTGCTGACGCTCAAGGGTCTCAAGATCCTGTACCAGCGCAACCAGACATGATGGAACACACCCCGCTCGACGTCGGTCAGCTGTCGCCGGCGGCGCAGAAGGCGCTCGGCCCGGGGCCGGCGAAGATGATGGCCGCGCGCGGCATGGCGCCGCTGCCGCCGGGCGAGCAGATCACGGTCCTCTATCAGATCGCGCTCGATGCCGACGCCAAGCTCGCCGAGTCGGCGAAGGCGACCGCGGCCGGCCTGCCCGAGAAGCTGCTCGCCGGCGCGCTCGGCGACGCGAAGGTCGATCCGCGCGTCCTCGACTTCTTCGCCCAGATCGCCGGCGACAAGCCCGCGGCGTTCGACGCGCTCGCCGATAACCCGGCCGTCGCCGACGCCACGATCGCCGCGCTCGCCGGCAAGGTTGGCTCGCGCGAGGTCGATCGGCTCGCCGCGAACGAGCAGCGCCTGCTGCGCCATCCCGAGATCATCTCGGCGATGTACCTCAACAAGCACGCGCGCATGTCGACGGTCGACCGCGCGATCGAGCTCGCGGTCCGCAACAACGTCCGCGTGCCGAACCTCATGGCATGGGACGAGATCGCGCGCGCGCTGCAGGCCGAGAGCGTCGCGCCGAGCGTCGAGGGCGACACGCTGTTCTCGATCGCGGCCGACGCGACGAGCGGCGACGACAGCCCGATCACGCAGGGCGACGCCGACCAGGCGAGCGACGGCGCCGGCCAGGAGAACTTCCTCGAGACGACGAAGAACGTCCCGATCGAGAAGCTCAGCATGCCGGCCAAGATCCGGCTCGCCACGCTCGGCAACGGGTTCGCGCGCGCGACCCTCGTTCGCGATCCGAACCGGCTCGTCCAGATGGCGGCGATCAAGTCGCCCGCGGTCACCGAGTTCGAGGCGGCCAACTACGCGAGTAACCAGAACCTCTCCGACGACGTAATCCGCTACATTGCCTCGAAGCGCGAGTGGACCAAGCTGTACGGAACGAAGTACTCGCTGTGCCGAAACCCGAAGACACCGATCCCCGAAGCGATGCGTCTACTCCCGTTTCTGCGGGAGAAGGACCTGACCAACCTCAGCAAGTCCAAGGGCGTGCCGTCGGCGGTCGTGGCGCAGGCGCGCAAGCTCCTGATGCAGCGGCGCGGCGGGAACGAAAAAAAGTGAGCCTGCCCGTGCGCCTCGGCCTCGCGCTCGTGGCGCCGCGCGAGGCGTTCGCCGTCGCGGGCAACCGCAAGAACGCCGGTCGCTCCGGATCGGACCTCCTGCTCGCGTTCGTCGTCCTCGTGATCGCGACGCAGCTGCGCGCGATCGTCGGCGCGGTCTGGCTCGGCTCGGTCGTCGGGCCGCGGCGCGGGGGGGTGGGGGTGGTGGGGGGGCGGG
>JAEWJO010000237.1 GCA_023386455.1 Pseudomonadota bacterium | reverse complement strand
GTCGTAGTCACCCGCGACGACTCGACCGCCGCCACGATGGACGACGACCTTCAGACGCGGGGATGCGCCGGTAGCAGCGTTGGTTGGTTGCGCGCTCGCGACGGACGCAGCCGTCATGAGCGCAACGATCAACAGCGTCGTTACTCGCAATGTTCGTGTTCCACCCTGATCGACGCAACTAGAACGAAGCGCCGAGGATGGTCACGGTAGCACCGCGGTTGTTCGTGGCGAGCTGTTTCGACAGCGGGGAAATTCCGAGGCCGCCGACGAGCCACGAACCGTTCGAATTTCGCGAGACGAGCGCGAGCGGCGCGTCCTCCTCGGAGGACTTCGGAGTCACGCCGTCGTGGACGTCGAGCCCGACGTCCATGTTCCGCGTGAAGCGCAGCCCGAGGTACGCGCCGACGACGAGACCGGCGCTCGACAGGAGACCCGTGACCCGCTCGTCGGCGGTCGAGCTCTTGTCGTAGGTCGCCGCGTAGAGCAGGAACGGCAGCGCGCCACCGGCGGCGGCGAGACCGGCGACGCGCACCATGCGGCGCGGCGTCGTGTTCGTCTGCGGTCCGGCGATCACGCCGATCACGACGCCGGCCCCGGCACCGAGCAGTGCGTTCACCGAGTACGCCTCGCTCTGCGCGGGCTGCATCAGCATGCCGATCGTCAGGCCGCCGGCGGTGCCGATGCCGGCGAGCGTGTCGACGAGCGCGACGTCGCCGCGCGTCAGCTTGTGGTTCTTCGCGAGCAGCCCGCCGATCACGAGGCCGGCCGTCGAGCCGATGCTCGCGCCGAGCAGGATGCCGCCCGCGCTCGGCGTCTCGTTGCCCGCGCCCGTCGCGGCCTCGGCGAAGAAGCCGCCGGCGACGCCGCCCCACACGCCCAGCGATCCGGTCGTGCGGATCTGCGCCTCGTCCCAGCCGAGCCTGTCCGCGGCGAACCGGCCGCCGAAGCCGCCGACGATGCCGAGCCCGATACCGACGGGCACCGCGGCGCTCGCCGGGTGATCGCTGTTCGCGAGCGCGCCGATCGCCGAACCGAGCACGCCGCCGTAGAGCGCGCCATGGACGAGCCCGGCGGTCTTGCCGTCGTGACCCTCGACCGCCGGCGCCTGCTGCGGCGGTGGATCGCGCGACGGATCGAACGGCCGCGTCGAGCCGTCGATCGGCGACGTGTCGACGTCCTCGTTCGCCCTCACCTGCACCGGCTGCACCGGCGTCACCTCCGACGGAGGGGTCGGCGCCGGGTCTTCCTTGATGTCGAGGTGGCCGTTGACGGTCTTGATGATGTAGCGCGCGCGATCCGCGGCGGGTCCCTTCGGACTCTTCACGAGCGCCTCGACCGCGAGCTGCTTGGCGTCGAGATAGATCTTCGCGTCGAGCAGCTCCTGCGCGCGCGTGACGAGCTGATCTGCGATCTGCTCGTTCAGCACCGCGTCGGGCGCGTATGGATCGGCAGGTGCCTGCGGCGGCGCCGCCGGATCCGGCGGGACGGGCGCGCCCGCGGCAGGTGTTGGCGGCGTCTCGGGCGTGCCTTGCGCGAACACCGGCGTCGACGCGCACAGCGCCAGCAGGATCGCTCCCAGCCTCGGTCGCACCATCCCTACGGAGGTACCACTAGGGCCGTGTCGGCGCCAGAGGACCCGCTTCGCCACTCGGCCGCGGCAACGGCCCGGTCTGCGGCCGGGGCGCGTCTTTCCAACGTTTTCTGTAGAAATACATGAACACGACCTGGATGGCCGACAGGATCGGTACCGCGAGCAGCGCGCCGACGAGCCCGTAGCTCGATTCACCGAGAAACAGTGCAAAGATCACGAGGACGGGGTGAATCTTCGCGGCCGTCCCGATGATCTTCGGGTTGAGCAGATTCGCCTCGATGAAGTGAATGCCGATGATCCACAGCGTCATCGCGACACCGCGGAACACGTCGATACCGGAATCTCCGGATACGAGCGCGACGATCACGATCGGTACCGATGACAGGATCGAGCCGAAGATCGGGATGAGGCTCATCGCTCCCGCGACGGTCGCGAGGATGAGTCCGTACTTCACGCTGAACACGAGGAGCCCGATGTACGTGAGGATGCCGTTGATGACGCAGATCAGGAGCTGGCCGCGGATCACGCCCGACAGGCCGCGATCCATGCCGGCGATGATGATGTCGTAGTCGTCGCGCACGTTCGCCGGGAACAGCCCGCGCATGAACCCGTGCACCTTCTCGAGATCGATCAGGATGAACGCGCCGATCATCAGCGTGAAGAAGAACAGGAAGATGCCCTTGATGAAGCCGGCGACGACCGCCTGGCCGAACCGCGCGGCGTCGCTGATCTTGCTCTGCAGGCCGACGATGCCCTTCTTCACGTACGCGCGAAGCTTGTCCTCGAGCGTCAGCGGCTCCGGCGGCGCCTCGAGTGTCCGGATGTGATAGCCGCCGTCGGCGGTAGGCTTGATGTCGAGGCCGTTCGGCGTCAGCTGCACCGCCATCCGGCCATCGGGCAGCGGCGTCAGCGTGAACGCGGTGCCCGGCGGCTCCGGAACATCGGCGACCATCAGCTGCTCGTCGGGCACCGCCTTCGGCGCGGCGAGCGTCGGGAATCGCTTCTCGAGCCAGCGCGCGGTCGACGGCACGTACTCGTCGTTGATCCGCTTGTAGAGACCGGGCGCCTCCTTGCCGAGCCGCGCGAAGTCGCGCGACAAGCGCGGCACGAGCAGGAACATGAAGCCGGTGATCGCCGCGAGGAAGATGACGTAGCAGATGATGATCGCGAGCCCGCGCGGCATGCGATGCGTGCCGTTCTTGCGCTCGCTCATCCAGCGGACGACCGGCGAGAGGATGTACGCGATCAGGAACGCGAAGATGAACGGGAGCAGGACCTTCCGGCCGAGGAACGCGACGAGCAGGATGAACAGCGGGAAGCCCCAGCGGGACAGGAACTTCCGCGACGGTGCGTTCTCGCCGAACCAGGTATCGCGGCGCGTGCGCGATGGATACCCGGGCACGCCCGGCGTCGGTGCGCCCGGCGCGGGTCCCGACTCGACAGGTCGCGGAACTCCTTCGGAGGGTCCGTGCGGATCATCGGGCGTCATCGCTCGGCCGGTATAACAGATCGGCCGCGTTCAGGCGTTGCGACGCCACACGCCAGAGAACCAGCCGCCGACGCGACCGAGCAGCGATCGACGCGTCCCCGCGCGTGCGAGCTCTTCGTCGGTGAGGCCGGGATCGAGCGTCGCGCCGGGCAGCGATGAATCGGGCGCCGCGCCGAGCAGACCCTCGGGGCGCGCGGCGCGGGGCTGCGCGCGGCGATCGCGAGGTGCGATCGGGGGCGGCTCGACGCCGGTCTCCATGCGCAGCGTGTTCCACCGGCGGCAGGCACCGCACCGCCACGAGAACGGCCCCGGACGATGGCCGCAGTGAGCGCACTGCCAGCGCCCGCGCATTGCCCACGCGAGCGTCCCTCGCTCGCCGGCGATGATCTCGAGCGCCTGGCGGACGGTCCGGTCGTCGGTCGACGCGAGTGCGAGACGGGCGGCGGCGACGCGCGCGGCGAGCGCATCGGGGAACTTCGACGCGAGCTCGGTCGTCAGCTGCTCCTGCGTCTTGCCGTCCGACTCGGTCGCGAGCTGCGCGCGGATGAGCGCGAGCTCGAGTCGCGGCCCGGTCTGCGCCTCGATCTCGGCGAGTGCAGCGAGCACGCGATCGGTGATCGTGCCGATCGGCTTCGTCGTCACGATCGGCACGGTGCCCGGGACCGGCGTGACCTCGGCGACGATGCCGGTCGAGCCCGCGACCGTCAGGCTCGTGCTCGCTTCCGGACCGGCGCCCGTGCCGTCGGCGAGCTTTGGCTGATCGTCGTCCTCGACGAGCTCGTCGCGCCGCGATCCTCGCTTGCCCGCGCGGTCGGCCTCCTCGATCCCCTGCTCCGCCGCGACGAGGCCCGGCAGCAGATGCGGGGCGAGCGCCGGATCGGCGCGCAGCGCCTGCTTGAGCCGCTCCTTCGCGCCGCGATGGTTACCGCGCGCGGCGGCGAGCTCGGCGGCCGCGGCGAAGAAGTGCGCCGTCTCGTGCAGCTTCTGGGCGGACTTCAGCAGGTGCTTGGCCGACTCGAGGTCGTCGCGACCGAGCGCGGCCTGTGCCGCGGCGACGAGGAGGTGGTGCTCGCGCATCGAGGTGTCCTCGCTGCGCCGGCGACCGAGCCGCTGCCACAGCCCGGCGGCCTCGTTGAACCGCGCCTGCTCCTCGTAGAGCGAGGCGAGCGCGCGCAGGCCGCCCTCGTGCCCCGGATCCTCGAGCAGGACCTCCTCCATCGCCTTCGTCGCGCGCCTCGGCATACCGGCGGCGCGGAAGTCGAGGCCGAGCTCGTACATCGCGCGCTGCCGCAGCTTGCGCTTGTCGCGCTCGCGCAGCGCGAGGGCCTGGTGGACGCGGATCGCCCGCTCGAACTCGCCGCGGCTGCGGAACATCGCGCCGAGCGCGAAGTACGGCTCGACGTCCTCGATGTTCTCCTCGACGACGGTGCGCAGCTCGTTGACGACCGTGTCGTGATCGCGCGCGATCAGATACGACAGCGCCTTCATGTACGACCGCGCGTGGCGGGCGGTGCGACGCAGCTGGCGATCGTCGGGCACGTAGTACCGACCGATCAGCACGCCGGCCGCCATGCAGCCGAGACCGACGAGCAGGAGCACGATCGCTGCGCCCATTACGACGGCCCGATCCCTTCGTCATCGTCGAGCGCGTTCATCACGCGCGCCGCGTGTGCGCTCGGGACCTCGGGCAGATCCTCGAGGGGCGCCGGCTCGACGAACGGCAGGTTCCGCAGCTTCGCGAGCTCGCGCTCGAGCCTGCCGATCAGCGACTCGTACTGCCGCCGGCGCCACACGTAGAACATGCTCCAGAGGACGAGCGCGGCGACGAGGATCGCGGCGGCGAGCCAGCCGGCGATCAATGCGGGCAACCACACGTCGTGCGGCTTCGTGCCGAACAGGCCGGTCAGCCAGTCGGGTGTCTTCACCGCGATCCAGCCGGCGTTCGCGACGAGGAACAGTCCGGCGATCACGCCGAGCCCGATCATCGACAGGATGACGGTCGCGGTCGCGACGAGCCTCAACCACCGGATCACCCATCGAGATTACTACAACCGCCCGCGCTTACTCGCAGTCGGGACAGCTGTCGGTGGCCCCGCCGTTCCAGTGGCGCTCTCGCCGGCGCGTCCCCATGTCGATCGAGTAGCCGAAGATCGCGCCGACGAACTGCGTGTCCATCAGCTCGCGATACGTCGCGCCGATGAAGTAGCCGTTGCCCGTCGGGAACCCGTACTCGTCGTAGCCGCTGCCGAGCCGCAGCCCGATCATCGCCTCGAGCTCGTCACCGAACCGCGCGCCGTCCTCGCGGACCTTCGACGCCGACACGAACGTCGCCCGCGCGCGACCGAGCAGCCGGATGCCGCGGCCGACCTCGAACCGGGCCTCGAGCGGGAACGTCGCCGCGTCGTCGAGCGTGCCGGTCGCGCCGCTCGCGCCGACGCCGGCGCCGAACGTGATGAACGACGTGTCGAAGAAGCGCACCGCGAACCCGAACGGGAACAGCGACACGTCGTACGCGAACCCGCCGTCGCGGATGCTCGCCCCGGCGCCGAGGTCGAGGCCGACGTGAAACGCGAGCGTCTTGCCGCCGACGAACCCGTGCAGGCGCGCGGTCCACAGCGCGAGCTCGCGCGGCGGCTCGGCCATGCCCGGCGCGGTCATCGCGTCGCGCCGCAGGCCGTGCTCGCCGGACAGCTCGTAGTGGAGCTGCGCGCCGCCCTCGAGATCTTCCCAGCCGGCGCGTGCCGTGCCGGTGCCGGCGACGAGCGCGATCGCGACCGTGATGACCCTCATCGGTCGGCGAACCCCAGCCGGCCCGGGCCGAGCGGCACGATGATCGCGGGCGGCCACAGGTCGATACCAAACGACAGGCCGATCACGTGGAGCTCGACGCCCTCCTTGAGGCCGAGCTTCACGCCGACGAGCGGCGTCTCGAGCTGAAGGCCCGTGCGCTCGCTCGTCACGCCGGCGCCGATGATGCCGCGCCAGTCCTTGCCGACCGACGTCGACGGCAGGCTCGCCGACAGCTTGCAGCGCCGCAGCACGACGTCGCCGAACGTGTTGCTGTTCGGCCCCGGGTAGAAGATGTAGTGCTCCTGGATGTAGCTCTTTGCCTCGGGGCCGACCTTCTCGATGCATGCCGCCGCGGCCTCCGCCTCCTCGCCGCGCCACACCTTGTGGAGGATCGGCTTCAGATACGGCGTGTGCTTCGTGAACGGATCGGTCTCGGTCCCGCCGCCGCCGACCTCGTAGATGTGCCACTCGGTCTGCCCCTTGTGGCGGACGGCGAACCACGGGTGGCGCGCGATCCCGTCCATCGGGTGGCCGAGCGTTCCGGTCAGGAGCGCGACGGTCGTCTCGCTGTTGTCGGGCATCGCGAGCGAGCGCTTCGCGATGATGCATCCCGAGATGCAGCCCGCGAGCATGATCGGCACGACGTACGGCAGCCTCATCACGGACGTTGAACGCACGAGCGGACCCACGTGGGCACAATAAATCGGGTCCCGGCGGACCCGCGACGCAGACGCGAGCATCGAGAGGTCGCGTGCTTGCGCGGGCACGCCCCTTGATATGAAGACCGCCATGCTTCGCAACACCACGCTCGTTCTCGCCCTGTCCCTCGTCGCGTTCACCGGATGCAAGAAGAAGGAGGAAGGCGGCGCCACCGCTGCCGACAAGTCCGGCGGCACGGCCGCACCCAAGTCCGCCGACGAGCCGAAGGCCGCGGCCCAGCCCGTCGCGATGGACGCGCCGGCCCTGTTCGCCGACTACAACAAGCCCGGCCAGGACGGCATGGCGCTGCTCGAGAAGTGGCGCCCGGGCGTCGTCGTCACCGGCACGGTCACGAACGTGATCGCCGAGGAGAGCGGCCTGACGCACGTGTGGACCGACGGCGGCGACAACCACAAGGTGACGCTCGACTTCATCGACGAGGGCAAGGCCGCCAAGGACAGGGGCGTGAAGGCCGGCGACAAGGTCACCGCGCAGTGCTCGATCGGCGGCTCGGACGGCAACATGATGATGCTGATCGACTGCACGCTGAAGTGAGCCGAAACGAACAAAGCCACCTCGCGGGTGGCTTCTTCACGACCGCTACGCGGTGTGAGTGACTACTGCGCGTCCTTGGCGCCGCTCTTCAGCTTGTCGAGCTTGCCGCGGAACTTGTCACCGAGCGTCGCGCCACCGGCGTTGCTCGAGTTGAAGCCCTGCGCCTCGGCCGCGTCCTTGGCGCGGTTCGCGCCCTTGATCGACAGACCGATCTTGCGCTCCGCACCGTCGGCGTGGAGGACCTGGACCTTGACGGCCTGGCCCGGCTGCAGCGCCGTACGCGGATCCTCGACGTGCTCCTCGCTGATCTCGCTCACGTGAACGAGACCCTCGACGCCCTTCTCGAGCTCGACGAAGGCGCCGAAGTCGAGGACCTTGAGGACCTTGCCATCGACGATCTTGCCGGCCGGGTAGTCGTACGGGATGCGATCCCACGGATCGGGGACCAGCTGCTTGATGCCGAGCGAGATCTTCGGCTTGTCGCCGTCGCCGGTATCGATGTTGAGCAGCACGGCCTCGACCTCGTCACCCTTCTGGAACAGCTCCGACGGGTGCTTCACCCGCTGGGTCCAGCTCATGTCGCTGATGTGAACGAGGCCGTCGATGCCTTCCTCGATCTCCACGAAGATACCGAAGTCGGCGATGTTGCGAACGTGGCCCTTCACGACGGTACCCGGCGGGTACTTCTCGGTGAGCTGCTCGTACGGGTTCGGCTCGAGCTGCTTCATGCCGAGCGAGATGCGGTTCTGCTTGACGTCGACGTCGAGCACGACCGCCTCGACCATGTCGCCCACGGCGACCATCTTCGACGGGTGCTTCACGCGGCGCGTCCACGACATCTCGGAGATGTGGACGAGACCCTCGATGCCTTCCTCGAGCTCGATGAAGGCGCCGTAGTCCTTGAGCGAGACGACCTTGCCGCGCACGACGGTGCCCGGCACGTACTTCTCGGCTGCGCGGCTCCACGGATCTTCGCTGATCTGCTTGAGGCCGAGCGAGACGCGCTCGGTGTCCGCGTTGAACTTGAGGACCTTCACGCGAACGTGATCGCCGACCTGGAACAGCTCGGACGGGTGGTTCACCCGGCCCCAGCTCATGTCGGTGATGTGGAGCAGACCGTCGATGCCGCCGAGGTCGATGAACGCACCATACTCGGTGAGGTTCTTGACGATACCCTCGACGAGCTGGCCTTCCTTGAGGCGCTCGAGCGTCGACTCCTTCAGGGCCGCGCGCTCCTTCTCGAGGAGGACGCGGCGCGACAGCACGATGTTGCCGCGCTTCTTGTTGAACTTGATGACCTTGAACTTGAAGTTCTGGCCGAGGAACGCATCGAGGTTGCGTACCGGGCGGAGGTCGACCTGCGAGCCCGGGAGGAATGCCTTCACGCCGCCGCGGATCGTGACCGAGAGGCCACCCTTCACGCGCGTGGTGATGATTCCCTCGATCAGCTCGTCGCGTTCGCACGCGGCGCTGATCTCGTCCCAGACCTTGAAGCGGTCCGCCTTCTCCTTCGAGAGGACGCACATGCCGGCGTCGTTCTCGCGGGACTCGAGGAGCACGTCGACGACGTCTCCCGGCTTGACGCCGATCGAGCCGTCCGCCATGCGGAACTCCTCGAGCGGCACCTGGCCTTCACTCTTGTAGCCGACATCGACGATCGCGTAGTCCTTTCCAACTGCGATCACGGTGCCGCGGAGGATTTCACCCTCCTTGACGGTGTCCTGGCCGAAGCTCTCCGCGAGCATCGCGGCGAAGTCTTCCTCGCCCATCTGTCCGTCATTCGGTTGCGTCATATACAAGCAGATCTCCTACAGTGCCGAAGGCTGGATTTGACTGCCCGGGGCAGTCCCTTCGACAGGGGCAGCTTGGTACCGTCCATGCCCCTAAAAGTCAACCTGCACAATCAGATCCGCCCCAACAGAGGGTTCTCCCGATCCGGCGGGAGCTCCGCGATCGGGCAGGCCCGGACGGGGCGCTAGCTGCGGGAGGCCCGCGCCTCGACGGTCCGGGCGAGCGATTCCACAACCTGTTCGATGGTTTGCGTGGAGCTATCGACGAGTACCGCGTCGTCCGCAGCGCGCATCGGCGAGATATCGCGGCTGGCGTCGCGCTGATCGCGCTCCCGGATCTCGGCGAGGGTTTTGTCGTAGTCGGCGCTGGGGCCCAGCTCGGCGACCCGTCGGCGCGCACGCTCCTCCTCGGTCGCGGTGAGGAAGAACTTGGCCTCGGCGGTCGGGAACACGACCGTGCCGGTGTCGCGGCCCTCGACGACGAGGCCCCCGCCCTGCGCGACCCTGCGCTGGATATCGAGGAGCGCGGCGCGCACTGCGGGATGTGCCGACACCTGCGACGCGCCCTGACTGATGTCGGGCGTGCGGATCGCCGCCGACACGTCCTCGTCACCGAGATAGACGTGGTTCTTGTCGCCGACGAAGTTGTAGCGAATGTCGAGCTCGAGCGCGATCGCGGCGCAGCCCTGCTCGTCACTCCACGCGACGCCCTGGCGATGCGCGGTGAGCGCGACCGCGCGATAGATCGCGCCGGTGTCGAGCAAGCGATAGCCGAGCCGGCGGGCCAGGTTCCTGGCGACGGTCGACTTGCCGGCCCCCGCGGGGCCATCGATCGTGACGACGATGCGGCGCATGCACCGGCCTCATATCACGGAAACCCAAGCAGGTCTTGGAGTGTCCGACGGGCACGCGCTGGTCACGCGAGGTACATTCGAGACCGGTGGCGGAGCCTACGACTGCACGGCGGTGGCGGACGTTCGCGGACGTCGTCGCCTTCACGCTCGGCGTGAACGTGTGGATCACGATCATCATCCTGCCGGCCGCATTTGTCGGCGCGCTGCGGGGCAAGACGATGATCGCCGCCGCGCTCCTGCCGTTTGCCGTGCTCGTCGCCGGCCTGTGGCGGCGCTCCGAGATCGTGCTGCTCGGGCTGTTCCCGTCGGCGCTGCTCGTGCCGATCGCGTTCCAGCCGCAGCTCGCGTCGAGCTACGTCTACGGTCCCATCCGGTTCGGGTTCGTCGCGCTCGGCGTCATCGCGTACCTGTTCGGCGTCTCGTTCTTCACGACGTTCCACGAGCCTCCCGCGCCGAAGTCGGTACGCCCGCTGTCGAGCGCGCAGCAGGGGCCGAGCCCGCGCTGGCAGCGCCGCGAGCGCGTCTACTGGATGCTGACCGCGATGTCGATCGTGATCCCGACGGTGCTGATCGCGTGGGTCAACTTCGACACCTCGATCGCGGAGTTCCTCGGCAAGATGTACCCCGGCCGCGTCGCGCTCATGACGACGGCGCTGACCGCCGGCGCGATCGTGCTGTGGCTCGGCATCTACCACTACGCGTTCCTCGGCGCGCTGCGGCCGCACCGCACCGGCGATCGCGACCTCGTCACCGCGCTCGCCCAGGCTCGCGCCGACGCGAAGTCGGGCAAGCCGCGCGGTCGGTTCTATCTCGCGGTCGGCCTCGCGCTCGGCGCGATGCTCGTCCTCATCCTGCTCCGCCATCTATGAGGTGATCATGCGTCGCTACTTCTTCGAGATCCTCGCCGTCGCATTGATCGGTGGCAGCTTGTTCTTCTTCAAGGAGACGCTGAACTATCTCGTCCAGCGCGACTACGTCGCGGCGCTGCTCGTCATGGTGATCGGAGTCGCCGTGATCTCCGTCGGCAAGGAGATGGCCCGCCTCGCCCTGGTGCAGCGCGACTGACCATGCGCGCGACCGCCGTCCTCCTCGTCTGCGC
>JAEWJO010000207.1 GCA_023386455.1 Pseudomonadota bacterium | reverse complement strand
GGGCAGGATCAGCGGCACGTGGAGCACCGCGGCGATCGCGAACGCGGGGAGCACGAAGCAATCGTCGTAGACGACGGTGTACGCGGCGCACGAGCCCTCGCCGACGTCCGTCGCGGTCAGCATGTTGTCGCCACGCCCTGCGTGCCAGTACTGCCGCGCGACACGCGTCGTCGGCTGCGGCCGATCGAACGCCCAGCCGACGATCCCGCGATACACGTAGTCGCCGGCGAGCGCCGCTTCCTGACCGGTGATCGTCGCCGTGGTCATGGTGTCGCCGCGCGAGGGCGAGAAGAACTGCTTGATCGGGACGGTGCCCGCACGTGGCCTGACGAACACGCGCCCTTCGCTGCGGACGAACGAGTAGCCGGCCGGCGCGGCACCCGCGAAGATCGCGTTGTCCTGGGTGCTCGGATTCCAGTACTGGTCGAGGCTCGCGAGCTGCGAGAGCGTGAACGTCGCCGACGGATCGCCGGGCTCGGCATCGGCGAGCACGAGCACGCCGGCGCGGACGGCCACTGCCGGATTCCGCGCACCGGGTACCGCCGCGTCGAGCGGGACGAGGCGGAACGGGTCGTCCGGGTGGACGAGTCCGGGCGAGCCGACTCGCTCGACGCGGAACGTGGTGCCGTGCCAGCGCGTCGTCGCCGCGGGATGCGATGGCAGCGCTCCGGCGCGGAGCTTCTTCTCGGCATCGACCGTGATCGGCCGACCGTCGACCGACAGCCACACGTGGAGGTCCGTGTAGAGGTCGCGCAGCTCGCTCGATGGGAGCGCGTGGAACGTGACGACGTCACCGGTGCCGGTCCCGGCGCGCAGGACGTTGTCGGTGAGTGCGACGGCGGAGGTCTGGACACGGAGTCTGGAGCCGATCGTGTGGTCCCAGACCACGACATCGATCGCGAGGTCGCGGTGAGTCTTCGCGCACAGGCGCCACGCGGTGAACCCGCCGCCGCGATCGGTGACGGTGGTGACCTCGAGGAGCGCGTTGAAGCGCTGGGCCTGGAGATCGGTCTGGAGGTCGCTGCGCCACAGTGCGGCAGGCCGGCCCGGCGACGTCGTGATCGCCGCGAGCCGGTTCGACGCGAGGTCGCGCAGCGTGACCGTGTCGCCGGCAACCGGCAGCTTGTCGGGCCGCGAGATGTTCGAGAGGAGGAACCACGTCGACGGGGCGGGAACGCGCTCTGCCGCGGCATAGCTGTTGTCGGCCCCTGGGACCATCACTCGCGCACCGGGATCGTGAAGGGAGATCAAACGCATGACGGGCCGGTCAGCAACAAGCGTTCCGCGCGAATGTCGTGACGGCGCGTGCTCGCCGGCAGCTCGATCGTGCACGCCGTGCGCAAGTCGCGCCGGTTCGGCTCGTCGTCGTGCACGATCGACGCGAGGGGGCGCTCTCCGGCGCCGGCGAGGGTGGCATGTCGCGTGCTGCAGCGAGCCGCGAACGGAGGATTCGATGAGCTTGACGAGACGGTTTCTCGGTGACGATGGAGGCATCTACTACGTGCGCGAGGTCGGTGATCGCGTGTACTGGTTCGGCGAGAGCCTGCGGCCGGCGGGCGCGTTCGGCTCCGAACGCGATGCCGTGGCCTTCGCGAACGTGTTCGTCGGCCGGCGCACGGGCGACGAGATCACCGGCGAGTGGTTCGACGTGCCGAAGGGCCGGACGCACGGAGCCGGAACACTGCGGCTCCGCGTGTCGGCGGGAGATACCCGGATGGAGCGGATCGCCGGCGACGGCGGCTTCGGCGGCAGGACCTGGCGGTCGGACGCCGTCACGAGCCGGTTGCGCGCCGGCTCGATGTTCCACAGTCCGGGCTTCCAGAGCAGCTCGCCGGGCGATCTCAGCGGATCGTGGTTGGGGGACGACGGCGGCGCCTACTACGTGCGCCAGCGCGGCAACCAGATCGTGTGGTTCGGAGAGCGCGGCACGACCTGGTCGAACGTGTTCGTAGGAACGCTCGAGGGCGATCGCATCCGGGGCCACTGGGCCGACGTCCCGAAGACCGGGTCGAACCGTGCCGGCGAGCTCACGCTCGAGCTCCCGAACCACTACCGGCTGCGGCGCGAGGCCGTGACCGGTGGATTCGGCGGCACCTCGTGGGATCGGGTGCACTGCAAGGCGATCTCGGCGCAGCTCCAGCGCCTGATGCTGCACGACACGGTCGATCTCCTCGACGGGGACGAGCCGTTCCTGTGGACGGTGTGGTTCAAGATCGACGGCGATCGGCTCGCGCTCTCCGATCTACGTCATAGCGCGGCGACCGTGGTCTCGACGTCGGGGAGTCACGGCGACCTCGGACCGCAAAAGAACCTGCCGGCGGGGACGTCGATCACCGTGCCGCCGAACGTCGGGCGCTTCGGCACTGTCCTGAAGACGGTCCGCGGGCTCGATCCGCTCGGCGATACCGCGCGACACTCGACGATGTTCGGCGCGATCATCCTCGCGTGGGAGGAGGATGGGCTCACCGATGCGGCGATCGAGGCGGGGCGGCGGGCCTTCGTCGCGACGCTGCAGTCCGAGCTCGACAACGCGATCCGGCATCTCCGCGAGCCCGATCAGGCCGCACTCGCGACGCGTCTTCGCGAGGCCACCGAGGCGGCGATCAAGGCCCAGGGGATCGATCTCGGCCGCTTCCTGTTCAACGACTACGCCGACGATCTGATCGGGCAGCAGCTGTTGCAGCGGCGATTCGACCAGCTGCGCCCCTCGGAGACGCTGCGGTTCCAGTTCCGCGACGACGGTCACTACGAGTTGATCGGCACGCTGAACGTCCACTGAGCGCCGCGACTTGATACGCTGACGAGGTGTCAGAGGAGGGGGCGCCGAACGACGGGGACGCGACGTCTCCACCCAGGACCGCGCCGGCAACCGTCGACGTGCCGAGCGTCGAGCGGTACGTCCGGCTCGAGCGCCTGGGCGAAGGCGCGATGGGCGTGGTGTGGGCCGCCTACGATCGGACCCTCGACCGCAAGGTAGCGCTCAAGGTCCTCCACGACTCGTTCCTCGGTGCGATCGACCAGGAACGCCTCGCGGAGGAAGCCCGGGCGATGGCGCGCCTCTCACATCCGAACGTCGTCACGGTCTACGACATCGGCGTGCTCGACGGCCGCACGTTCGTGACGATGGAGCTCGTCGCCGGCGCGCCGCTGTCGCGCTGGCTCGCGACGCCACGGTCGTGGCAGGCCGTCGTCGCCGTGTTTCGCGAGATCAGCAGCGGGCTCGCAGCCGCGCACGAGGCAGGCGTCGTCCACCGCGACGTCAAGCCGAGCAACATCCTGCTC
>JAEWJO010000206.1 GCA_023386455.1 Pseudomonadota bacterium | reverse complement strand
GGCTTGCCCCCACCCGCGCCTACTGCAGGAGGTTCACGACGCCGAGCGCCCCCGACTCGACGCGGAACACCTTGCCGCGCGTCGAGGGCGTCGACAGCGACGTCGACAGGAAGTCGCCCGCGTCCATCACCCAGATGCTCTCCGTCGGGCCGCGGACGACCTTGATCGGGAAGCTCGGCGTGATCGGCAGCAGCAGCGGCGTGAAGCCCGCGGTCTGCCGGAACGCGATCTGGAAGCCCGGCACGACGAGCGGGACGTCGACGAGCGTGCCGGCGCGGTCGCCGACGCAGCGCTCGTCGCCCTGGTACGTCGGGTCGACGACCGTCAGCTTGAGCGCGCGGTTGCGCAGCTGGATCGCGTCGGCCTGCCGCGTCACGAGGGTCTCGTCCGGCGAGCCGAGCGTGCAGGTGCCGGCGACGTAGTTGAGCTGGAACTCGGTCTCGTCGACCTTCGTCTTGCACGGGTTCGGCTCGAACCCGCCACCCGGTAGCTGGCCCGTCCGCGGGTCGGCACCCGCGACGCAGTCCGGCGCGGACAGCGGCATGCGGCCGATCTGGAACGGGTTCGCATCGGGGTCGCGCACGCAGTTGCCACCGGCGTCGGCGATGATCGGATGGATGAAGCCCTGGCGCGAGCCGAGGACGGCGAACGCCTCGCCGACGCGCATCTCGTAGCGCTGCGGTCCGTTCACGCACGACTGCGGCGGGATGACGCCCTCCATGCAGTAGCCGGCCTTCGGCGCGGCGCCCGTGTTCGCGTGGCACACCGTACCGAGCGAGCAGTCCGCATCCGTGTCACAGACGAGCAGGCAGCGCTTGCCCGTCCCGCCCGTGCCCTTCGGCGCGCGGTCGGGATCGGCCTGGCATGTCCAGGTCTTGGGATCGGAGCCGCTGCGGTCATCGATCGGGTGCGCCGCGGACTGGTTCTTCAGCGCGTAGTCGGCGAGCGACTCGCACTGCGCGTCGTCGGTGCAACCATCGAGCGGCGTCGTGCGCAGCTCGACCTTGCGCGGCAGGAGCTGGAGCTCGCCGGTCTTCGTCGTCTTGATCGTGTAGCGACGCTGCGACCGCAGGAACGCGCTGCACGTGTTCGCGAGGCGCTCGGCCTCGTCGACGAGCATGCATGCGCCGAGGCCCGCGACCTGGCTCTGCGGGTGGACGTAGCAGGTGTAGCCGATCGGGCAGCCGGCATCGCCGATCGACGGATCACATCCGCGCAGCTGCAGGATGTCGTTGGGCTCGACGCCGGCGTCACAGAACGGGCGCGAGGCGTCCGCCAGGCGCAGGCCGTTGCCGTCGACGAACAGCTGACCGACGCGCGTCGCCGGACCATCGACCGCGGCATCGACCTTGTCGAGCGATACGCCGCCTTCCCACGTGAGCGTCCAGACCTCGTCGGTGCGCAGGCCCATGAGGTCGGGGAACTCGAGCTCGCGGACCTCGAGCGGAGCCGAGAACGAGAGCTCGGACACCGGCTTCTCCCTCGGCATCTCCTTGTCGGACTCGGAGACGCAACGGACCTGCCGGATGCTCGGCAGACCGCCGGTCTTCTCGATCGCGATCGATCCGACCGGGACATTGAGTGCCGGGCTACCGACCGCGCGCGGACCGCCGGAGTTGCCGCCCTGCGAATCGGGGTCGGGGCCCGGATCGTCGCACACGAACTTCGCGTCGTTGTTCTCGACCACCTGGGCGAGCGCGCCGCGGTCCTTCACCGCATCGCGCAGCTGATGGGCAATGGCGAGCGGGATCGGTGCCGCGATGCCGCCACCGACTCCCGGGGGCTCGAAGTCCGCGAAGTCGTCGTTGTCGACGTTCGCGATGTACGTCTGGCCGTTGGCAGCGGTGATCGCGGCGAAGTGACCGATCAAGCGCGTCGGCGAGCCGGTCGTGATGTCCTGGCTCGTGGTGCTCGTGACGAACGCGACCGAGGTCGGGATGGCGTCGCCGATCAGCTGGATGCCGGGGCTGCGCGCGAGCGCGCGGCGGGGTGGCGTCGCTGCATCGCCGACGGTGAAGCACGCCAGCTGCTCGATGTCGCGAACGTCGTGGAGGAAGCGCGGATCGACCTGGGTGTCGCACTCGCGAGGCGCGCCGCTGATGTCGGCGACGCGGACGGTGCCGTCGGTGGCGACCGCATAGACAAAGCGATGCTGGGCGAACGACGTCTCGTCGTCGACGATACCCGCCGTGCCGCCCATACCGATCACCGGCGAGATCGCGACCGACGTGATACCGAGCCGGCCGGTCGTGTTCTCGAACGTCACCGGCGTCTTCTGCGACACCGGCTCGAACGTCGTCGTGTCGAGCTCGAACGTGGTGAGCACGTCGGAGTTGTCGGCGCCGATCGCGAGGACCGCGCTGCCGGTGCGCGTGTCGTTCTCGAGCGCGAGCGTGACCGGTCGCGGTCCCGGCGTCGGGGCCATCGACGCGCCACACTCGTCGGCGCACGTGATCGTCGACAGGTCCGTCACGACGGTCGCGAGACCGGCGGCATCGAACGAGATCGCGGTCGAGACGGCACCGGTCGCCACGTTGACACCGGCGACGAGGTGACACGACGGATACGCGATGTACACGAGGCCGGTCGGATCCGCAGGGCACGCCACGCCGATCGTCCCGCCCGCGGGCTCGAACACCATCGCCGACGGCTTCGCGCGCAGCGGCGTGCCGTTGAGGGTGACGTCCATCCGCTTGGCCGTCGGATCGGGCGCGTCGACGTTCTCCTCGGCGTTGCGAACGACGGTGTTGACGTCGAGGACGGACAGATCGCACGAGCCCGCGTTCGCGGTGACCGCGTAGCAGCCGACCTTGTCCATCGAGATCGCGACCGGATCCTCGCCGACGCTGATGCCGTTCTTGCCCGGCGTCAGGCTGTCGGCGTCCAGCATGGTCACTTCACCGCCGGCAAACGAGGCCGACGGCTTGGCCTCGAACCGCGCGATCGCGATCGTGCCCGGCTCTGACTGCAGGATCAGCGCGTACCAGAACGCGGAGCCGAGCTTCTGGCCGTCGGTGTCTTCCTGGCCTGGAGGACGCGGCTCGGGCTGGTTCGAGGCATGCGGCCCCGACCGGACATTGCACGACTCGACGGGCTGCGGCGAGTTGACGACGGCCTGCATGGGCTCGATGGCACCACCGTTCGTGATGCGCAGCGGGCCCCAGCACGCGAACGCGATGTCGATCGGGCGCTCGAGGTTGAGCTGGTTGAGCGGCGTCGTCGTCGCGTCGGTGCACGACAGCGCACCGGCGGCGAGCGAGACGAGTGCGATTCCCGTGGTGAGCTTCACAGCGGCCTCTCTTTACCGATGCGGAGCACGACACGATTGTGGCGAGGCGACGTCGGCGAGACGTCGATGACGGCGACGGTATCTTCGAGGAAGTTGGTCACGTAGATCTTCTTGTGGGCGACCGAGCCGGCGATCGAGTACGGGCCGCGGCCGACGACCACGATGTCCTCGACGCTGCCGAGGCCGCGCGGATCGATGATGTAGATCTGGCCGTCCTGGAAGCAGGTCACGTACGCGCGCTCGCCATCGCCCGCATCGAGCACCGACAGCGTCGACGCCTGGCGGCAGATGTCCGTCGCGCCGATGCCCATGTTCCGCGGAAAGCCCGTCGGCCCGATCGACGTGTCGAAGATCTGGAGCGACGGCGGCCGCCGATTGATCAGATAGAGGCGCTCGCCGCTCTGCGAGAACGCCATGCTGCGCGAGTCGCTCGACCCGCCGGCATTCACGCCGACGAGGTTCAGGAAGAAGTAGTTGCCGGGGACGAGGTACGGCGTCGTGTTGTTGAGCGGCCGGCCGACCGTCAGCGTCTGCACGCGGTCCTCGCTGCGGCTCCCCACATAGATGATGCTGCCGCTCGCGCTCGGCCGGCCGGCAACGCCGGTCGCGCCGCGCTGGCCGGTCAGCGGGTCGGCGGCGAACAGGCCTGCCGTGACGTCGGCGATCACCGCCGGCTTGTCGACCGGCGAGTCGATCAGCGTCACCGCGCCGGTCGTCAGGTGCGTGACGATCGCGTACTGCCCGGCCGAGTCGGCGAATGCGTCGAACGGCTCGTCCGGCAGCGGCAGATCGGAATCGTTGTGGATCGACGACAGGCGGTGCGCCTCGTCGCACAGGACGATGCCCTGGACGTTCGCCTCGTTGCACGCGAGGTTCGCGCCGTCCCAGTCGAGCCACGCGATCGACGGATCGCCGCGCGTCGGCACGATCAGGCGCGCGGCGCCGTTGCCCTTGTCCTGGACGGCGATGTCGGTCGCGAAGTTGCCGATGCGAACCGTCGCATCGGTCAGCATGAACGACGGCTCGTCGCAGTTCAGCGTCTCGGAGCGGTCGAGATCCTGCTCGCACCCGCTGAGCGCGCCGGTCGCGACCCAGGCGTCCGCGATCTGGTCGATGCGGTCGAGATCGAGGACGGCGATCGTTCCCGAATCCCAGCGCAGATCCGAGTTCGCGTTCGCGACGAACAGGTACCGCTCGTCGGGGGACAGCGCGGCACCGGTCGGGAAGAAGATATCGTCATCGTGCGGAGAGGTCTCCGACGCGGGGGCGGTGCAACCGGCCGCGGTGGCGGCCAGCCCGCACGCGAGAACACGTAAGTGGGCGAGGCCCATGGGTAGGCGCTTCGACCGGTGGGGGCTGGAAACCGTTGCCTGGTTCCGGGAGCGTCGGGGCATGAGCTGGATCACGGTTTGTCCTCGGAGAGCGCGGCGCGGGCGGCGGCAACCCGGGCGATGGGTACCCGGAACGGCGAGCAGGACACGTAGTCGAACCCCGCGCGGTGACAGAATTCGACGGAGCTCGGCTCGCCGCCGTGCTCCCCACAGATTCCGACCTTCAGCGTCGGCTTGGTCGCCCTGCCCCCGCGGACGCCGAGCTCGATCAGGGCGCCGACGCCCTCGGGATCGAGCACCGCGAACGGGTCGGCCGGCAGGACGCCGCTGTCGATGTACGCCGGCAAGAACCGGCCGGCATCGTCGCGCGACAGGCCGAACGTCGTCTGCGTCAGGTCGTTGGTCCCGAACGAGAAGAAGTCGGCGTGCTCGGCGATCCGGTCGGCGATCACGCAGGCGCGCGGCAGCTCGATCATCGTGCCGATCGTGTAGGGAATCGTCGCGCCGGCGAGCGCCTTGTCCATCGCCGTGGCGACGAGCGCACGGAGCCGGCGCAGCTCCTCCTGGACCATGACGATCGGGATCATGATCTCCGGCTGGACGGCGATGCCTTCCTTCGCGACGAGCGCGGCGGCTTCACCGATCGCCTGGACCTGGATCTCGTAGATCTCCGGGTACGTGATCGCGAGCCGGCAGCCGCGGTGACCGAGCATCGGGTTCGACTCGGTCAGCTCGGCGACCTTCGCGGCGACCGCGCTCGCCGGCTTGCCGATCTGCGACGCGACCTCCTCGATCTCCGCCTGCGTGTGCGGCAGGAACTCGTGGAGCGGCGGGTCGAGCAGCCGGATCGTGCACGGCAGGCCATCCATCACGCGGAACAGCTCGGCGAAGTCGCCGCGCTGCATCGGCAGGATCTTCGCGAGCGCCGCGCGGCGCCCGGCCTCGTCACCGGCGACGATCATCTCGCGGACCGCGAGGATGCGCTCGGGCTGGAAGAACATGTGCTCGGTCCGGCAC
>JAEWJO010000153.1 GCA_023386455.1 Pseudomonadota bacterium | reverse complement strand
GCGCAGTCGATGCGCGCGGTGACGCTCGCCATGCCGCCGTCGAGCTCCGCCGCGACGACGAGCTGGGCACCGTTGCGCGGCGCACACTGCCCGCGCGCCGGCGCGACGATCTGGAGCAGCGGCTCGTCGAGCGTCGTCCGGTGATACGAGCTGAGCCGGCCCCCGTCGAGCGTGATCACGCGATAGCCGGCCGGCGTGAAGTCGAGGCCGCCCATCAGCATCGGCTGCGTGTTGAGCTCGACGAGACCGTCGCGATCGACGATGCGGTTCGAGTGCGCGTGGCCGGTGAGGACGTAGTCGACACCGAGGTCGCGCAGCACGTCGGTCACGCCGACCGTCGGTGGCGCGTGGGTCAGCGCGACGATCGTCATCCCGGACGGCACGTTCGCGAGCTCGGCGCCGAGGTACGTGCGGATGTTGGCCTCCGACATCGCCATGTTCCACACGACGAAGTGCACGTCGCCGATGTCGAAGCTGTAGTTGTCGGGGCCGTAGTGGCGAAACCACGTCTCGCCGCCGTCGTACCAGTCGTGGTTGCCGGGGACGGGAATCCACGGCACGCCGATGCCGGACAGCGCCTGGTCGACGAGGTCGAACTCGGCATCGCGGTTGCCTTGCGTGATGTCACCGAGGATCGTGAAGAACGCGGGCGGCGTCTCGAGCGACGTCGCCGCGCTCGCCGCGGTCGCGAGGTCCGCCGCGGTCACGAAGTCCTGTGTCGCCGGGATGTGCGTATCGGTGCCGACGACGAACGTCAGCGGGCCGCGGATCGGCGCGTCGAGGCGGTGCAGCGCGAGGTCGACGTCCGCCGTGCCGTCCCAGCGCTGCCAGGCCGGACCCGGGCGGAACCCGTCGGGCACGCGGACCCACGCGATGTCGTGATCGAGCGTGTCGGGCACCTCGATGTCGAACTGGCCGCTGGCGTCGGTCTGGACGAACCCGCGAACGCCGATCGCGACGATCGCGTTCGGTACGCCGGGCTCGCCGGCCGAGGGCACCGCGTCCCCGTTCGTGTCCTCGTACACGAGCCCGTGCACGAGCTTCGCGGACGCGAGGCGCGGCATCGCCAGCGTGCACACGATCCCCGAGGCGATGAGGCCGACCCGCAAGGCCGCCATTATATGATGCGGCGGCATGCTCGGTAGCCTCTCGATCGTCGTGCCGGCCTTCAACGAGGAAGGTTCGATCGAGGACACCGTCTCCGACGCGCTGCGGATCGGCGCGACCGTCGCGCGCGAGCTGGAAGTGCTCGTATGTAATGACGGCTCCCGGGACGAGACCTCCGCGATTCTCGCAAGCTGCGCCGCCCGCGACGAGCGGGTCCGGATCCTCGACCGCCAGGTCAACCGCGGGATCGAGGCGTCGATGCGGGCGCTCTACGCCCACGCGCGGCACGACTGGGTGTTCCTGATGTCGGCCGACCGGCAGTGGCCGATGCGGTCGCTCGTCGCGATGGCCGGCGCGGCGGAGCGAGGCGCCGACTTCGTGATCGGCGTGCGCCCCAACAAGCGCGAGGTCTACACGCCGTATCGCCAGATCGTGTCGTGGGGCTACGAGCGGATCGTCCGCGCGCTCGGCGCACCCGGTGGCGATCCGGGATCGATCAAGCTCGCCCGGCGGGAGCTGCTCGACGCGGCGGTCACCGCGCGCGGCGTGTTCGCCGAGGGCGAGCGCGTGATCCGCGCGGCACGCGGTGGCGCGACCGTCGTCGAGGTCGTCGTCGAGTTCCACAAGCGCGGCGCCGGCAAGGCGACCGGTGCGCGCCGCGATGTCGTCGCCCGTGCACTCGTCGATGCGCTGCGGGTCGCCGCGTCGCTCACCGTCGGCTGGCCACGCCCGGAGCGGCTGCCACCAGAGCGTTTCTGAGTCGAAACAGCGTTCGGATCGCGAGCAGACGTGAGAAGAACAGTCGCGATGGGCAGGCGATGGCTCGCATGGGTCCGGCAGCGGCCGAACCTCGTCGTGCTCGCGGCCTGCCTGTTCGTCGTCGGGCTCTACATCACGAACGACGACATGGGCGGCGATCCGATCTCGCCGCGCGGCGATGGTGTGTACCGTCCGGTGCTCGCGCGCGGCGACGGTCACATGCAGTACCTGATGGCGCGCTCGACGGCGCTCGACTTCGACTGGGTGTTCGACAACGACCTCCGCCGCTTCGGCGATCCGTGGAACGAGCCGCGCACGAAGACGGGACGCAAGGCGATCATCCAGCCGATCGGCGCGCCGCTCGTGTGGACGCCGATGATCTGGACCGCACAGGCCGGCGCGTACGTCGCGAACCTGTTCGGTGCCGGCATCCCGACGCACGGCTACACGCTGTGGCACCAGCGGTTCGTGTTCCTGTCGAGTGCGCTGTTCGCATGCGGCGCGGTGCTGCTCGGCCGGCGGCTCGCGAAGCAGTCGCTCGGCGGACGGTGGGCGGCGACGTATGCCGCGGTCGCGATCCTGCTCGGTACGCCGATCACGTTCTACGCGACGTACATGCCGAGCTACTCGCACGCCGTCGACGCGTTCGCGTGCGCCGCGTTCCTCGCGTACTGGGGCCTGACGCTCGGGCGCCGTGATCTGCGCCGGTGGTGCGCGCTCGGCGCGCTGCTCGGCATCGCGATGCTGATCCGCGTCCAGGAGCTCGCGATGGGCGTCGTCGTCGCGATCGAGGTCGGCGTCGAGTGCGTCCGCGCGATCCGCACGAAGGACACGCCGTGGCGTCCGGTCGTCCTGCGCTGGTTCGGCGGCGGTGCGCTCGCGCTCGGCGTCGCGCTCGTCGTGTTCATCCCGCAGCTCCTCGAGTGGCACGCCGTGTTCGGCGATGCGGCCGCGCTGCCGCAGGGCAAGCGCTACACGCGGTTCGAGGCGCCGATGATCATGGAGCTGTTGTTCTCGCGCCGCAACGGCTGGTTCTCGACGACGCCGCTGGCGTACCTCGGCGTGCTCGGCCTGTTCGTCGTGCCGAAGCGCGCGCGGCTCGTCGGCATCGGCATGCTCGCCGCCGTCGCGATCCAGGTCTATCTCAACTCGACCGTGCTCGACTGGTGGGGCAGCTCGGCGTTCGGTCAGCGCCGCATGTGCAACGTCACGCTGCCGCTCGTGTTCGGGCTCGCGTCGCTCGTCGTCCAGGCGGGCCGGCTCGCCACGCGAGTGGGCAGGTTCCCGCTCGCGATGTGGCACGTGCCGCTCGTCCTGTTCGTCTCGCCGTGCGTCGCGACGAACTACAACCACCTGAACAAGCTCGGCAGCGGCAAGGCCGCCGAGTCCGAGCTCGACACGCGTTGCTGCCACAACGTGCCGAAGCCGCTGCGATCGTCCGCGCAGCGCATCGTCGACACCGTCGGCAACCCGTTCGAGTTTCCGGCGAACGCGATCTACGCGCTTCGCCACGGAGTGTCGATCCACGCGTGGGGCCACACCGGCGACTATCCGCTCGTCGCGGACATGGCCGACATGCGCGACGATCGCCGGCTATGGCAGCGGCGCGGCGTGTGGCGCATCGCTTCGCGCGGTCGGGACCCGTACCTCGCCGGCGGCTTCTCGGCACCGGTGACGTCCGATCGTGCGTTCCGCTACACGACCGCATCCCGCGCGACCGCGCTGATCCCGAACCTCATGCCGTACGGCCAGCGTGTCACCGTGTGGCTCGCACCGGCGGGCGCGACGCACGTGACGCTCGAGTGGAATGGCGATCGCGTCGCCGAGGTCGATCTGAAGCCCGGATGGACACCGGTGCAGTTCGATCTGCCGGACATCGCGGTCCACACGAACGAGCTATCGATCGTCACGACGCTCGCACCGCACGTCGCGCCCGGGTGGCCGGTCAGCCCGTTCCCCGTCGGCGTCGCGGTGTCCGACGTCGAGCTCCAGTTCCTGGCCGGGCTCGCTCCAGCACGCTAGTGCGCCGGTGCCACAGCCGGCGCCGGCACGCCGTGTGCGTATGGATGCGGTCGTGCAGCTCGCGCGCATCATCGAAAACCCGGAGGCGACCGCGAGCGCCGTCGCGTTGAACTACAGCAACGACGAACGTGAGGGCATCTCGCGGCATCGCCGGTCCAGGTCATTCGCGTACTACTCGGCCTCCGGCCGACCCGTGCGCGACCGCGCCACGCTGGCGCGCATCCGCGCGCTCGCCATCCCTCCGGCATGGACGCACGTCTGGATCTCGCCGGACCCCGACGGTCACATCCAGGCGACAGGTCGCGACGCGCGCGGCCGCAAGCAGTACCGCTATCACGCGAAGTGGCGCGAGGTCCGCGATGCCGTGAAGTACTACCGGCTCGTCGACTTCTGTCACGTGCTGCCGCGCATCCGCAGGACCGTCGAGCACGACCTCGCGTGCAGGTGCCTCTGCAAGCGCAAGGTCGTCGCGACGATCGTGTCCCTCATGGAGCGCGCGCAGCTCCGCGTCGGCAACGAGGAGTACGCGCGGACGAACCAGTCGTACGGGGCGACGACGCTGCGCAACCATCACGTCAAGGTGCGTGGCCCGCTGCTCGAGCTGTCGTATCGCGGCAAGAGCGGTATCGAGCGCCGCGTCCGCGTGCGCGATCGCAAGCTGGCGACGATCGTCCGCCAGTGCCACGACCTGCCGGGCCGCCGGTTGTTCGAGTACATCGACGACGACGGCAACGTCCGGCCGGTGACGTCGCAGGACGTCAACGACTACCTGCGCGAGGTCAGCGGGGGCCCGTTCACCGCGAAGGACTACCGGACGTGGGCAGCGACCATGGCGGCCGCGATGCTGTTCTGCGCGCTCGAACACCCCGGCACGCTGCGCGGGTGCAAGCAGAGCATCAAGGACGTGCTCGGCAAGGTCGCCGCGCAGCTCGGTCACACGCCGGCGGTGTGTCGCAAGAGCTACATCCACCCGCAGATCATCGACGACTTCACCGCGAACCGGCTCGCGTCACGCCTCTCGAGCAGCGTCCGGCGCGCGCTGCGCCATCACGATGGCGATGCGATCGATGTCGTCGCGCTGCGGGCGGTCGAGCCGATCGTCGCGCGCTACCTCGACACGAAACGCCGCGCGCGCGCCTAGGTGACGTCGGCGACGACGACCCAGTCGTGATCGACGAGCGTCGCGGTGCCGCCGAGCAGGCGCTCGAGCGGACCGGCCTGGGGGAAAAAGTGCAGGTGGTAATCGACGGTGTAGCGGTAGTAGCGCTGGCACGGGACGACGACGACGACGCGCCTGGCGACCCGGCGAAGCTCGCGCGACGCAGCCCACAGATCGGGGATGTGCTCGAGCGTGTGCGAGCACACGACGGTGTCGAACGCGCCGGTCCTGAACGGCAGGTCGGGCAGGCCCGCGAGCGCGACCGGACAGCCGGCACGGCGCTGGGTCTCCTCGGCGGAGCCGGCGGTGACATCGACGGCGACGACATCGTGGCCGGCGTTCGCGAGCCGCTCGGCGACGGTGCCGTTGCCGCAGCCGACCTCGAGCACGTGGCCGTTCGCCGCCGCGACGATCGCCTCGATCTGCGCCGGGGTCGTGTCGGTATCGCGAAACCGCGCGCCACCTTGCGCGAGGTCGTCGTAGGCCTGCGCGATCTCCCGATCGGTCAGGTGGAACGCGCGCTCCTTGAAGTCGAGGTCGAAGTTCGAGCCGTGCACGAAGCGGGCGAGCACGCGGTTGAGCGGCCGCCACTCGCGGATGACCGGCGGAAGCCAGTCGTCGAGGAGGCGGCGCACCGGCGTCGTCACACGCCGATCGAAGAAGCGCTTGGGCACTGCCGCGGCAAGGTAGCACCTCCCTTGACGCGTCGGGCCCGCCATGTGACCGTGCCCGACGGTGAGCGCCTCTCTTCGTATCGGCGTGATCGGTTACGGCTACTGGGGCCCGAATCTCGTGCGCAATTTTGCCGCGGGACCGCGCACGAAAGTCGTGGCGATCGCAGAGCAGAACCCCAATCGCCGCCAGGTGGCGCAGGCCCAGTTCCCGTACATCAAGGTCGTCGACGACGCGGCGGCGATCCTCGCCGATCCCGATATCGATGCGATCGCGGTCGCGACGCCGATCTTCACGCACTACGAGCTCGCGAAGCGAGGACTCGAGGCGGGCAAGCA
>JAEWJO010000152.1 GCA_023386455.1 Pseudomonadota bacterium | reverse complement strand
TCCTCCACCCGGAACAGGACCGCGGCATCGCCGGACCGATCGGATCGATCCAGCTCGCGAACCTCCGCCGCTGGTTCGACGCGGTCTCCGCGCTGCTCGGCGTCGCGGCCTCGATCAGCTACGACGGCCAGGCGGCCGCCCAGCTCGAGGCGATCGCCGCGCCCGGCGACGCGCTGCCGTTCGAGCTCGCGCTCGCGGAGGGCACGCCGTTCGAGATCGATCTGCGCCCGGCGATCCGGGAGCTCGCGCACGCGCTGCGCGCCGGCGTTGCCCCGGCGGTGCTCGCCGCGCGGTTCCACGCGACGCTCGTCCACGCGATCGGCCTGGCGTGCCGGCGCACCGGCGCCCGCACGGTGGCCCTGACCGGCGGCTGCTTCCAGAACCGCCGGCTCCTCGACGACACGATCCGCGTGCTCGAGGCCGATGGCATCGAGGTCCTGACGCACGCACGCGTCCCACCGAACGACGGTGGGCTCGCGCTCGGCCAGGCCGCGATCGCGTCACTTCGTCTGAGGAGGACTGCATGTGCTTAGCGATCCCCGGTGAGATCGTCTCGACCCACGAGCGCGAAGGCCTGCGGTTTGGCCGCGTGAGCTTCGGCGGCATCACGCGCGAGGTGTGCCTCGAGTACCAGCCGGCCTCGGTCGTCGGCGACTTCGTGCTCGTCCATGTCGGCTTCGCGATCTCCGTCGTCGATCGCGACGAGGCCGCGCGCACGTGGGAGCTCCTGCGCGAGCTCGGCGAGACCTCGGAGGAACCGTGAAGTACGTCGACGAATATCGCGACGCGAGCATCGTCGCCGCGCAGGCTGACACGATCCGTCGCGTCGCCACGCGGCCGCACGTGATCATGGAGGTCTGCGGCGGCCAGACGCACTCGATCCTGCGCTACGGGCTCGACCGCCTGCTGCCGGAGACCGTCGAGCTCGTGCACGGCCCCGGCTGCCCGGTCTGCGTCACCGCGCTCGAGACGATCGATCGAGCGCACGCGATCGCGGTGCGCCCCGGCGTCATCTTCACGTCGTTCGGCGACATGCTGCGCGTGCCGGGCTCGCAGACCGATCTGATGCGGCTTCGCGCGCGCGGTGCAGACGTTCGCGTCGTCTACTCGCCGCTCGATGCGGTCGCGCTCGCCCGCGCGAACCCCGATCGGCAGGTCGTGTTCTTCGGGATCGGATTCGAGACGACCGCGCCGGCGAACGCGATGGCGCTGATCGCGGCGAAGCGCGGCGGCGTCGCGAACTTCTCGATGCTCGCGTCGCACGTCCTCGTGCCGCCGTCGATCGCGAGCATCCTGCAGGCGCGCGACAACCGCGTGCAGGCGTTCCTCGGCCCCGGCCACGTCTGCGCGGTCGTCGGCTTCCGCGCGTACGAGGCACTCGCCGCACGCTATCGCGTACCGATCGTGATCACCGGGTTCGAGCCCGTCGACCTGATGCGCGGCGTCCTCATGGCGGTGCTCCAGCTCGAGCGCGGCGAGCACGGCGTCGAGAACGCCTACGCGCGCAACGTCGGCCACGACGGCAACCCGGGTGCACGCGCGGCGATCGCCGAGGTGTTCGAGGTCGTCGACCGGAACTGGCGCGGCATCGGCGGGATCCCGAAGTCGGGCTACCGCATCTCGGATCGATACCGCGCGCACGACGCCGACCACGTGTTCGACGTCGGCGAGATCGCGACGCGCGAGCCCGAGGCGTGCATCGCCGGCCTCGTGCTCCGCGGCGTGAAGAAGCCATCCGAGTGCGCCGCATTCGGACGCGCGTGTACGCCGGCATCACCGCTCGGCGCGACGATGGTCTCGGCCGAGGGCGCGTGCGCCGCCTACTACCAGCACCGCCGGCCGGAGGTCGCATGAGGGAATCGATCGTCGACAAGGCGCGAGAGAGTGCCGCGCTGGTCGCGACGTTCTTCACCGAGCGTGCGGCCGACATCGAGCGCGCCTCGCGTGCGCTTGCCGAGCGGCTCGGCTCGGGTGGCCGGCTGTTCGTGATGGGCAACGGAGGCTCGGCGTGCGACGCGCTCCACGTCGCCGTCGAGTTCCAGCACCCGATCATCGAGAAGCGCCGTCCGTTCCCGGCGACCGCGCTGCCGGCGGACGTCGCGCTGCTGACCGCGGTCGGCAACGACGGTGACTTCGCGCAGGTGTTCGCCGCGCAGCTCGAGCTCGTCGCGCGCCCGACCGATGCCGTGCTCGGGATCTCGACGTCCGGCTCGTCGGCGAACGTGATCCGTGCGATGCGCCGCGCCCGCGAGCTCGGCACGTGCACGATCGGCTTCCTCGGCCGCGACGGTGGCCCGCTCGCCGATCTGTGCGAGCACGCGTTCGTCGTGCCGAGCTGGTCGATCCATCGCATCCAGGAGGTCCACACCGTGCTGCTGCACGTGCTGTGGGATCAGGTCCACGTCGCCCTCGGAGAACCCGATGTCCTTTGATCCCGCCTGTCCCGTCCCGATCACCGCGACCGACCGCGTTCTCATCGGCCACGGCAGCGGCGGCAAGCTCACCGCCGATCTGATCGAGCGGATGATCGTGCCCGCGTTCGCGAACCCGGCGCTCGAGGCGCTCGACGATCAGGCGATCCTCGACGTCGGCGGTGGCCGGCTCGCGTTCACGACCGACTCGTACGTGATCAGCCCGATCTTCTTCCCGGGAGGCGATATCGGCGAGCTCGCGGTCAACGGCACGATCAACGACCTCGCCGTCGGTGGGGCGCGGCCGGTCGCGCTGTCGCTCGCGTTCATCCTCGAGGAGGGCATGCCGCTCGCCGATCTCCGGCGCGTGATCGAATCCGCGCGGCGCGCCGCGGATCGCGCCGGCGTGTCGATCGTCACCGGCGACACGAAGGTCGTCGGTCGCGGCAACGGCGATCAGGTGTTCATCAACACGTCGGGGATCGGCGTCGTACCTCCCGGTCTCGTGCTCGGCTCGGCGCAGGTGCGCCCCGGCGACGCGATCCTCGTGTCCGGGCCGATCGGCGATCACGGCGTTGCGATCATGGCGCACCGCGCGGGGCTCGATCTCGACGGCGACATAACGAGCGATACCGCCCCGCTGCACGAGCTCGCCGCTGCACTCCTGAGCGCGTGTTCCGACGTACACGCCATGCGAGATCCGACGCGTGGCGGAGTTGCCGCGACGCTCGTCGAGATCGCGACGCGGCGCCGGCTCGGGATCGAGGTCGACGAGGCCGCGATTCCGATGCGCGAGGCCGTGCGCGGCGCGTGCGAGCTGCTCGGACTGGATCCGCTGCTCGTCGCGAACGAGGGCAAGCTCGTCGTGTTCGTTCCGGATGCGAGTGCGGGGCGAGCGCTCGAGGCACTGCGTGCCCATCCGCTCGGGAGGCATGCCGCTCGCATCGGAACCGTGACGGGAGACCATCCGTCCGTCGTCGAGCTCGTCACACCCGTGCGCGGCCGGCGAATCCTGGACCTCCCGTACGCAGAACCGCTACCGCGCATTTGCTGAAAGGCACCCATGCCAGAGCCGCAACCGATCGACGAGGTCACCATTCTCTGGATCTCGGAGGGACTCAGCTGCGACGGCGACACGGTCTCGCTGACCGCCGCGTCGCAGCCGGGCATCGAGGACGTCGTCCTCGGTCTGATCCCCGGACTCCCGAAGGTGAAGCTCTACAACAAGGTGCTGGCCTACGAGACGGGCGAGGACTTCCTCGCGCCGTTTCGCAAGGCGGCGCGCGGCGAGCTCGCGCCGTTCGTGCTCGTGATCGAGGGCTCGATCCCGAACGAGCGGGTCAATGGCGAGGGCTTCTGGACGTCGTTCGGCTCCGACGAGCACGGCCAGCCGATCACGCTCAACACGTGGCTCGACATGCTCGCGCCGAAGGCGTTCGCGGTCGTCGCGGCCGGCACGTGCGCCTGCTACGGCGGCATCCACGCGATGGCCGGCAACCCGACCGGCGCGATGGGCCTCGCCGACTACCTCGGCTGGGACTTCCGGTCGACGGCGGGTCTGCCGATCGTCAACGTCCCCGGCTGTCCGATCCAGCCCGAGAACTTCATGGAGACGCTCGTCTGGCTGCTCCAGCAGGCGGTCGGCAAGGCGCCGCTGATCCCGCTCGACGAGAAGCTGCGCCCGACGTGGCTGTTCGGCAAGACGGTCCACGAGGGCTGCGATCGCGCCGGCTACTACGAGCAGGGCGACTTCGCGGTCGACTACAACTCGCCGCGCTGTCAGGTGAAGGTCGGGTGCTGGGGACCGGTCGTCAACTGCAACGTCCCCAAGCGCGGCTGGATGCACGGCATCGGCGGTTGCCCGAACGTCGGCGGCATCTGCATCGGCTGCACGATGCCGGGCTTCCCCGACAAGTTCATGCCGTTCATGGATCAGCCGCCCGGCGCGGCGTTCTCGAGCAAGCTCGTCACCGGCTACGGCCGTGTCGTGCGCGCGCTGCGCGGCATCACGAACCACACGATGGACGAAGAGCCGAAGTGGCACCACAACGGGCCGGCGCTGACGACCGGCTACGACCCCTACTACACGCCCGGCAACGGCGACCGCCGCAAGGAGCTACCGCGATGACGATCAGTGAGACGCCGACCGCGGCGAAGCAACGCAAGCTCGTCCAGATGGCGTGGGATCCGGTCACGCGCATCGTCGGCAACCTCGGCATCTACACGAAGATCGACTTCGACAATCGCGAGGTCGTCGAGTGCAGGAGCACGTCGTCGCTGTTCCGTGGCTACAGCGTGTTCATGCGCGGCAAGGATCCACGCGACGCCGGCTTCATCACGAGCCGCATCTGTGGCATCTGCGGCGACAACCACACGACGTGCTCGGTGTACGCGCAGAACATGGCGTACGGCATCAAGATGCCCCCGCTCGCCGAGTGGATCTACAACCTCGGTGAAGCCGCCGAGTACATGTTCGATCACTCGATCTTCCAGGACAACCTGGTGTTCGTCGACTTCTGCGAGAAGATGGTGGCGGAGACGAACCCGTCGCTGCTCGCGAAGGCCGAGCGCACGCCGGCGCCGAACGCGAAGATCCACGGCAAGAACACGCTCGCGGACATCATGCGCGCGTTCAATCCGTTCACCGGCGACTTCTATCGCGAGGCGCTCCAGATGAGTCGCCTGACGCGGGAGATGTTCTGTCTCATGGAAGGTCGCCACGTGCACCCGTCGACGCTGTATCCGGGAGGCACCGGCACCGTCGCGACGCCGCAGGTCTTCACCGACTACCTCGCGCGGCTGATCCACTTCCTCGACTTCGCGAAGAAGCTCGTCGCGATCAACGACGACATCTTCGACTTCTTCTACGACGCGATGCCCGGCTACGAGAAGGTCGGCGATCGGCGCGTGCTGCTCGGTTGCTGGGGCTCGTTCCAGAACCCCGACATCTGCGACTACCGCTACGAGAACATGGCCGAGTGGGGCCGCAGCATGTTCGTCACGCCGGGCATCGTCGTCGACGGCAAGCTCGTGACGACGAGCCTCGTCGACATCAACGTCGGCATCCGCATCCTGCTCGGCAGCTCGTACTACGAGGACTGGGTCGACGACGAGATGTTCGTGGCGAAGGACCCGCTCGGCAACCCGATCGATCGCCGCCATCCGTGGAACCAGACGACGATCCCCCGGCCGCAGAAGCGCGAGCTCGAGGGCGGCAACTACAGCTGGGTGGTGAGCCCGCGCTGGTTCGATCGGCGCTCCGGCGATCACCTCGCGCTCGATACCGGTGGCGGACCGCTCGCCCGGCTGTGGGCGACCGCGCTCGCGAACCTCGTGAAGACGCCGTTCGTGCGCGCGACCGGCAAGAGCGTGATGATCCACCTGCCGAAGTCCGCGACGCTGCCCGAGATGGACTTCGAGTGGAAGATTCCGGCGCGGTCGAACACGCTCGAGCGCGATCGCGCGCGCGCGTACTTCGTCGCGTACTCGGCGGCGATGGCGCTGTACTTCGTCGACAAGGCGCTCGAGCTCGTCCACGGCGGCGACGTCAAGGTGTTCGAGGAGTTCGAGGTTCCCGACGAGGGCATCGGCTGCGGGTTCCACGAGGCGGTGCGCGGCGTGCTGTCGCATCACCTCGTGATCCGCGACGGCAAGATCGCGAACTACCACCCGTACCCGCCGACGCCGTGGAACGCGAGCCCGCGCGATAGCTACGGAACGCCGGGTCCGTACGAGGACGCGGTGCAGGGCATGCCGCTGTTCGAGGAGAACCGGGCAGACAGCTTCAAGGGCATCGACATCATGCGGACGGTGCGCAGCTTCGACCCGTGCCTGCCGTGTGGCGTCCACATGTACCTCGGCAACGGCAGGGTCATCGAGCAACGTCACGCGCCGATGTTCGGCGCCGGAGGTCACGATGAGAGGTAAACGGCACAAGGTCATCGCGAACATCGTCGTCGGCAAGCCCGACGTGGAACCCTCGGCGCCGAGCCACATCCGCGGCATCTTCCAGGGCAACAAGCCCCACCGGATGCAGCGGCCCAAGGGGCTCGACAAGGAGCACGAGGGGTTCGCCGAGGGCGCCTCACGCCGCTCGACCGGGATCCGGCCGGACTCGCACACGACGATCGATCCCCGCATGCCCAAGCTCTCGCCCGCGTGAAGGAGACACCGTGAAGCTCACGACCGCGCTGGTCGCCGCCGCGACCGTCCTCGTACCTAGCGTCGCGCTCGGCCATCCGGGCCATGGCGCGACCGCCCCGCAGTCGTGGGCTCATTACCTGACCGAGCCGGTCCATTTCGGTGGCGTCGCGGCGGTCGCGCTCGTCGCGATCCTCGTCGAGCGGGCCCGGGTCCGGCGGCGGGCGCCGCGCTAGGAAATCTTCGCAGGCCGCCAACACTTCGCGCATCCGCGGCATGCTCTACGCGTGACCCCGGATGCCGTGCTCGACGAGCTGCAGGGCCTGCGGGCCCTCGCGCGCTCGCTGGTCCACGGCGATGCCGACGCCGACGATCTGATCCAGGACACGGCGATCGCCGCGATCGCGCACCCGCCCGATCCGGGTCGGCCGGTGCGGCCCTGGCTCGCGACGGTGCTGCGCAACCGCTGGCGCATGGATCGGCGTGGTCGGTCGCGTCGCGAGGTCCGCGAGCAGATCGCGGTCGTCGAGACGGACACGGACCGTCCCGATGCGCTGATCGATCGCGCGCGCGTGCTCGAGAAGCTCGCGGCCGCGCTCGTCGCACTCGACGAGCCATTCCGGGCAGTCGTGATGAAGCGCTACCTCGACGGCCAGTCGGCGGCGCAGATCTCCCGCGAGCTCGGCGTCCCCGCGGGGACGGTGCGCTGGCGGCTCAAGACGGGGCTCGAGCGGCTGCGCGCCGCGCTCGACGAAACGACGCCACGGTGGCAGCGCCTGCTCGTCCCACTC
>JAEWJO010000053.1 GCA_023386455.1 Pseudomonadota bacterium | reverse complement strand
ACGCGGCACCGCGCCGCGCTCGGCATCACCGAGGACACCGACGCGGTCTGCGTCGTCGTGTCCGAGGAGCGCGGCGAGATCTCGCTCTGCTTCAAGGGCTCGATCGCGCGCGACCTCGAGCCGGTGATGCTGCGCCGCGCGCTCGTCGGCCTGTTCGCAGGCGTCCACACCGACATCGCCGAGGAAGCCGCGGCCGCGGCCGAGGTCGGCAAGGCGCTCGCGAGCATGGGCGCCGGCGACGACGACGAGGCACCTGCCGCGGAGAGCGCATGAGGCAGCGCAGCGAGACGATCGGCAACCTCGGCCGCGCCCCGGCGCGCCAGTCGCTGCCGCCACCGAGCCCGCCGCCGGATCCGGAACGCGGCGCGCTCCGGCGCTGGCTTCACGAGGCGCTGCTCCAGAACGTCGGCCTGAAGTTTCTCTCGCTCGTCCTCGCGGTCACCGTGTTCCTGCTCGTCAACACCGACCGCGATCGCGAGATCACGGCGCGCGTCGGCGTCTCGTACACGCTGCCGGACGACAAGGTCCTCGTGTCCGACCGGCTCGAGGAGGTGCGCGTCACGATCAAGGGGCCGTGGCAGCGCCTGCGCCGGTTCGACGAGCGCGAGATCGATCGGATCAACCTCGACCTGCGGCACGCGCGCACCGGGGACTTCACGATCACGTCCGATCTGATCGGCCTGCCATCCGGCCTGACGATCACGTCGATCAGCCCGCGCACCGTGCCGATCGCGTTCGACCGCCGCGTCGAGAAGGTCGTCGAGGTGACGCCGCAGCTCGCCGGCCGGCCGCTCCACGGCTACGTGGTGTCGGAGGTCAAGCCGGTCCCGGCGACCGTGAAGGTCCGCGGCGCGGAGAGCACGCTGAACGCGCTCTCGGCCGTTCGCACGTACGAGGTCCCCGTCGACGGCCGGGCGGAGATGTTCACCGCCGAGACGAAGGTCGTCACCCCCGATGGGGTCGAGACGGTCGCGAGCAACGAGGTCTTGCTGCAGATCGCCATCGACGAGGAGCTCGTGACGCGCCGGCTGCCCGGTCTGGCGGTTCGCGTCGTGGGGGAGGGCGTCGACCCCACGCGCTGGAGTGTGGCCCCCGCGCAGGTCGACGTGATGCTGACCGGCTCGCTGCTCGCGGTCGAGAAGGCGAAGGCTGCGCTCGCGCCGGTGGTGCACCTGAGCGCGAGTGACACGAAGGCTCGTGAGATCGCCGTGAGCCTCGACGGGCTGCCACCAGGGATCGGCGTACGGATTTCGCCAGAGCGGGTGAAGATCAGCCCGATCAAGGCCCCGCCGCCCGCACCCTCTCCCGGTCCGGCTCGACCATAACCGCTGGCCTCAGTCGTGCTACAGAACGCAGCGAGATGAGTAACGGGCGTTCATTGTTCGGCACCGACGGCATGCGTGGCGTCGCGAACCTCGAGCCGATGACCGGCGCGACCGTGATGCGGCTCGGCATGGCCATCGCCGCACGGCTGCGTCAACCGGGTCGCCACACGCGGATCGCGATCGGCAAGGACACCCGGCTGTCCGGCTACATGTTCGAGTCGGCCCTCGCCGCGGGCATCGTGTCGATGGGCGCCGACGTCTGGCTGACCGGCCCGCTGCCGACGCCGGGCATCGCGTTCATCACGTCGTCGATGCGCTGCGACGCGGGCGTCGTCATCTCCGCCTCGCACAACCCGTTCGAGGACAACGGCATCAAGGTCTTCGCGCGCGATGGCTACAAGCTGCCCGACCATGTCGAGGCCGAGATCGAGACGCTGATGCAGTCGGCCGGGCTCGACGGTCAGCGCGCCGCGCCGGCCGACGTCGGCTACTCGCGCAAGATCGAGGACAGCCGCGGCCGCTACGTCGTGTTCTGCAAGTCGACGTTCCCGAGCGAGCTGACGCTCGATGGCCTGCGCATCGTCGTCGATGCCGCGAACGGCGCCGGCTATCGCGTCGGTCCGGCGGTGTTCGAGGAGCTCGGCGCGAAGGTGATCGCGATCCACACCAAGCCCGACGGCAAGAACATCAACGCACGCGCCGGCGCGCTGTACCCGCAGGCGATGTGCGAGACGGTCAAGCTGCACGATGCCCACCTCGGCATCGCGCTCGACGGTGACGGCGATCGCTGCGTGCTGTGCGACGAGCACGGCAACGTCGTCGATGGCGACGCGGTCATGGCGCTGTGCGCGACGCGCATGCTGCTCGACGGCACGCTCGCGAAGCAGACGCTCGTCGCGACCGTGATGTCGAACCTCGGCCTCGAGCGCGCGCTGCGCGTGAACAACGGCCGCGTCGTTCGCACCCAGGTCGGCGACCGCTACGTCGTCGAGGAGATGCGCAAGAGCGGCTACAACTTCGGCGGCGAGCAGTCGGGGCACCTCGTGTTCCTCGATCACGCGACGACCGGCGACGGCATCGTCGCGGCGCTGCGCGTGCTCGCGGTGATGGTCAAGGAAGGCCGGCCGCTGTCGGAGCTCGCGAAGGTGATGACGCGGACGCCGCAGGTGCTCGTGAACCTGGCGGTCGGCAGGAAGGTGCCGCTCGATCAGCTCCCCGACGTCATGAAGCTGATCGCCGACGTCGAGGCGAAGCTCGGCGACGACGGCCGCGTGCTCGTTCGCTACTCGGGCACCGAGAGCAAGGCGCGCGTCATGATCGAGGGCCTCGACGAGGGCCAGATCAAGGGCTGGGCCGACGAGATCGCCGGCGTGCTGCAGAAGGCCTGCAGCTAGAACACCTCAGGGCACCACGGCGCGAGCGGCGAGCTGAACAGCGCGTCTGCACTCGCCAGCGCCTTCGCATCGCCGCGCACCATGCCGGCCTGCGCGAGGTTCGTCGCGCTCACCGCGCCGAGGAACAGCGTCGCGAGCGTCTGCTTCGTGCACGAGATGTCGGGCGCCTTGCTCGTCGGTTCGCACCGGCCGCGGCCGCCCTCGGCCACGAGCTCGTACGTCCAGCCGCCGACCGCGATCCTCAGCGTGCCATCGGTCGAGTAGCCGCGCGCCGCGAGCGTCGCCGGGACGTCCTCGATGCACAGCCACAGCGTGTCCTCCTTGCGGCGGCGGATCCGGCGCAGGTCGTCGACGTTCCACGGCAGCGCGTCGTCGGGCGGCGCGTTCCACCAGGTCACCGTCGGGAACAGGTCGACCGAGCACGCGAACTTCCACAGCGTCACGGCGGCGCGCGCGTCGAACGCGACGAGCTCGTTGATCTCGAGGCGGCCATCGGGCAGGCCGTCGGTGAACTTGTCGCGCTGGCGGTAGGCGATGTAGCCGACGTGCTCGCGGCCTCGCTTCGCGAGCACGTAGCGGCGCTTGCTCGCGCCCTTGCGCGTCCACGCGTTCTCGATGAAGCGGCGCTCGCTCCACCACATCGGTGTCCGGCGGAGCGCGCCGGGACGTGCGTCGGTCGCGCGCGCGTAGATCGGCGGCAGGGCCTCGCGTGCGCGCTCGCCATCGATCCACTCGAGGTCGTCGAGATCGCGGCCGACGCCGACGGCGAGTGCGTGCGCGCCGGGGATGTCGTACGCGTCGGAGAACGCGGCGATGCCGTAGCCGAACCGGCCGTAGATCTTGCTCTCGGATGCCCACAGGCCGCTGACCGGGAACGAGCGAGCGCGCGCGTCGTCGAGGTGACGCTTCATCAGCTGGCGCAAGAGGCCCTTGCGGCGGTGGCTCGGCCGGACCGTCACCATCGTCAGTCCCGCCATCGGGAGTGCGCCGCCGAGTGGCACGCTGATCTCGAGGTCGAACGTCGCCGCGGTCGCCACGACGAAGCCGTTCTCGATCGCCGCCCACGATTGGGTCAGCGGGACGAGCTTGCGATGGCGATCGACGCCACCCTCGTCCGCATCGGCATCGACCCCGAACGTCTGCAACAGGGTCTCGCGGTATGCGGCGACTTCGTCGTCGGTGATCGTCCGGATCTCGAGCGCCATGGCGAGACGATAAACGAGGTAGGCTCCTCGCGCCATGCGACCCGTCGTGACGGCTGCGGAGATGCGCGCGCTCGATCGCGCGACGATCGATGACATCGGAATCCCGGCGTTCACGCTGATGGAGACCGCCGGCCGCGCCGTCGCGCACGTCGCCGAGGAGATGCTCGACGAGGACGAGGTCGACGGTCACATCGCGGTGATCTGCGGGCCGGGCAACAACGGCGGCGACGGCTTTGTCGCCGCGCGCGTCCTGCGCGACGCCGGCCGCGACGCCGTCGTCTACCTCGCGGTGTCGCGGTCGAGCATCCGCGGCGACGCGGCCGCCCACCTCGCGGTCCTCGAGCGCGCCGGCGGTGTCGTCCGCATGATCGACGACCCGCAGGCGCTCGGCGAGCTCGGAGACGAGATCGCCGGTGCTGCGCTCGTGATCGACGCGCTGTTCGGCGTCGGCCTGTCGCGGCCGATCGAGAACCACCTCGCCGACGTCGTGTCGCTCGCGAACCACGCGCAGCGGTGCCTCGCGGTCGACATCCCGTCGGGTCTCGAGACCGACACGGGGAGCGTGTTCGGCACCTGCATCACCGCGGACGTCACGGTGACGATGGCCGCGCTCAAGATCGCGCTCGCGAGCGCACCGGGCTTTGCACACTGCGGCTCGATCGACGTCGCCGACATCGGCGTGCCGAGCGGCGTGCTCGCGACGCAGGCGGTGCGGGCCGGCCTCGTCGAGGAGTCCGACGTCGCGACGTGGCTCCCGCGCGCGGCGCTCATGGACCACAAGGGCCGTCGCGGTCACGTCGTGATCGTCGGCGGCATGCCGGGCATGCGCGGGGCAGGGCGCCTCTGCGCGAACGCCGCGCTACGCGGCGGCGCCGGCCTCGTCACGCTCGCGACCGCGGGCGACGTCATCGCCGACGACTCGATCATGACGAAGGCGCTGTCGACGAGCGTCGGCGACCTGCTCGCCGGCAAGAGCGCGGTCGTGATCGGACCCGGCCTCGGCCAGAGCGAGCCGGCCGCCGGCTGGGTCGGCGAGGTCCTCGCATCGGGCGTGCCCGCCGTGCTCGACGCCGACGCGTTGAACCTCGTCGCCGGCATCGTCGAGGCGCTGCGTCAGGCGGGCGGACCCGTCGTGCTGACGCCTCATCCCGGCGAGGCCGCGCGTCTGCTCGGGATCACCACCGCCGAGGTCGAGGCCGATCGGTTCGCGGCCGCGCGTGCACTCGCGATGCGCGCGCACGCGGTCGTCGTGCTCAAGGGCGCGCGGACGATCGTCTGCGACGGCACGATCGACGACGACTACTGCGCGATCAATCCGACCGGCGGCCCCGAGCTCGCGACCGGCGGCAGCGGCGACGTGCTCGCCGGCCTGATCGGCGCGCTGCTCGCGCAGGGTGTCCC
>JAEWJO010000018.1 GCA_023386455.1 Pseudomonadota bacterium | reverse complement strand
CATCGCTGCCGCCGAGGCGCGTGCCTCCGCCGCCGATCAGCGCGCGGCCGACGCCGACGCTCGCGCCGAGGCGCAGCTCGCGATGGCGCGCGATGCCGAGACCCAGACGCGCGAGGCCCAGGCGCGCGCCCAGCAGCTCGAGTCCCACGTCCGCGACGTCGAGGCGCGCGCTCGCGAGATCGAGGCACGCGCCAAGGACATCGAGGCGCGCGCGAAGGAGGCAGCCGAGCGCATCGTCGATGCCGAGCGGCGCGCTCGCGAGGCCGAGACCAAGCTCACCGACGCGCTCGACAAGCTCGACGATCTCGAGGGCACCTCCGACGGCACGGGCGGAGCCGACCCCGCCGAGATCGCCGCGCTCCAGGCGCGCATCGACGAGCTCGAGCGCGAGGTCGAGAAGGCCGACAACGTCCGCCAGTTCGCCGCCAACACCGAGCGCGAGATCGCCGGCCTCGAGCGCGAGCTGCGCGACATGAAGGCCAAGGTCACCCAGCTCACGCTCGAGCGCGATCGCCTGGAGTCGCAGCTGCGCGACCTCCGCGAGGACGACGAGACGATGAACCGTGCCGTCCCGGCGCGCGACCCCGAAGCGACCGCGCAGGCCGACCTCTCGCGCTACACCGCGCTCGTCGCGCGTGCCGCCGAGCTCGAGCAGAAGCTGATCAAGCTCGAGAAGGACGACGAGAAGCACCGGCGCGAGCTCGCCGAGGCCCAGTCGCGCCTCGCGGCGCAGCACCGTGCGCAGGAGGACGAACCGACGAACACCGGCAACTCGCTGCCGATCGAGTTCGCCGAGCAGCTCTCGATCCTCGAGGAGTCGATCGACTCGCTGCGGTCGAACATGCGCGCCGCGAGCGACGAGACCGCGATGATGGATCAGACGGAGCCCGTGATGATCGTGTCGAGTGCCGTCAGCCAGGCGGCCGAGCACGTCGAGCGGGCGCGCGACTCGCTGCGCGCGCTGGCTGCGATGGTCGGCCGGCCGAGCGCCTGACGAACCCCGCGTTTGGTCGGCGCAGAACGGGAACGGCAGCGGGAACGGCAGCGGGAACCGCAGCGGGAGCGGGAACGGCAGCGGCAGCGGTAGTGCGGCGGCGACGGCTACTTCGCCGCGACCGTGTGCTCGCGCAAGAACTTCAGGCTCTCCGGCAGCCGCGGCTTCCAGAACGTGAAGTCATGCCGGCCCGGCCCGATGTAGAACGCGTGCTCGATCCCGCGCTCGACGAGCAGGTCGTGCAGGTACGTCGCTCCGTTGTTCAGCAAGAACACGTCCTCGGTCCCGCAGTCGAGATACAGCGCCGGCTTCCCGGCCTCCACCTTCATCGCGAGCGTCGCCGGGTCATACGACCGCCAGGTCTCGATCTTGTTGCCGAACAGCCCGTACAGCCAGTGCAGGATCTCGTTCCCGCCGCCGGCCGGCTTCTTCACGGCCTTGAACAGCGTGACCTTGCCCTTCTCGTACGGATACGGCCCCTCGTACAGCAGCGCATCGACGCCCGAGTGCGACGCCGCGGCCGCGAACAGATCCGGGTGGCGCATCGACAGCTGCAGCGCGCCGAAGCCGCCCATCGAGAGGCCGGCGATCGCGCGACCCTCGCGCGTCGCGATCGTGCGGTACTTCGCATCGATCTCGGCGATCAGATCCTTGACGATGTACGTCTCGTACTTCCGCTTCCTGACGCACGTCTCCTTGCGCGACTGCATGCCCGGCATGAACAGGCCGGTGCCATCCTTCATGCACGCGTCGAAGTCGATCGGCATCGCCGAGTCGATGTAGAAGCCGTCGTCACCGTCGGGCATGACGACGATCGCCTGGAGGCCGAGCGTGTTGGCGCTCTCGTCGAGCGCGCCACCCTTGACCCAGTTGTTCTCGTTGCCGCCGAGCCCGTGCAGGTAATAGAAGACGGGGTAGCGCGTGGCCGGATTCGCGGCGTAGCCGGCGGGCAGGTAGACGACGTACTCCTTCTCGACGCCGAGCGCGGCGCTCGCGAACGTGTGCGTCTCGACCGTGCCGGTTGCAGGCGCAGGTGTCGGCGTCGGCGTGGTCGCGACGGCGGGTGTCGCCGGCGTCGCGCCGGTCGTCGTCGCCGGCTTGGACGCGGGCGAGCCGTTCGAACAGGCTGCGAGCAGGACGGCGAGGCAGAGCGTGCGCGTGGTCATCGGAGCTCCGGAAGGATGGCGATCGTCTGGATGTGCGTCGTGCGGAACGACGCGACGAGATCGAGCAGTCGCTCGGCGGCATCGGCGATCCGCGGGTCGAGCACGCGGATGGCGTCGGTCGCGGCGGCGGACGCCGAGAGGCCGAACGGCGCGTGCACCTGGCCCCAGCCGGCGAGGACGTCGCGGAGCGTCGGCGCGGGCGGGTAGACCTCGATCGCCATCGCCGGATCGACCTTCGCGAGCTTGCGCGCCTCGGCGACGGCGGCATCGAGCCCACCGATCTCGTCGACGAGGCCGAGGTCCTTCGCCTTGAGACCGGTCCAGACGCGGCCCTGGGCGAGCGGCTGGATCTGCTCGGCGGCCTTCTTGCGGCCCTGCGCGACGCGGCCGACGAACGTCGTGTAGACGGCCTCCATGTGAGTGCGGATGATCGCCTTCTCGGCGTCGGTCCACGGCTTGAGGCTCGCCATGATCGTCGCGTGCTTGCCGCGGCCCATCGGGAACGTGTTGACGCCGAGCTTGGCGAGCGCGGCGGCGGGTGCGATCCGGCCACCGACGACACCGATCGATCCGGTGAGCGTGTCCTCGTGCGCGAAGATCTTCGTCGCGCCACTCGCGATGTAGTAGCCGCCGCTCGCGGCGACATCGGACATCGACACGATGACCGGCTTCTTCGCCTTGAGCTGCTCGACGGCCGCCCAGATCAGCTCGGAGGCCTGCGCGCTGCCGCCGCCGGAGTCGATGCGGAGGACGACGGCCTTGACCGAGTCATCGAACGTCAGCGCGCGGATCGCCGACACGAGCGTGTGCGACGCGATCTGCTGGCGGGCGCCGATGACGCCGTCGCCGTCGCCGTCGACGATGTCACCGATCGCGTAGACGACCGCGAGGTGATCGCCGATCGGACGATCGGGCGGCATCGCGCCGATGAAGCGCGCGAGCTTCATCATCGCCGCGAGCTGGTCCTTGTCGTCGGGCTCGATCTCGAGCTTGGTCCACGGCGCCTTGACGCTGTCGCGGAACGCCTCCCACGAGCTGACCTCGTCGACGAGCTTCGCCGTCCGCGCCTCGTCGGCAGGGAACAGCGCGGTGTCGATCAGCGTCTTGACCGCGGCCGCGTCGAGCTTGCGCTCCTTGCTGACGATGTCGACCATCGTCGCGTAGCGCTGATCGAGGATCGCGTTCAGCGTCTCCTCCATCTCCTTGGAGGGCGCGTCGCGCGTCAGCGGCTCCGCGGCTCCCTTGTAGGCGCCGACGTGGATGAAGTCGGCCTCGATCGCGAGCTTGTCGAGGAGCGGCTTCACGTGGAGCGGCATCGCCGACGGGCCGGGGATCGCGATGTTGCCGAGCGGAGCGAGACCGATGCGGTCGCACGCGGCGAGCACGAGGTACGTCGAGTTCGTCGCGGCCTCGGTGTGACAGTCGAGCTTCTTGCCGGCCGCGCGGAAGTCGTGCATCGCGTCGCGCAGCTCGATCACGTCGGGCAGGCTGATCTCGAGCGGCTCGACGCGCAGGAGCAGGCCCTGGATCTTCTCGTTCTTCGCGAGCGCGCGCAGGCGCGTGGCGAGGTTGCGCAGCTCGGTGCCGCGGCCGCCGCCGGTCAGCGAGAACGCCTCGCGCTCGACGATGTCGCCGGCGACGCCCATCACGGCCCAGTGCGGCTTCTCCTCGCTGAAGTCCTTCGACTTCTTCGGCGACTCGTACGGGCCGGGCGTCTCGATGCTGTCCTTGATCTTCTCGAGGATGCCCTGGAGGTCGAACCCGAGCCCGCCACCGTCGGCGGATGACGTGTCGCCGTCGTGCTTGGCGAACGTCTGGCCCCACGGATCGGCACTGGAGGCACCGCTGCCGAGGGCATCGTCGAGCTTCGACGGGTTCGACTTGCAGGCTGCGACCAGTGCTACGGCGACGACAACGGCTCTGCGCATGGCCGCTTCATATCATCAGAGCGAGCCGGACGCTGCGCGACGCTAGGTCCCGGAGCCCGCTGCCGGCGCGGGAGGCGTCGGGGCAGGGTCCGACGACGTGTCACCTCCGCCGCCCGCCGGCGTCCCGCCATTGGGTGCGCCGCCCTCGGGCTTCGGCGCGGTCGCCGCGCCACCCTCGGTGACGC
>JAEWJO010000759.1 GCA_023386455.1 Pseudomonadota bacterium | reverse complement strand
CTGTGGGGGCGAGAGCCCACGCCGGATGTAGGTCTTCAGACCAGCGCTTTCAGGTCGGCGAGCAGCTTCAACGCCTCGAGCGGCGTCATGCGATCGATGTCGACGCTCGCGATCTTCGCGACGACCGGCGACGGAGCCGCGGTCGGCAAGAGCGACAGCTGCGTCGTCGAGCCCAGCTGCGAGCCGCCTTCGAGGCGCGTCATGATCTCGCGCGACCGCGCGATCACCTGCTTCGGCAAGCCGGCGAGCCGCGCGACGTCGACGCCGTAGCTCTTGTTCGCGCCACCGGGGACGACGCGGCGAAGGAACACGATCTCGTTCTTGTGCTCGCGCACGGCTACCGACACGTTGCGGACGCGCGGCCGGCTCTCCGAGAGCGCGACGAGCTCGTGGTAGTGCGTCGCGAACAGCGTGCGCGCACCGATCGCGTCGTGCAGGTGCTCGGCGACCGCCCACGCGATCGACACGCCGTCGAACGTCGACGTACCGCGGCCGACCTCGTCGAGAATCACGAGCGAGCGTCGCGTCGCCTTGCCGAGGATCTGCGCGGTCTCGCGCATCTCGACCATGAACGTCGAGTCGCCGCGCGACAGGTTGTCCGCCGCACCGACGCGCGTGAACACGCGATCGCAGATGCCGATCTGCGCCGCCTTTGCCGGCACGAACGAGCCGATCTGCGCGAGCAGCGCGATCTGCGCGACCTGCCGCATGTACGTCGACTTGCCGGCCATGTTCGGGCCGGTGATCAGCACGAGCTGCTCGGCGTCCGGATCGAGCCGGCAGTCGTTCGGCACGAAGCTGCCCTCGGGAAGCATCGCCTCGATCACCGGGTGGCGCGCATCGGTCAGCTCGAGCACGAGCCCGTCGTCGACGACGGGCCGGCAGTAGCCGCGGCGCGCCGCGACATCGGCGAGCGAGGCGCACGCATCGGCGAGCGCGAGCGCGGCACCGGCGGCCGACACCTGGGCCGCCACCGCGGCGACCGCCTGGACCTCGGTCTTGAACAGCTCGGCCTCGCGCGCGAGCAGCGTCTCCTCGGCGGTGAGCACCTTCTTCTCGAGCTCGGCGAGCTCGGGCGTCACGTAGCGCTCGCCGGTCGCGACCGTCTGCTTGCGGATGTACCTCGCCGGGACCTTCGCGAGGTGCGTCTTCGTGATCTCGATGTAGTAACCGAACACGCGGTTGTAGCGGACCTTCAGGTTCGCGATGCCGCTGTCCTTCTGCTCGCGCGCCTCGATCGCGAGGATCTCGTCCTTGCCGCCATCGGCGAGCCGGCGGCACTCGTCGACCGTCTTGTCGTAGCCCTCGCGGATCACGCCGCCGTCCTTGACGAGGTACGGAGGCTCGTCGACGAGCGCCTTGCCGAGCCGCGCAGCGAGCGCCGCGAGCGCGGGCTGGCTCGCCGCGCGCAGATCGAGCAGCGCGGGCAGCGGATCGATCGCACCCTTGGCGACGCTGCCGCGCATCAACGCGACGAGCGACGGCAGCTGCGCGAGCGCGTCGCGCAGGCGGCCGAGGTCGCGTGGGGTCGCGACGCCGAGGGTCGCCTTGCCGGCGAGGCGCTCGAGGTCGGCGACCTGCGACAGCGCGTTGCGCAGCTGCTCGTTCAGCGTCGGCCGCTCGACGAGATACGCGACGGCATCCTGGCGGCGGCGGATCTGCGCGACGTCGACGAGGGGATAGAGCATCCACCGGCGCAGGAGGCGCGCGCCGGGGGCGGTGACGGTCTCGTCGATCACGTTCAGCAGCGAGCCCTCGCGGCGACGTCCGATCAGGGTCTCGGTGAGCTCGAGGTTCGCGATCGCGGTCTCGTCGAGGACGACGGCATCATCGGGCTCGTAGAATTTCAGCTCGGTGATCGGGAGAGAGCCGATCGGCTGGGTCGCTCGCGCATACGCGACGACCGCAGCCGCCGCGCGAAGGGCGAGGCTCTGCGTAGGCGTAGGCGATCCCGATCTGGATCCGGATCCGGCGCCGGAGCCCGGATCGCTTACGCCTACGCTTACGTTCCAGGCTATGAGGCTCTTGGGCGCATCGAGGGTGCTCGGAATCTCGGTCGGATTCCAGGGCACGCGATAGCGACCCTTCAGGACGGCGACGATGCCCTGCTCCTTCGCGAGCAGCGCGGGCTCGGCGAGGACCTCGCGCGGCGAGACCCGGATCAGCTCGTCGATCACCGCGCTCGCGGCGAGCTCGGTCGCGTACAGCTCGCCGGTCGTCGCGTCGAGGTACGCGAGACCGACGGCCGCATCCTGCGACTTCGTCATCGGCGCGCTCGTGCTCGGCACGACGGCGGCGAGGTAGCGCGGGAGCTTCGGATCGAGGATCTCGTCATCGAGGACGATGCCCGGCGTGATCACGCGGACGACCTCGCGCTTGACGAGGCCCTTCGCGAGCTTGGGATCCTCCATCTGCTCGCAGACCGCGACCTTGTGGCCGAGCTCGGTCAGCTTCGCGAGGTAGCCGCGCGCCGCGTGATACGGCACGCCGCACATCGGGACGGAGTCCTCCTTGCCCTTGTCGCGCGACGTCAGGACGAGGTCGAGTGCGCGCGCCGCGACGACGGCGTCCTCGAAGAACATCTCGTAGAAGTCACCGCAGCGAAAGAACAGCAGCGCGTCGGCGTGCTTCTCCTTGAGATCCAGGTACTGCCGCATGAGCGGCGTCTCTGCCGGAGACCGAGCCACCGAGGGGACGTATCACGCCCCTCCGACACAGGGACTGAACGGGAGATCGCGGGGCGATCCCTACCCCGCCATCTGCGTCCAGTCGCCGCCGGCGTCGAGGCCCGGCATCGTGACGCCGGCGCCGAGGTCGGCGCCCGCATCGAACGGCTGGCTCGTGCCGTCGCGCCACTGCCGGAGCTCGACGAGCGGCAGCACGCCCTCGCGCGGCTGGATCAGCACGTGGGTGAAGCTGCGGCGCAGGCCCGGCCGCGTCGCGGGCAACCAGGTGCCGCTGTTGATGTAGAGGCCGCCGCCGCGCAGCGGCTGCCACCGCGGATCGTGGGTGTGACCGAACACGACGACCGGCGCGTCGACGAGCCGGCGCAGGCGCAGCGGGACCGAGCGCATCGGCAGCTGGTTCGTCACCATGTGCTTGCCGAGCCAGCGGTACGTCCACGCGGCGGCACCGAACGCGCCGCCGGCGACGACGAGCGCCCACAGCAGCGGCAGCAGCAAGAGCGCGAGCACGGTGACGAAGAACACGCCGAGCGTCAGGGCGAACTTGTCGAGCATCAGCATGCGGCCGAGACGGCGCCAGCTGATCGTCATCGGCGTACGCGCGAGGCGATCGATCGCGGCGGCGGTCTCGAGCGAGATGCCGCCCTCCTCGGCGACCTGGGCGAGGCGCTCCTTGTGGACGCGGCGGCGCGCCTCGCGGCTGCGATGCGAGTGATGCTTGGTGCGCGCGCGGACGAGCGACTGGCCGAACCGCGCGTAGCCTGCCCACAGGCGCATGAACGAGCGGACGCCGACGTCCCAGCCGTACTGCATGTAGCCCCAGAAGCCCCACTCCTCGATGCCGTGCGGATCGATCTCGGGCACCGTCGTCGCGAGGTAGCGGATCGCGGCGTAGTCGATGTTGTAGATGATCTTGCCGTCCTTCGGATCGGCGGGCGCGAGGTTGTACTCGAACGAGCAGCCCTCGTCGTAGACGTGTCCGTGCTCGATCCACGCGGTGCCGGGGACGTAGACGAACCAGGGCACGACGCGAATGCGCGCGGCGGCGACGTCGCTGGCGCCGGCGGCACGAATCTGGCGATCGAGCTCGGCGCAGACCTCCGGCGCGAGGAGCTCGACGTCGTGGTTGCCGACGATGATGTCGATCGAATGGCCGGCGGCGGCAAAGCGCGCCATGTCGGCCATCAGCTCGCGCTGGTTCTCGCAGATCCGGCGCATCCGCAGGACACCGCTCGGCCCGCTGCGATCGAGGCCGAACTGGCGCTCGTCGTGGGTGCGCGCCGGCAGATCGACGGTCCCGGGGAGCACGACCGACATGAAGTCGAAGAGATCGCCCGCGACGACGAGCCGCCAGGGCCGGCCGCCGAGGCGGCGGGACGCGTGATAGTGGAGAAAGTCGCGAAACGCCCGGGCGCCCAGCTCGACGGCCTGGCGACGCTCGCTCGTCGCACCCGGCAGCAGCTCCTCGCCGAAGTGGAGGTCGCTGACGACGAGGATGTTCGCGACATCGGCCATGAGGGTCGTTCTCACACCATGACGGGTGACGGCGCCTCGGACAATACGTTGCTACGCGAGGGACCTCACGGTCTCAAGATCCCGTCATGCCATGACAATTGGCGCGCCTGCGTGGTAAGCCAGACCCGTCGTGACCCAGGTCATCTTCATCCTCCTGCTCGCGGCCGCTGTCGCATTCTTTGCGCGCACGATCTGGTACTTCGGGCGCGCTGCCGCGACCGGCGTCGCCGATCCGCGGCCTCGTATCGATGATCTGCCGGGTCGCCTCGTCGACGTCGGCATCTACTTCTTCGGCCAGAAGAAGGTCGCCGAGGAGGGACCGCAGCACCGGTCGAGCAAGCACCACCTCGTCATCTTCTGGGGCTTCTTGATCATCACGATCGCGACGGTCGACATCATCGTGTCGGGCGTCATCCCGGGGCTGTCGCTGCGCCTCCTGCCCGACGTGCTCTACAAGCCGCTGTACCTCGTCATCGACGTGATGAACTTCGCGGTGCTGCTCGTGATCATCTGGGCGTTCATCCGCCGCACGATCGTCCAGCCTCGCCTCATCCCGATGAACCTCGACGCGGGCCTGATCCTCGGCGCGATCGGCTCGCTGATGCTGTCGCACTTCATCTATCACGGCTACGAGATGACGCTGCTGCCCGCCGGCGAGGGTCCGGGCTGGTGGATGCCGGTCTCGCACGCGATCGGCAAGGGCCTCGCCCCGCTGTCGGAGACGGCCGCGCACCGCGGCGTCGTGTTCGGCTACTGGCTGCACGTCCTGATCCTGCTGACGTTCCTGAACTACCTGCCCTACTCCAAGCACATCCACCTGCTCGGCGCGCTGCCGAACATCTTCGCGCGCAACCGCAGCGAGCGCCGGATGGACCTGCCGAAGATCAACCTCGAGGACGACACGCAGTGGGGCGTCGGCCGCTACGAGCAGTTCTCGTGGAAGAGCCTCCTCGACACGTACGCGTGCACCGAGTGCGCGCGCTGCACGAACTACTGCCCGGCCTACAACACGGGCAAGAACCTGTCGCCGATGCAGCTCGTGCACGACATCCGCTACGAGATGCTCGACCGCGTCGGCCTGCGCGACAAGATCGCCGAGACCGAGAAGGAAGTCGCCGGGCTCCAGGAGTACGCGACGGCCGGCGGCTACGACGACGCGCACCCGCATCCCGACCTCGTGTTCGCGAAGGACAAGCTCGCGGGCCTCCAGCACGACCTCGAGGCGATGCCGCGCCTGACCGGCGGCCGCGTGCAGGAAGACACGCTGTGGGCGTGCACGACCTGCGGCGCGTGCCAGGAGGTCTGCCCGGTGTTCATCGAGCACCCGCTGAAGATCCTGCAGATGCGCCAGAACCTGGTGCTCGAGCAGGAGAAGACGCCGGCGGAGCTGCAGCGCACGTATCGCAACATCGAGCGCCAGAGCAACCCGTGGGGCATCGGCAACGACCAGCGCATGGACTGGGCGAAGGACCTCGACGTCCCCACGATCGAGGAGAACCCGGACCCCGAGTACATCCTCTGGGTCGGCTGCGCCGGCGCGTTCGACAGCCGCATCATCAAGCAGACCCGCGCGATGGTGAAGGTGCTGAACACGGCGGGCGTCAGCTACGCGGTGCTCGGCCACAGCGAGGCGTGCACGGGTGATCCGGCGCGCCGCACCGGCAACGAGATGCTGTTCCAGATGCTCGCCGAGCAGAACGTCGAGACGCTGAAGGCAGCGAACGCGAAGAAGGTCGTGACGAGCTGCCCGCACTGCCTCCACACGTTGCGCCACGACTATCCGCAGTTCGGTGGCAACTTCGAGGTCGTTCACCACACCCAGCTGATCGACCACCTCTACAAGACGAACCAGCTGCGCAGCGAGTCGTCGCCCGTCGGCAAGATCACCTATCACGACAGCTGCTACCTCGGCCGGTGGAACCGCGAGTTCGATGCGCCGCGCGACGTCATCTCGGCGGTCGGCGTGCCGAACGTCGTCGAGCTGACGCGCAACAAGCGCCACGGCTTCTGCTGCGGCGCCGGTGGCGGCCGCATGTTCATGGAGGAGCACGAGGGCGAGCGCGTCAACTTCAACCGCACCGACGAGATCATCGACGCCGGCGTCGAGGCGGTCGCGGTCGCCTGCCCGTTCTGCAAC
>JAEWJO010000731.1 GCA_023386455.1 Pseudomonadota bacterium | reverse complement strand
GCCGAGCGACTCCGCATCTCGCAGCCACCGCTGAGCCGGCAAATTCAGGCCCTCGAGGACGAGCTCGGTCAGCCGCTGTTCGAGCGCCGCGGCCGCGGCATCGTGCTCACCGAGTTCGGCCGCTACTTCGCGACGAAGGCGACCGCGATCCTCGACCACGTCTCGAGCGTGCTCGCCGACAGCAAGCGCTGGCCGACCTAGCGCCCGCACCGTGGTGACCGTCGACGACGTTCGCGCGATCGCATCCACCCTGCCCCGCTCGTACGAGGCCGTGGTGCGAGGCCGCGTGAAGTTCCGCGTCGGCTCGATCGTGTACGTCGCGTTCGAGCGCGACGAAGCGCTCCTGGGCTTCGGGTTCCCCAAGGAGCTGCGCGCTGCGCTCGTCGAATCCGATCCGGACAAGTTCGTCCTCCCGCGTGCCTCCGACCTCCGCTTCAACTGGGTCTGCGTCCGGGTCGACGCGATCGATCGCGACGAGCTGTGGGCCCTCGTCGTCGGCGCGTGGCGGATGTGCGTCCCGAAGAAGGTCGCGGCGGCCCACGAGCCTCAGCTCACGCGACCGCCCCGACGACGCGCTCGCAGATGACGTCAGGCCGCCTCGACGCGCGCCTCGTACGCCTCGACCGTCTTCTTCCAGGCAGGACGCCCGGTGCACCGCGCGCGGTACGCCACGACATTCGGGTACGCCTTCCGCATCTCCTCCGGCGTTCCGGCATCCAGCACGTGGCACATCAGGATGTCGGCGACCGTGAACTCGTCGGTCGCGATGTACGCGCGATCGGAGAGCCAGCCGTCGAGCTGCTTCAGCCGCATCTCGGCCCACTGCTGCAGCGCATCGCTCGGCTTGCTGCCCTTGCCGCCGGTCATGTTCACGAACCACATCGTCAGCACCGGCACCTCGATCGTCGTCAGTGCCGTGAACGACCAGCGAAGCACCTGCGCCTCCCCCGCAAGATCGCGGGGCATCAGCTTGCCGGTCTTGCGCGCGAGGTAGAGCAAGATCGCGCCGGACTCGGACACGACGACACCGTCGTCATCGATCACCGGAATCTGGCCGAACGGATTCAGCGCTCGGTACGCGGGCGAATCGAGATCGTGGTTCGGGTGGTCCATCCCGACGATCTCGTACGGCAGTCCGATCTCCTCGAGTGTCCACAGCACGCGCAGGTCACGGGTATTGCCGCGCGCTCCCTTGTTCACTCGAGCAAAGCTGTAAAGCTTGAGCATCCGCGCAGCCTACCGCGATCGCGGTCGCTCAGCGGGCGCGCTTCTTCTCGCGCAGCATGAACAGGTACAGGCTCTCGACCTTGCTGCGCGCCCACGGCGTCTTGCGCAGGAACTTCAGGCTCGACGCCACACTCGGGTTCTCGTTGAAGCACCGGATGCGCACCTGCTGGCCCAGCTCGGCCCAGCCGAAATGCGCGACCAGCTCGGTCACGATCTGCTCGAGCGTGATGCCGTGCAGTGGATTGCGAGGTTGCTCGGCGGACATCGGCGTCGCGTCCCACCATACCGCGTCCGTCGCGCGCGCCGCACTTCCTCACCGCGCAAGCTCGCGCGCGGTCGACCATCGCCATCAGCCCCGGGTCGTCGCGTGCGCGAGTGCCTGGAGCTGCAACTCGCCGACGACGGCCGTCGGCGCGCCATCGCGAACGAGCAACGTGACCGGGCTGATACGGTCGGCGACCGGCGCCGCCTCGTGCTCGCGCCGCACCTGCGCCACGAACGCGCGCATCCCCTCGATGCCCGCTCCGACACCACCGACCAGGAGGCGGCCGCGACGCGGCGCACCCGCCAGGTAGATCTTGCCGCCGAGGATCCTGTGGAGCTCGGCGAGGTGATCGTGGTCCAGCAGTAGCTCGGCCGCGTACTCACCGTTGGTCGCGACATTGCTCCCCGGCAGCTGCTCGAGCGCCTCGTTCGACAGCTCGGCGTCGAGCATCGTCACGAGTGCATACCTGCGCATCGTGTCGCGATCCTCGGTCTCCGACGCGAGCACGTGTACGAACGCGCCGTCGCGCTCGACCATCCACGCAACCTGCGGGATGAGCTCGTGCTCGCCGAGCGGACTCGACGGCGGGTTCGCGATCAGCGGTTCGACGAGTGCGTCCGTGGGTGCGCTACCGGCGGGCACGAGTCGAGGCACGTAGCGTTGCACGACCGTCTTCGTACCGGATGACGCGCCCAAAGGCGACTCGCATCGCCGATCAACCGCCGCCCTGACCGTGAGGAATCGAGAACGGCGTTCGCGAACCGCGACCGACTCGCGCAGGTACGCGCAAACCGGCGCGGAGCTACCGGCGACGAGCGTCGTCGAGCTCGTCCCGGTAGTGGCGCAACGCGCGCTCGTAGCCGTCCAGCGTGGCCGTTGCCGCGTTCGTACGCAGCACCGAATCGAGTGCGGCGACGAGGGCCTCATCATGTCGGCCGGCGCTGTGCAGCGAGAGCGCGAGGAACGCTGGGAACGCCGCGACCTCCGGCATCTCTGCGACCGCTCCCTCGAGTCGCTCGATCGATTCGGCGATCCGGCCAACGTTGCGCAGCGTCGAGCCGTAGCCGACGAGGAACTTCTTGCGATCCGGGCTCGGAACGCCGAGCTTCCACGCGGCGTCGTAGTAGCAGATCGCGTCACTCTCCTCGCCGTAGCGATCGCACGCGTAGGCAGCCTCGAGCTGCACCGCAACCACAGTCGGATGCGCCGCCGCGAGGGCACGCGCCTCGCTGACGTATTCGGCCGTTCGCTCGGCTGCGCGAAGCTCGCGCAGTCGCTCGATCTGGGCGCTGACGTTGGCGTCGGTCATGGGAACGAGGGCACGGTATCGCACGAATCCCTCGGCCCATGGTCGAGTCCAGGCCTCACGGGAGGGTGGCGAGCAGCTCGTCCAGCTGCGCGAACGTCTCGTGCGTGGCGTCCGCTGCACCGGTACCCGCTGCGTCGAACGCTTCCTTCGACGGATAGACCTCGCTCATGACGAGCAGCGTCTTGCCGTCCTTCTCCTCGAACGTCACGGTCGTCACCGACCCGTTCTCACCGCCTTCCTCGTTCGTCCAGACGATGCGCGACGGCGGGGTCACCTCGATGTAGCGGCCGAAGAAGTCCATGCCCTCGCCGAAGCTGAGGCGGTACGTGCCGCCGGTGCGCACGTCCATCTCGCACGACCGCAGCGTCATGCCCATCGACTTCGGCACCCACCACTTCCTGAACAGCTCCGGCCTGGACCAGGCCTCGAACACGATGCGGGGAGGCGCGTCGAACGTGCGCGTGACGACGACCTCGCGATCTGACTTCCGCTGCACCGTCGTGCGCTTCATGGCGGGCTCACTTTGCTTGCTTTCTTCCATTCGGCTTTTCCTTCCGCTTCAAGTCTTCGACGACCTTGTCCAGCTCGCAGAACCGCGCGTCCCACAGCTGGTGATACCGCTCGATCCACGCCGCCACTTCTTCCAGTCGGCGCGCGCCGATCCGGCAGGTGCGAACGCGGCCGACCTTTTCCGTGATGACCAGCCCTGCCTCCTCGAGGACGCCGACGTGCTTCTTCATGCCCGTGAGCGTCATGTCGAACTTCTCGGCCAGGTCCGTGATCGACGCTTCCGCACGACCCAGCTGTTCGAGGACGCCGCGACGTGTGACGTCCGCCAGCGCGGCGAACGAGGCATCGAGGTGCGCGTTCGTATACTGAACCATCTGGTTCAGTATCTAACCACAGGCTTCCACGGCATGCAAGGCAGGCTATTTCTGCGACGCGAGATCCACCGCAGCCTTCAGGCGGAGAACAGCGGCGCCAATCGGTTATGCTGAGCTGTGACGAAGCTCCTCGCGCTGCTCGTTGCCGTCGGTTGTTCCAGGAGCGACGACAACAAGTCGGCCGCGGCAGCCCCACCGGCAGCGGCGCTCTCCGGTAGCGATCCGTGGGGCGCCGGTTCGTCCGCTAGCGATCCGTGGGGCGCTGGTTCGTCCGGTAGCGATCCGTGGGGCACGGCGGCCGGCGCGAGCGCCGATCCGGATCCAGCGACGCT
>JAEWJO010000699.1 GCA_023386455.1 Pseudomonadota bacterium | reverse complement strand
GCGCATAGCGCTCCGCCGCGAGATCGACATTACCCGCCGCCTCGGCCGCGACGGCGGCGCGATAGTCAGACGAGAAGCGACGGAAGAACGACACCGAGCACGAGTATAGCTACTCGTCCTTGACGGGCGTCGCCTTGAGCGCCGCCTTGCCGTCCTTGACGTAGACCGTGAACCGCACGTCCTTGCAGCCCGTCTTCGCCATCAGGTCGTCGCGGTTCTTGATCAGCTTCTCTGTGAACTTCTGGTAGGTCAGCCCGCTCGTCGGCTCGTTGCAGCTCTGCTTCACGGCAACGAACTGGTCGTAGACCTGCTTGAAGTACGGATCGACCATCGCGGTCGCTTCGGGATCGCCACCACCGAGGATGTCGTCGTCGAGGCCGAATGCGTCCTTCGGCGGCGGTGCCGCGGCGACGGGAGGCGCCGAGTACGAGGGCGACTTCGCCGGGATCGGCGGCGTGACCGGCTTGCCCTGCGCGGGAGTCGGCCGGCCGAGCGGCGGTGGCGTCGGGATCGCCTTGCCGGGGTCGCTGAACCTGAAGTCCGACGGCGGCGGCGGCGCGGACGGTCCCGGCCCACCCGGACGCGCAGGCGGCAAGGCTCCCGCGAGCAGATCGATCGTACCGAGGCTGCCCTCCGGAGCCGGACCGAGCAGCGAGTCGAGGTTCGTGCGCGCGGACTTCGCCTCGCGACCGAGCTTGTCGATGTGGATGTTCACCGAGCGCGCGATCGAGCCGAACTTGCCCGCGTGCTCGTCCTCCCCGAGGCGCTCCTTCTCGCCCTTGGCGAGTCGCACCGAGTCGGCGGCGAGCCGGCGCAGCGGCCGGTCGGCCTCCATCCACATGAGCCCGATGCCGAGCCCGAGCGCGACGACGAACGCGCCGCCGACGAGGATCCACGGGAAGTTTCCGAACGACAGGTCGCTCTTGCTGACGACCTTGAGCGTGCCGGCAAAGCCGACCGCCGCGGGCTTCTTGATCAGCACCGAGTAGAACGCGTTGCGCGCCGATGCCTCACCGGGCAGACGCGCGACGAGACCGGTGTAGTCCTCCTTGCTCGCGCGCAGATCGATCGGCCGGTTCGCCTGGCAGTCCTTCGCGATGTCGTTGCTCTTCAGCGTCGCGAGCGCGGACTGCATCTTCGTCTTGTCGAGCGGCAGCGACTTGCTGCCCGCGATGTCGTCCTCGCCGAGGTAGAACGCGAGGTCGACGTTGAGCGAGGAGACGAGCGTCTGCGCCAGCTCGTTGGTGACCTTGTGACCGAGCACGATCGCGCCGACGTACGCGACCGGTGGATCGCGCTTCACGACCGGCGATGCCGACACGAAGTACATCGTGCCGTTCTGTGCCCACAGATCGTCGCGCAGGTATCCGGCGAGCGCGTCGTCGACGAGCGGACGTCCCGACGCGTAGTCGCCGAAGTCGTTCTCGTCGAGCCGCACGCGCGCGACGACGCGGCCGCGCTTGTCGATCAGCATCGCGAAGTCGGGCTTTCGACCCGTGATGCCCTTCATCATCTTCTCGCCGACGTCGCGCACCTGCTTCATGCGCGTCTCGTCGAGCCTGTCGCTGTTGCTCGCCTGCTCGAGCGCGGTGACGACCTCCTGCGCGCGCGCGAACTTGCTCGCGAGGTCGACGCGCGTGTGCGCATCGTCGGAGAGCAGGATGTTGACGACGCCGCACGCGACCGCGAGACGGTCGTGCTCCTCGTTCACGAGCTGGCGCTGGGCGGGACGCGGCATCACGAGCGCGATCGTCAGCGCGATCGCCGCGGCCAGCGCGATCAGGAAGAACCAGATCTTCGACAGGAACACGAGCGCCTCACTTCTTCGCGCCGGGCGTGAGCGCCGCGGCGGGGATCTTGGGGTTGAGCTCGGTCTTGCCCTTCGCGCCGACGTCGATGCTCGGCGCATCGGGCAGCGCGACCCAGTCGTCCTGGTGCCAGACCTTCACCTTGTACGCGCCGGCCGGCACGTTATCGATCTCGAACCTGCCGGACTCGTCGGGATAACCGACGTACTGCGTGTTGACGACGACGACCTTGAGCTTCAGGTGCGGCGCGTCCTTGTCGCCGATCGTGTAGACCTTGCCCGGGTTGTCGACGCGAAACGACTTGGGACCGGTCGGGTTGATGGGTCCCTGCGGGATCAGCTTCGCGTCCTCGGCCGCGACGAGCGTGCGCGCCGTCTTCGACACGTTCTTGATCACGACCTCGGCCCCCGCGGGCGCGGCGATCACCTTCTTCGAGAACGTCTCGCCGAGCAGCTCGACGACGACCTGCGGCGGAGACACCGGCTTCTCGTCGCCTTCGAGCACGATGACCATCTGCCCGGCGGGCGACGCCGGCTTCACGGGCGCGAGCGCGTTCTCGCTGCGATCGAGGAAGCCCTTCATCGCGACCGGCGGACGCTCGATCTCCGGCAGGTCGAGCTTGCCGGCGACGGTGCCCGCGTGCGCGGCCATTGGAAGGAGAACGACACAGGCCACCACGGCGCGTTTGATCCCGGACATGCCGCAAAAGAGCGTAGGCCCAGCAATGACGCGCCGGCAAGCTACGTGGCCGGAATCGTGTGAGAAGACTCCGTGCTTCTTCCACGAAACCGGCGTCAGGGTCGGCCGATATGCGCCACGTGCGATCGCGCCAGCCGACCCTCCCGCCGCTGGCGTGCGCGATCGCGCTGGCCGTGCTCGTCGCGCTGCGCGGCCGGCCGTCGCCGCTCCCTCCACCGGGTGATGTCCGCGCCGACGACCGCATCGCCGATCGCATCGTCGGCACCGTCGGTGGTCCGATCGTCGAAGGAC
>JAEWJO010000638.1 GCA_023386455.1 Pseudomonadota bacterium | reverse complement strand
CCTGCGGGTAGCGCGTCGGTGCGGTGATCGGCTGCACCGCCTGCGCGGTCGCTGCCGAGCCCCACGAGCTCGCGTTCGCGTTCGCGTTCGCGCTCGCGCTCGCGCTTGCGATCGGGGCGGGGGCGGGCGCTACCGGTCTGCTACCCCACGAGCTCGGCGCGGGCGCGGCGTTCGGCCGACTGCCGGCGGCGATCGACGGAATCGGCGTGCTCGGCACCGGCTGGCTGAACGTCGCCGGCATCGACGCGATCGCGCGCGGCTTGACGAACGGGATGACGTTCGCTGACACGCCGCTGGCAGGCGCTGACGCCGGCGCGGGACGACCTGACACCGAGCGAGATCCTGTTGGCGGCGGCGCGACGCGACGCAACCCCGTCGGAACATCGGCATCGATGACCGTGCGGTCCTCGTTCTCGAATGGCCGCGGGACATGCGGGATCGCCCGCAGTTGCGTCGCTTCGTCTCGTACAGCGATTCGTGGCCGCGACTTTCGAGGGTGCATCTGGAACCGCGAACCGAGTGCAATTGATTCGCCATCGGTTTTGCTTCGTAGCTCGTTGATCGCGTACGCGTGTGCACAGTTCGCACTGGGATCTAGCGGTTCCGACTGGGCGGGGCGCTCGTCCCCAATGCTGCGTTCCGCGCGAGGCAACTGCACTGAACGTCATGCGCGAGTCGTCCGCGTGCGGCGGCATCGCTCTTGCTGAATGCGATGCGCCGGCTGTGTCGACTCTCCCGATCTATCTGTTCATCTTCATCGTGTTCTTGAACCGCTACGTGTTCGGGTTGTACCTGACACTTCTTCGCGGCAAGAAGCTCGACGAGACGATCGAGGGCTACGAGCCGACGATCACGATCGTCGTGCCGCTCTTCAATGAGGGCCGCAGCATCTACGACACGATCGTGAGCCTCGTCCAGCTGGACTACCCGGCGGACAAGCTCGAGGTCACGATCGTCGACGACTGCTCGACCGACGACAGCTACGAGTGGGCGATGAAGGGAGCCGCCGAGTTCCCCAACGTCCGCGTCCTGCGCAACCCGCACAACATGGGCAAGCGCAAGGGCATCAACGCGGCGGTCCGCGCGAGCACCGCCGAGATCATCGTGTCGGTCGACTCCGACGTCATCGTGTACCCGACGGCGCTGCGCGAGCTCGTCGCGCGGTTCACGCGGCCGGACATCGCGGCGGTCGGCGGTCGCATCCACGTGTGCAACCCGAACGAGAACTGGCTCACCCGGCTGCAGACGATCAAGTACTACTTCGGCCAGGAGCACCTGAAGAACCTCGAGCGCTCGCTCGAGCAGGTGATGTGCCTCTCGGGTTGCCTCACCGCGTACCGGCGGCACGTGCTGATCGAGCTCGAGCCGATCCTCGAGGACCGCAACATCCTCGGCATCCCGATCAAGTACGGCGAGGACCGGTTCCTCACGCACCAGATCGTGCGGCGTGGCTACAAGACGCGGATGACGATGAAGGCGATGTGCTTCACGAAGGCCGCGACGAACATGAAGGGCTACTTCAACCAGCAGCTGCGGTGGAAGCGCTCGAACATCGTCGACTTCATCGTCGGCGTCGCGCACGCGTGGAAGCTGCATCCGCTGCTGTGCCTCCAGTACCTGTCGATGTTCATGCTGCTGCTCGTGTATCCGTTCGTGATCATCACGCACGTGATGCGCGGTGACTTCTTCGAGCTGGCGACGTTCCACCTGATGGTCATCGCGGGCTTCTCGCTCGTGTACTACTTCGCCCCGACGGTCCGTGCGCTGCCGCCGTGGCTGCGCGTTCATCCGGTCGCGTTCCTGCCGATGGCGGTGCTGATGCCCGTCGCGTACTTGCTGCTCACGCCGCTGGGTCTGTTCACGCTCGACAGCTCGAGCTGGGAGACCCGCGGTCACCAGGGTTCGCCTCAACCGCAAGGAGCTGCACCTCGATGATCGTCGCCGCTCACCAGCCGCACTACATGCCGTGGCTCGGCTACCTCGACAAGATGGCGAAGGCCGACCTGTTCGTCGTCATGGACGATCTGCAGTACGAGGCGCAGAACTTCCAGAACCGCCAGCGCGTGAAGCTGCACGGCGGCGCGCAGTGGCTGACGGTGCCGCTCGAGCGCGGCGCGCAGTCCGACCGGATCTGCGACAAGCGCATCGACAACAGCGGCAGCCGGCGCCAGCACTGGCAGCACCGCAACTGGATGACGATCGAGATCAACTACCGCCGCGCGCCGTACTGGCAGCGCTACGCCGACGACCTGCACGCGGTCTACACGCAGCCGTGGGTGAGCCTGCTCGAGCTCGACATGAAGATGCTCGACCTCGCGCGCAGCTGGCTCCGCATCGCGACGCCGATCGTTCGAGCGTCGACGCTCGGGCTGTCCGGGCAGAAGACCGACCGCATCCTCGACATGTGCAAGAAGGTCGACGCGCGCTGCTACCTGTCGGGCGGCGGCGGCTCGACCGAGTACCTCGACGTCGAGCGGATCGGCCGCGCCGGCGTCGGTCTCATCTGGCAGCACTTCGAGCATCCGCGCTATCCGCAGCGCTATCCCGAGGCGGGCTTCGTCAGTCACCTCGGGTTTTTGGATCTCGTCCTCAACTGCGGCGATGCGAGCCGCGATGTGTTGTTCGCGCGTTCTCATCCGCAACGCGCTCACACCCTGGCGGGTCTGGAGGCAGCATGAACCGCATCCTCGAAGAGAAAGGTGGCCGCGTGCTCGCGTTCGGGGCGCACCCCGACGATCTGGAGGTCGGCGCGGGCGGTCTGCTCGCCCGGCTGTCGCACGAAGGCGCGGAGGTGACGCTCGCGATCGTGTCGGTGCCGAACAACACCGAGCAGCGCAGGATCGAGGCGAAGGCCGCGGCGGACGTGCTCGACGCGAACCTGTTCATCCTCAACGAGGACAAGCCGTGCCGCGTCGAGGACATCCCGATGCACGAGCTCGTGCGGCGGATGGACACCGTGATCGGCGACGTCCGTCCGGACCTCGTCATCACGCACTCGGCCAACGACCTCCACTGGGATCATGGCCTCGTCAACCGCGCGACGGTGTCGGCGCTGCGGCGAACGCCGTGCGATCTGCTCGCGTACCTGTCGAGCCCGGAGATGAACGCGCAGAGCCGCTCGCTCGGTAACTGCTTCGCCGATATCTCGGCGTACATCGACGTGAAGGTCGACGCGATCAGCTGCCACAAGTCGCAGCTGCCCAAGCTCGACCTCGAGTCGTCGCGCGACCTCGCGCGCGCGATGGGGCGAATCAGCGGCTACGGCTACGCCGAGTGCTACGAGGTGTTGCGCGTCCGCATTTGAGTGTTGCGAATCAGCGCTTGTAGTTTCGCCGCCGACGGTCGACCATGGTGGGATGCCCATCGGCTGCAAGAACTGCAACAGCTACTTCACGCGCGAGGAGATGTTGCAGCGCAAGCCGCCGCTTCATCCGTGGCCGCTGACGACGGTCGGCGCGCGCGTCGCGGCCGAGAATGCGGCGAGCGGCGACGATCAGTGGGCCTGCCCGACCTGCGGCTGCCGGACGCTCCGCGCCTAGCGCGAGAGGCCGAGTAGCTCGGGCGGGAACAGCTCCTCGAGATCCTGGCGCAGCTCGGCGAGCTCCTGCGGCAGCGCGGTGTTGACGGTGACCTTCTGCAGCTCGAACGACATCACGCGCTCGAGCTCTCCGAGCTTGAGGACCGGGCGGTTGTCGTTGGACGGCAGCTCGAGCTCGCCGCTCAGATCGAACATGTCGTGCGGCTGGCTGCGCGAGCTCGAGCCCTCGGCCTGCAGGAGCTGCGGGATGCCGTCGGCGTGCTCGCCATCACGCTCCATGAAGTCGGAGCGCAGCTCGGCGATCTCGGGCGGGAGGGGCACCAGCTTGGCGAGTGCCTGCAGGGTCACCCGCGCCCGGCGGGTGCCACGCGGGTGAGCGGGATTGGGCGGCGGCACCACGCAGCTCGCCCGGGGCACGTTCCGCAGGGACTGCAGCTGCAGCGTGGTCCTACCCTCGAAGAGCGAAAACCATTCGCGTGAAGCCATCGGACCGTGGGCTGTGCAACCGAAGAGCCATCGGCGCACGCCGGGTTACGGGATTCACGCCGGTCTGGCTGCTCACTCGCTGCTACGTTGTGACGCCATCGCACGTGCGGCCGAGCGCCGAGGGGGCGGTTCCGGGGGCTTCGAATAACCCGGATGGGCGGCGCGTTTCGTGCACATGGCATCGCCCTGTGCCCGCCATCCCGCGAGGGAAAGATGGTAGCGTCGCCTCGATGAAGATCGCAGCGACTCTCTTGAAGGCGGGTGTGTTCTCGGCGCTTGTTCTGACGGGCTGCGCAGCCAAGCAGAACAAGATCATGGCGGACACGCCTGCACTGGCGTACCAGCCGCCCGACATCTCGGAGATCACCGGCATCGACGAGCCGGACGACACCGAGGAGAGCACCGTGGAAGAGACGCCGGCTCCCGCGCCGGCTCCGGTTCCCGCGCCCGCGCCTGCGCCCGCTCCGGCGC
>JAEWJO010000501.1 GCA_023386455.1 Pseudomonadota bacterium | reverse complement strand
CAGGGCACGCTGCGCGTCATCGTCTACAAGAAGAAGGGCGACAGCTGGCAGCGCGGTGGAGACCTGCGCGGCCTCGCGTACATCGAAGTCCAGAAGTAGGACCGAAAATGCAAACCGCCGACGCATCGCTGCATCGGCGGTCTGGCTGTGGACGGGCGAGCGTCCGTTAGTTGTCGGTCTTGCCGTTCGCCAGCGGCAGCATCTTCGCGAGACCCTCGGTACCCATCACGAGCTTGATCTCGTCGATCTTCTCGGCGATGTCCTTCATGGTCTCGAGCTCCTTCAGGCGCATCAGCACCGGGTTCTCCGCGATCACCTTGGCGGTCTGAGCCATGTTGCGCGTTGCGGCCGCGTCCTCACGGCGGAGGATCACGTTCGCAGCTGCCGCCTTCTCGGCCTCGATCACCTTGTTGAGCAGCGTCTTCATCTCGCCCGGCAGGATCACGTCCTTCACACCGACGCGGTGCAGGCGCACACCGAATGCCTCGGCACGCGGCAGGACCTGCGCCTCGAGGTAGCGCGTGAGCGTGTCACGGCCCTCGAGCAGCTCGTCGAGCGTGACGCCGGCGACGAACTCGCGAGCGGCGAGCTGGACCGCGAGGTACAGCGCGTCCTTCACGTCGGCGACCGCATGCACGGTCGTCGGCGCGTCGGCCGGCGCGTACTCGGCCGTGAGCGTCAGACGCAGCGTGACCTTGTCACGCGTCATGAGCTCCTGGCCCTCGATCTTCAGCTGCTGCACGCGGGTGTCGAGCACCTGCACGGCGACGCGCGCGTTCGGGTGGTTCCAGAAGGCGTGGCGGCCCGGCTCGAGGATGCCCTCGAAGCGGCCCTGCACGTACTTCAGGCCCTTCTCGAACTGACGCACCTGCGCCTCGACGATCTCCGTTGCCGGGATGACCGCGCGAAGCTCGTCCGTCATCTCCGGCGCGGCGCCGGCGACGTTGTAGACGCGGACCGCGACGTTCGGGTCGATCGTCCACACGCGGTGGATACCCGGACGGAGGAACTTCATCGGCTTGTCATCGCGGAACACGACCGCGCGCTCCATCGGCGCGAGCGTGATCGTCGTGAACCACGCCGGCGGCAGGATCGCGAGCACCTCGGGCTGTGCCCAGAATGCGAGGTCGTCGAGCTTCCACGTGAGGAGCTTGTTCTGGCGGCCCCAGAACGCGTGGTAGCCCGGCTCGAGCACGCGCTCGGCCTTACCGTCGCGCAGCAGCACCGCGCGCTGGTTCAGGTCGACCGTGGTCTCGAGCAGCTCGTCGGCCGGAATGACCTTGCGTAGCTCGTCCGTGATCTGCGGCAGCGGCTCCGTCTCGGCGAACACGCGCAGGCGCACGTTGCCGTCGAGCTTCCAGATGCGGTGGAGACCCGGACGCAAAAACTTCACGGCGCGCTCGTCGCGCAGCACGATGCCGTACTGGCCCGGTGCGAGGTGCACCGTCTCGTACCAGTCGGCCGGCAGTGCGGCGAGGACGGCCGGCAGCGTGTGGAACACGAGCTCGTCGATGTTCCACTCGTAGACGTCGTAGCGCTTCCAGAGGGTGTAGCGGCCGGGGCCGAGCGCACGAACGGCAACGCCGTCGCGCACGAGCACAGCGCGCGCATTCAGATTCAGGTGAAGGTGCTGGAACATGACTGACTCCCTGGTGAAGGGTGAAACGAGAGAGGGTGGCCGGCGTCGGGGGTAGCCAGCGCGCCGTGGCGAGATCGGCCTCGGCCGAGTCGCGGTTGCGCGGGGACTCCGCAGTCGCGAGGTGGTGACGGCGTTCGCGCAGTGCTGACCACGCGGGCTGACGCTGGCGTGGGAGGAGCTGCGATCTACGTTCGTCACGAGCTCGTCGGTGCGTGGCGGAGCGAGCTCCACCGTGCGACCACCGACGACGACCTGCTCAGGTTTTTTACCGTTGTCGAGACGGCTGGGAATGTTGGGATGAGCAAGCCCAGTGCCTTACCGTTCGGCCACGAGCCCGTAGATGTGGGCTCGGGAGGAGTCGAACCTCCATATCCCTGTCTCGGCGACGACGTTGCAATCCGGGGACGTCGGTCGAGGACACGCGGTGGGCGACGTCCCCGACGGGACGGCCACGCGTGCACACCGACGCCGGTTGGCCCTTGCAGAAGCGGAGCGGACTACGCGTCCGCCCCGCGAGACCGACCGCGCGATCGCCAGCGAGGCGCAGACAAATAGAGCACCGCGTCGATCGCGTCAACGACAATTTCCGAAGTCGACGGAACCGTTCGGTGTTATGCCCGGTCGCATGCCTCGCTTCCTCGCGCTCTGCGTCCTCGTCCTCGGTCTCTCGTTTGCGAACCGCGCGTATGCCGGCTCGTGCGGCTCCGACTCCGACTGCGCCGGCTTCGGCAAGTGCTCGAGCGGTCAGTGCGGCAAGTGCGGCTCGGACTCCGACTGCAACGGTCACGGCAAGTGCAGCGGTGGCAAGTGCGGCAGCTGCGGCTCGGATTCCGACTGCAAGATCGGCAAGTGCAACAGCGGCAAGTGCGGCGGTTGCGGCTCGGACTCCGACTGCAAGGGCAACGGCAAGTGCAGCGGCGGCAAGTGCGGGAGCTGCGGCTCGGACTCCGACTGCAAGATCGGCAAGTGCTCGAGCGGCAAGTGCGGCTCGTGCGGCTCGGACTCCGACTGCAAGGGCGGTCGCTGCTCGAGCGGGCGCTGCAGCAACTACGCGGCGGCGGCGATGGACTTCTTCGAGATCTTCGACCTGCGCCGCGTGACGATGATCGAGAGCTGCGGCTACAGCCTCGCGAAGTAGATTGCCGACGCGACGAACGCGACGCTGACGACGATCCAGCGCAGCACCGCCTCGGGCACGCGCGACGCGATCGCACCGCCGATGTAACCGCCGACGAGCGACCCGATCGCGACGACGAGCGCGGCCTGCCAGGCGATCGTCCCGTAGAACAGGAACACGATCGCCGCGATGACGTTGATGAGCAGCGTCAGCAGCTGCTTCAGCGCGTTCATGCGGTTCAGCGTGTCGTCGACGACGAGGCCCATGATCGCCAGGATCATCATGCCGAGCCCGGCGCCGAAGTACGCGCCGTAGATCGCGCACAGCCCGATCGGCACCGTCGCGAGCAGGACCGAGTGACCGCCACCGGTGTGCGCCACGAGCCAGCTGCGCAGCCGCTTCTGGAGCGCGAGCAGGATGCCGGCGAACAGCAGCAGGAACGGGACGAGCAGCTGGAACGACCGCTCGGAGGTGTGCATGAGGATCCACGCGCCCGCCAGGCTGCCGGCGATCGACAGCGGGACCAGGTGCAGCGCACGACGGCCCTGCCCTTCGAGGTCCCGCCGCTGCGCCGCCATCGCGCCGAAGTAGCCCGGACACATCGCGACGGTGTTCGTCATGCTCGCGGTGACCGCGGGCAGGCCGAGCGCCAGCAGCGCGGGGAACGAGATCAGGCTGCCGCCACCCGCGATCGCGTTGACGCCACCGGCCGCGAGCGCCGCAGCGCCGAGCAGCACGAGGTGCAACACATCCACGCCGCCACTATAGCGTCCCTGCGGATCGATCGGTTCGACCCGCGTCGAACGGTCACTTCGACGAGCTGGCGACGTCGACGAGCGGCACCTCGGGGTGCGGCTCGACGTCGATCTCCTGGCTCATGTCGGGGCGGTGCGGGCGCAGGATCGGCTCGATCGGCACCGCGCGGCCAAACCGCGCCGACTGCTGGATCGCCTGGAGGATCCGGACGTCGGCGAGCCCCTCCCAGCCACTCGGCTCGGGCTCGCGGTCCTCGCGCACGCACTTCACGAAGTACGAGATCTCGGCGGCGATCTGGTCGCGGCGCTCGAACGTCCGCTCCTTCTCGCCGTGCTTGCCGGAGACCTTCATCTTCATCTCGGCCGCGTACTCGTACGCGTTGTCGAGCGTCAGAAAGCCCTCGGTGCCGATCACCTCGTAGTGAGCCCGGTCCGCCGCGCCGAAGCTGCACGTGAACTGGGCGACGCGCTCGTGCGGAAACCGCAGCGTCACGCCGTACGCCTCGTCGGTCGAGGTGAAGCGCGGATCTCGGCCGGAGAGCTTCAGCGCCGTCACCTCCGCCGGCTCCGCGCGGAACAGATAGCGCGCCGCATTCACGCAGTAGATGCCGATGTCGTAGAGCGGACCGGAGCCGCGCCGCGGCTGCACGCGGGTGTTGCCCTCGCGGACCTGCAGCGCGAACGTCGAGCTGAAGATCCGCGGCTCGCCGATCTCGCCGCCGCGCGCGATCTCGATCGCCACGAGGTTCGCAGCCTGGAAGTGGAGGCGGTACGCGATCATCAGCTTGACGTGGCGCGCCTCGCACGAGCGGATCATCTGCATGCACTCCGCTTCCGTCGGTGCCATCGGCTTCTCGCACAGCACGTGGACGCCGTGGCGCGCCGCGATCAGCGTCATCTCGGCGTGCAGGTCGTTTGGCACCGCGATGTAGACCGCGTCGATCTTGTTGCTCGTGAGCAGTCGATCGAGATCGTCGTAGTGCGCGAGCGTCGTCACGCCGTAGCGTTCACCGAGCTCCTCGAGCTTGTGATCGGAGCTCGAGACGAGCGCGGCAAGCTCGACATCCTCGTCGAGCTGCTCGATCGCGGGCAATACCGCCGCTTGCGCGAAGTGACCCTGCCCGATCACGGCCATGCGTAGTCTCGGTGCGCGCTTCATATGCTGTCCAATCGAGCAAGGCGTGTTCCACGCGCGCGCACGCACGGCTCGCGGTTTGCAGAATGGCCGTCGCATGAAAGCCTGCGAGACGTGCGGCAATACTTACGACAAAGCCTTCGAGGTCTCGATCGGAGGTACGACCCACACCTTCGACTCGTTCGCGTGCGCGATTCACATGCTCGCGCCGCGCTGCAATCACTGCAAGGTGACCATCATCGGCCAGGGCATGGAGGCGCGCGGCCAGTACTACTGCTGCGCGTACTGCGCGCGGCAAGCGGGGATCCAGGAGCTTGTCGATCGCGCTCCCGATGCCGGCGCCGCGGCACCCTGATCCACCCACCTCTCGTCGACGATCTGAGGCTTCGCGCCACGGCGTGCGCCTACGCACGCGCGCGCGCCTGCTTCACGTCCAGTACGGGGTTGCCCCCCATTGCCGATACACCCCCGTCGCGTACTCGAGGTCGTTGAGATCGGGCCAGTGCTCCTTGTCGAAGCCCGGCATGCGTTCGAGCACCTCGCGATTCACGTTGACCACGAACCGCTTCTTCGCTTCATCGACCGTCAGCGCCGACCACGGCAGCGCGAACAGCTTCGAACCGAATCCGAGAAAGCCGCCGAACGAGAGGACGGCGTATGCGACGCGGCCGGTGGTCACGTCGACCATCAGCTCCTCGATCTTGCCGACGTCCTGACCGTTGAGGTTGACGACCTTGTCGTGGATGAGTGTCGTAGCTCCTAAGGTACGCCGGAAGTTACTCATGTCTCCCGAGGCAGCAATCGGTGTTCCATCGGGGTTTCTCGTCGGCACATCGTTCGCATCCCGATCGCGACAATAGGAGGAACCACCATGGCCCGAGGCAGCAAGAAGGCATACACGAGCAAGCAGAAGCGCCAGGCGCACCACATCGAGGAGAGCGCCAAGAAGCGCGGCGCCTCGGCCAAGCGCGCCGCCCAGATCGGCTACGCGACGGTCAACAAGCAGGACAAGGGCGGCAAGAAGAGCGGCAGCGGCCGCGGCAAGACCCGCAGCACCGCCTCGAGCCGCAAGGGCGGTCGCAAAGGCGGCCGCGCGCGCAAGAGCCGCTAGTCGTCCGGCCCCCGGACTCTAGCGACGCCAGCGCGGTGCGACGAGCCGGCGCTTGCCGTCGGAGGCGATCGTCACATCCGGCTTATCGAGCTCGTCGCGATCCCACAGCTTGCACGTGACCTGCTTGTGCTGCTGGTCGAGTGCCTCGCAGTAGTTCGTGAACTCGCAGCGCCGGACCTCGGCGCCACGGCCCTCGCGCATCTTCAAGAACCAGTCGGGATCCGCGAGCGTCTGGCGCGCCGACGCGACGAAGTCTGCCTCGCCGTTCTCGAGGATCGCTTCGGCCTGCCCGAACTCGCAGACGCCGCCGGCGGTGACGATCGGGGTCTGGAATCCGGCGTCTCGCACGGCATGACGGATCGCGTCCGCGAGCGACACGTTGCGCGCGAACGGTCCCTTCTCGTCGGAGTAGATCGTCGGCATGCACTCGTAGCCGGACTGTCCGGTGTACGGATACACGGCCCAGCCGACCTTCGGCTGCTTCGCGTCCTCGAACCGGCCGCCCTTCGACACGCTGAGGAAGTCGAGCCCGGCGCGCGCGAGCTCGACGCCGAACCACGCCGCGTCCTCGACGCGATTGCCACCCTCGACGACATCGTCGCCGAGGTAGCGGCAACCGACGACCGCGCGGCCGCCGACGCGCTCGCGAACCGCCTCGATCACCTCGCGCGGCAACCGTACCCGGTTCTCGCGGGATCCACCGTATCCGTCGTCGCGCGTGTTCAGCGCCGACAGGAACGACGACATCGTGTACGCGTGCGCGAAGTGGAGCTCGATCCCGTCGAAGCCGGCGGCCATCGCGCGACCCGCCGCATCCGCGAACAGCCCCGGCAACACCTGCGGCAGCTCCGCGATGTGCGGCAGCTGGGTGTCCGTCACGCGCTCGCGATAGCCCCGCTCGTAATCCTCGCGCTCGCGCTGCGTCAGGAGAGCCGGCAGATCGCTATCGGGCCGCGCCGCGAGACGCATCCGGATCTCCGCCTCGCTCGCGGTCAGCGCGTCCGTCTCGCCCGTCAGCTGCGCGAGCGCCTCGCGGTGCCGCTTCGTGATCGCGAGGAACCGGCCGAAGAACTTGTCGCGCGGCGGCCGGCGGCGGATCGACAAGAAGTCGATCAGCTGGATGAACATCAGCGTCTCGCCGCCGCTCGCCTCCTTCACCGCCGCGACCAGCTCCGTCAGGCCGTCGATGAACCGATCCGCACCGATGCGCAGGAGCGGCCCCGACGGGATGTCGCGGATGCCCGTCGCCTCGACGACGATCACCCCCGGCCGCCCGTCGGCGAACCGGCGATACCAGTCGATCACGTCGGGCGTGACGAACCCGTCCTCGGTCGCGCGCCACGGCACCATCGCCGGCACCCACGTCCGCGTCTTCGCGACGCGGGGCCCGATCTCGCGCGGCTGATACAGCCGCGCACTCGCCGCTTGTTCCGCCGTCGGCCACGCCGCCACCGGTAGCTCGTGCTTAATACGCTCGCGCGGTTGCCACATGGCCGCCGATTCGTACCACACTTGACCGGTGGAGCCCTTCGAGCCGCACCTGTCGCTCCTGACGGCGCTGGCGGTGGGCCTCCTCATCGGCCTCGAGCGCGAGCAGGTCAAGGACACCCACGGCGGCAGCGCGTTCGCGGGCATCCGAACCTATCCGATCATCGCCCTGACCGGCGCGCTCGCCATGATCCTCGAGCCGGGGTCCATGTGGCTGCCGCTCGTCGTCCTCGCCGGCATCATCGTCCTCGTCGCGATCAGCTACGCCGCGGACGTCAGGGCCGGGCGGGACCACGGCCTCACCACCGAGGCGTCGATCCTCGCCACCTACCTCCTCGGCGCGCTCGCCGCCAGCCGCGGTGTCCTCGAGCCGATGTCGACGCGCCTGCTCCTGACGGTCGCGCTCGGCGTCACGCTCACGTTCCTCCTCTCCTCCAAGCAGTGGCTCCACGGCATCGCCGCGAAGGTCTCGCGTGACGACTTCTACGCGACCGTCAAGTTCCTGATCGCCGCGGTCATCGTCCTCCCGCTCCTCCCGCGCGAGGAGCTCGGCCCGCTCGAGGCCATCAACCCGTTCTCGGTCGGCCTGATGGTCGTCCTGATCGCCGGCCTTTCGTTCGCGGGCTACGCCGCGATGCGCCTCCTCGGCACCCACCGTGGTGTCCTCGTCAGCGCTGCCGTCGGCGGCCTCGTCTCGTCGACCGCC
>JAEWJO010000474.1 GCA_023386455.1 Pseudomonadota bacterium | reverse complement strand
ACTGCGGGTCTTTTCGTTTTCGGCTACGTCGCTCTGCCCAAACTCTGCCCAAGGTCGTCAGGTGACCACTCGGCGGACGGTCCATCGAGCAGCCGGACGGTTTCGTTAACCACTTCCGGCGCGAGGTGGGCGTACCGCATCGTCATCTGGATCGACGAGTGCCCGAGCAGCTCCTGCACGGCCTCGAGCGACGCGCCGCGCATCACGAGATGTGACGCGAAGGAGTGCCGCTTATCCCGCGCGCGGCACAATCGACTCGGTCGCTTCGTGCTGCCAATATCCCTAGCCCCGTTCGAGCGTGGCCTTCAGCGTCGCGATGCCCTCGCGCTGCATCGCCGAGATCGACGGAGCCATGTCGTTCGGCAGCAGGTCGATCGTCCACACGACGCGGCACGCAGTGGCGGCGTCGGGAATCACCTCGAGCACCGCGTTGTAGTGCGTGGTGCGGCCGCCGCTCGTCGTCCACGCGAGGCGGCGGCGCTCGTCGTCGACCGAGATGATCGGTTCGCGCACGACCATGCCGTTGCCGAACGTGACGACGCGGACGTCGCCGTCGAGCACGGTGCCGGTGACGAAGCCGGGGACCAACCGCGTGTGGAGCGCGCCGAGATCGCGTGCGGCATCCCAGACTCGCTCGGCCGACGTCTCGACACGCACTTCTTCTCGGAGGGTTGCCATCCCGGAAGCTTACTTCCGTCCACCGGGTCTGGCTCGTCGATCCAACGCGCCTCACGGCGAAGATGGCGACGAGGTGCTCGCGGCTGTCGGCGCGAGCTCGTCGTTCGGGCACAACGAGGTCGCAGATTCAGCTCGCCTCGCACACGAAACTTGGAGCCCGCCCCTACGCGCGTTCAATACGGATAGGGTCGTCCGCCGCTCGCGCGCACGATCTCGCCGGTTACCGCGGTGTTGAGCGCGGATGCAAGAAAGACGACCGTGGGCGCGACCTCGTCCGGAGGCAGCAGCCGCTTGATCGGGTACCCGGCGGCGCGGGCCGCTTCGAGATCAGGCGTGACGTGCTTCGCCACACGATCGGTCAGCGTGATTCCGGGAACCACGACGTTCACCAGGATGCCGTCTGCTCCGAGCTCCCGGGCGAGCACCGAGGTCAGGCCGTGCAGTGCGGACTTCGCGGATGCATACGGGCCGGTGCCCGACACTCCGTCGAGTGCGGTTCCTGAAGACAGGTTGATGATCCGTCCCCACTTCTTCGCGCGCATCGTGGGCAGCGCGGCCTGAATCGCGGCATAGGTGCACTCGAAGTTGCCGCGAAACATCCGCTGCCATGTCGCGAGTGGAACGTCCTCGAAGCGGTCTCGCGTCGGTCCATCGCCCCACATCACCGCGTTGTTGACCAGAATATCGATCGTTCCGAGCCGGGCGATCGTGGTCTGAACGCAGGCGATCGCCGACTGCGGGTCGTCCAGCGATAGCGGCAGTGCGATGCCGCCGATCTCGTCGGCGAGCTGTTCCGCCGCGACTTGCTGCGAGTGATACGTGAGCGCGACCTTGACACCCTCGGCGGCGAGCTGCCGGGCAATCGATCGACCGATGCCTGCCGACCCGCCGGTGACGAGGGCGACTCTTCCCGTGATTGCGAGGTCCATAGGTCGAACATAGCTCTTACTGGAGGTTTCTTCCACTAGTTATTGGAATAAACTTCCAGTTGTGGGATGCTAGGTTGGCTCGTGGTCGCCAGTCGGAAGAACGGCACGCAGCGTCGAGACGAGATCCTCGATGCCGCGCTCGACTGCTTCGTGCAGCGGGGCGTGCTGGCGACGGGGATCGAAGATATCCGCAAGGCGGCAAAGGCGAGTCCGTCGAGCATCTACCACCAGTTCGATGGCATCAGCGACATCATGGTCGCGCTCGTCGAGCGGATCGCCGGCTCGCAGTACACCCGGATGGCAGAGGCCGTCGCGGCGGCAGGCTCGTTCGAGCGCGCGGTCCGCGGGCTCGTCGAGGCGATGCTCGCGTGGACCTTCGCGCACGAGAAGGAAGCACGCTTCATGTACCAGGCATTCGCTGCGGAGCTCGGGCCCGAGCGAAAGGCGATAGAAGCGGCAAAGCACGGCCGCCGCGCATCGCTCGACGCAGCACTCGCGAAGTGGACCGCGGGTACGCCACTCGCGCGGTGGTCACATCTCGAGCTCAGTGTGATCATGCTCGGTGCCGCGCATCAGGCGTGTCGCTTCTACCTCACCGGCCAGGCGATCGACCGCGCATGGATGACGTCCACGTTACCAGCTCTCGCGTGGTCCGCCGTCAAGAGCGTGAAGTCGAACAAGACCAGCTCCGCGTCCAGGTCTGCTGGGTCGTCGGATCAGCGTGGTGATGCGAGCCACGGCTTGCGACGCCGGAGCGCGAGCTCGAGGTTCGTGAAGTCGTAGAGGCCGTTTGCTCTGCCCAAACTCTGCCCGGACCCTCAAAACAGTGGCGTGGAGCTGCATGTTCGATGAGAGTGGCCGGATGCTCGACGTGTTCAACGCGTCGGGCTGATTTCATCAGTTCACTTTGAGGGCAATCGATTGCGGCTTCCCGTCCCGCTGCACGGTCAACTTCAGAGAGGCGCCATTTGCTGGCATGAATGCGAGCGCTCGCACCGAACGCTCTCCGAGTCCGATGAGCGACGCGCCATCGACGGCGCTCACAACATCACCGACTCGCAGACCGGCCTTGGCGGCCAGCTTGGTGACCTTCGTAAGACGCACACCGCTCGGCGTGAGCTCGAAGTCCACGCCAACATCAACGCCGTTGGTCTGACCGCGCACCATGCGGACCGTCACGCTCGCCTCTTGTGCAAGGTCAACCTCCGCAACGCCGCCCGCGAACAAGTCCTGCGGGTCATCGCAGAACACGAGGACTCTTCCGCCGGAAACCTTCAGCTCGAACTTGCCGTCGGCGGATGTCGTGGCGCCCGGATCGCCGCGCACGGTTCGTCCGCCACCTTCTTGGATTCCGGCATCGCATTCAAAGCCAGCAAGAGGCTTGTCACCTGGATAGCTCAGGAGCGTTCCCTTGATCGTCCCTGCCGGCTTCACCTCGAGCATTACGGTCGCGACTGCGCCGGGACGAACGTCGACCTCCGCGCTGGCGAATTTGAACTTGTCCGCCTTCGACGTGACGAGATAGCGGCCCTCGGGCATTTCGCCGATCGTTTCGCCGCAGCCGACGTCGAACCGCCGTTCGGCTGCGACGATCGCCACGCCGCCGTTCATGTCCTCCATCGTTCCCCCCATCGGCCGGAAGTTCTTGCAGCCGACCTGGAT
>JAEWJO010000379.1 GCA_023386455.1 Pseudomonadota bacterium | reverse complement strand
GTCGCCGAGCGAGCCGGTGCCGATGCCCGGCGTCCTGCCGAACGGAACACCGCTGCCGCAGCCGGTGCCCGTGACGATCGCCGGCCGCGCGCGCCGTGCGTCGGAAGCGCCGTCGAGCATCCAGCCGCGGTCGTCCGCGTGGGACACGCCGAGCGGCCTGTCGACGCCCGGCAGCGATCCGGGCTCGGACGGCACGACCGGCGTGCATCAGATGTCGTCGATGCCGCACCCCGGCGTGCGCATCAACCAGTACGAGATGATCAAGATGATCGGCGAAGGCGGCATGGGCACCGTCTTCCTCGCGCGCGACCTGCGTCTCGGTCGCCGCGTCGCGATCAAGTTCCTGCAGAGCCAGCAGAAGGAGCTGACCCAGCGCTTCCTCGTCGAGGCTCGCGCGACCGCGCGCTGCCAGCACGACAACATCGTCGTGATCTACGAGGTCGGCGAGCACGCCGGGGCGCCGTACATGGTGCTCGAGTTCCTGAACGGCAAGCCGCTGACGAACGCGATCAAGAACGGCGGCCGCCTGCCCTACTCGCGCGCGGTCGAGGTCATGATCGCGACGCTGAAGGCGCTCGAGTGCGCGCACGGTCAGGGCATCGTTCACCGCGACCTCAAGCCGGACAACATCTTCATCACCGAGTCCGGCACCATCAAGGTCCTCGACTTCGGTATCGCGAAGGTGCTCGAGGCGAACCAGCCGGTGAACCAGATGTCCGGCGCCGCGATCCGCATGCCGAGCCCGCTCGAGCTCGCGACCGGCTCGAACACGAGCCTCACGCGTCACGGCACGATCATGGGCACGCTGAAGTACATGTCCCCCGAGCAGTGGGGCATCGGCGTCGAGATCGATCACCTGAGCGACATCTGGGCGTGCGGCATCCTGCTGCACCGCCTGATCTGCGGCCGCCACCCGCTGCATCCGCTCGACGGCAACCAGCTCGTCGTCACCGCGATGCTCGAGCTGCCGATGCCGTCGATGGCCGAGGCCGCGCCGCCGGACTGCCCGCGCGAGCTGATCCAGATCGTCGATCGCTGCCTGCTCAAGATGAAGGACCAGCGCTGGCGGAACGTCACCGAGCTGCTCCACGCGCTCGAGCCGTTCCTGCCCGGCCGCCGCACCCAGGAGCTCCAGATCGACGAGAGCCCGTACGCGGGTCTGTCGTCGTTCCAGGAGTCCGACGCCGGCAAGTTCTTCGGCCGCAGCCGCGAGATCGCGGCGATGGTGACGCGCATCCGCGACCGGCCGCTGATGGCGGTCGTCGGTAGCTCGGGTGTCGGCAAGTCGTCGTTCGTCCGCGCCGGTCTCGTGCCGGCGCTCAAGCGCTCCGGCGAGCAGTGGGAGACGCTCGTCATCCGTCCCGGCCGAAAGCCGATGGATTCGCTCGCGTCGATCATCTCGCCGATGGTCGCGACCGCCGCGAACCTCGCCGACGAGCTCGAGGAGCAGAACAAGCTCGCCGAGAAGCTGCGCAAGGAGCCGGGGCACCTCGGTCACCTGCTGCGCGGCCGCGCGCGTCGCGACAACCGCCGCATCCTGCTGTTCGTCGATCAGTTCGAGGAGCTCTACACGCACGCCGCCGACCCGGCGGAGCGCGCGGCGTTTGTCGCGTGCCTCGGTGCCGTCGCCGACGACGCGACGAGCCCGCTGCGCGTCGTGCTGTCGATCCGGTCGGACTTCCTCGACCGCGTCGCCGAGGACCAGGCGTTCCTCAGCGAGCTGACGCAAGGCCTGTTCTTCCTCGGCCAGCCGAACCGCGAAGGTCTGCGCGATGCGATCACGCAGCCCGCGGAGCTCGCAGGATTCCAGTTCGAGAGCGCGGCGACGATCGAGGACATGCTGTCGACGCTCGAGACGACCCCGGGCGCGCTGCCGCTGCTCCAGTTCGCCGCGAGCAAGCTGTGGGAGGCGCGCGACAAGGCGCGCAAGCAGCTGACGCACGCGTCGTACATGGCGATGGGCGGCGTCGCGGGTGCACTCGCGAGCCACGCCGATCGCGTCGTCCAGGAGCTCGGCCCGCAGAAGCAGGGCCTCGTTCGCGCGGTCCTGCTCCGCCTCGTCTCGCCGGAGCACACGCGCGCGATCGTCCCGCTCGAGGAGCTTCGCGAGCTGTCGCGCGAGGTCGGCGAGGTGCAGCGCCTCGTCGATCAGATGGTCGATGCCCGCCTGCTCGTCGTCCAGACGATGGAGGACGGCAAGGGCTCGACGGTCGAGATCGTGCACGAGTCGCTGATCCAGAACTGGCCGGCGCTGCGGCGCTGGCTCGACGAGACGCAGGAGGACGCGGCGCTGATCGACTCGCTGCGCACCGCGGCGCGCCAGTGGAATCAGAAGGGCCGTTCGCCGGACCTCCTGTGGCGCGGCGAGACGGCCGACGAGGCGAAGAAGTTCAAGAAGCGCTACAAGGGCCCGCTGTCGGACGTCGAGCGGTCGTTCCTCGACGAGATCATCGCGTACGAGACCGCGGTCGCGCGGCGCAAGCGCGTCGCGATCATCGGCGGCTTCGTCGGTCTCGGCGCGCTCGTCATCGCCGCGATGGTCGCGCTCGTCGTGATCCAGAAGTCGCGGACGGCGGCGCGCGACCAGGCGATGATCGCCGAGGCAAAGAGCAAGGAAGCCGAGGACAACCTCGAGGCGATGAAGCGCAAGGAGAAGGAGCGCCAGCTCGCCGAGGCCGGCAAGCAGCAGGCCGAGCAGAAGGTGCAGGTCTCCGAGGTGAAGCTCGGCGCCGCCGAGGAAGACATCCGCAAGAAGAACGCAGAGCTCGAGATCGCGCTCGCCGAGGCACGCGAGAACGAGGCGAGTGCCCGTCGCTCCGAGGAGCGCGCGGTCAACGCGCAGAAGGCCGCCGAGGCGGCGCAGGCCGAGGCCGTCGCGGCCAAGGATCAGGTGGCAATTCAGAAGACGCAGGTCGAGCAGCTGCTCCGCACGGAGCAGGAGCGCGTCAAACGTCTGCAGGCTCAGATCGGCAGTCCGATCGTCGACGATCTCAAGTAGTTCGCTGTAACGACAAAGAAAGAAAGCTCATGACCAAGGCCTTTCGGGGGTTGTCCTTGGGGGTCAGCATCGTGCTGGCCCTTGGCACCAGTGTTTCTGCGCAGCCGGCGCCGCAGCAGCCGCAGGAGCTGCCGGATGCGCCGAAGAAGGACGCGCCCAATCCGTCGCCGACTCCTGGCGAGAAGGCGGACACGTCCGAGACGCTGCAGAAGGGCGGCGACAACCGTCCGTGGGCGGCCGGCGTCACGCGCGAGCAGCAGCAGCAGGCGCTCGTGAAGTTCCGCGAGGGCAACAGCCAGCTCAACGACGGTCTGTTCGCGCGCGCGAGCGAGACGTACAAGGGCGCGCTGACGTCGTGGAAGCACCCGGCGATCTACTACAACCTCGCGCTCGCGCTGATGAACCTCGACCAGCCGATCGACGCGTTCGAGAGCCTGCAGAAGGCGATCGTGTTCGGCGAGGCGCCGCTCGACAAGGACAAGTTCGAGCACGCGAAGGAGTACATGCTGCTCCTCGAGAAGCAGATCGCGAACATCGAGGTCAGCTGCGACAAGATCGGCGCGAAGGTCTCCGTCGACGGCAAGGAAGTGTTCGTCGGACCGGGCGTCTACCGCTCGCGCGTCCGCATCGGCCGCCACACGTTCGTCGCCGACAAGACCGGTTACCAGACGCGCATCAACGCGCCGTTCATCGGCCCCGGCGAGCACTTCCGCATCGAGCTGAAGCTGTACACGGCCGAGGAGCTGACCCGCTACAACCGGAAGTGGCAGGCGACGTGGATGCCGTACGCGGTGATCGGCGCGGGCGTCGCGATCGCGATCGGCGGCGCGGCGTTCGAGCTGTCGGCCGACGCGACGTACAACGACTACGACAAGAAGATCGCCGCCTGCAACATGAACAACGCGGGCTGCCCGTCGTCGCAGGAGCTCACGGACATGCGCAAGAGCGGCGACATGAAGAAGACGCTCGGCTACGTCGGCTACGGCGTCGCGGGTGGCGCGGTCGTCACGGGCATCCTGCTCGCGATCATCAACCGCCCGCAGGCCTATCAGATCCGGCCCGAGCAGCTGCAGGAAGAGCAGACCGGCACGGTCGCGATCCACCCCATCCTCTCCCCGACGATGGCCGGCGCCGCCGTCCAGGGTCACTTCTGATGTCGGAGACGTTCATGTCCTTCACTCGTTACGTCCTCACCGCGACGATCCTCGTCGCCAGCGCGTGCGCCGGTCAGCCAAACGCGACCGAGTGTGCGACCGGTATCGTCTGTCCCGAGGGCACCAAGTGCGCCGCGGTCCAGCCGGTCTGCCTCACGAACGACTGCGGTGACGGCATCCAGCAGCTCACCGAGAAGTGCGACGACGGCAACATCGTCGACGGCGATGGCTGCGCGGCGAACTGTCTGTCGACCGAGGTCTGCGGCGACACGGTGATCAACTCGGCCGCCGGTGAGATCTGCGACGACGGCAACACCGACAGCGGCGACGGCTGCGCGGCGGACTGCAGGTCGGTCGAGATCTGCGGCAACATGATCACCGACTCGAACGAGGCGTGCGACGACGGCAACACCGTCTCCGGCGACGGTTGCTCCGCGAACTGCAAGTCCAAGGAGATCTGCGGCAACGGCATCGTCGACATCAACGAGAAGTGCGACGACATGGGCACGCCCGGCGGCTGCAACGACGACTGCCAGGGCGGCACCGGTTGCGGCGACGGCGCGATCGATCGCGACGCGCTCGGCAACGCGCTCGAGGAGTGCGACGACGGCAACATGGACGACACCGACGACTGCATGCCGGTGACCTGCAAGCTCAGCAAGTGCGGCGACGGCGTGCAGCAGCTGACCGGCGCCCGTCCCGAGGAGTGCGACCCGGGCGCGGCCGGCGAGACCACGCTGTGCAACATCGACTGCACGTCCGCGAGCTGCGGCGACGGCAAGGTCAACCACGCGCTGCTCGAGGAGTGCGACGCCGGTCCGGGCCTGAACGCGGACGACCGCGACTGCACGCAGAACTGCAAGATCAACTTCTGCGGCGACGGCCTCGAGAACACGCAGGGCCCGGCGCACGTCGAGGAGTGCGACGACAACAACAACGTCCAGGACGACGGCTGCTCGAACCAGTGCACCAACCAGCACTGCGGCAACGGCATCGTCGAGGACATGGAAGCCTGCGACGACAACAACACCGCGAACGGCGACGGCTGCGACTCGACCTGCCACTACGAGTCGTGCGGCGACGGCATCGTCAACAACGGCGAGGCATGCGATCCGGGCACGATGCCGGAGACCGCGGGCTGCAACTCCGACTGCACCGCGCCGATGTGCGGCGATCGCAAGATCAACCACGCCGCCGGCGAGGAGTGCGACGACGGCAACAGCGTCGACACCGACAGCTGCCGCAACACGACCTGCAAGCTCGCGCGCTGCGGCGACGGCGTCACCGGCCCCGGCGAGGACTGCGACGACGGCAACCTGAACAACAAGGACGGCTGCTCGAACCTGTGCAAGTTCCCGGTCTGCGGCAACGGCATCCTCGAGATGGGCGAGACCTGCGACGATCACAACACGGCGAATGGCGACGGCTGCAACTCGACGTGTCACTCCGAGACGTGCGGCGACGGCATCGTCAACAACGGCGAGGCCTGCGACCCGGGAACGATGCCGGAGACCGCGGGCTGCAATGCCGACTGCACCGCGCCGGTGTGCGGTGACCGCATCATCAACCACGCCGCCGGCGAGGAGTGCGACGACGGCAACAGCGTCGACGACGACTTCTGCCGCAACACCACGTGCAAGCTCAACTTCTGCGGCGACGGCAAGAAGAGCCCGGCCGAGGCGTGCGACGACGGCAACACGAACAATAACGACGGTTGCTCGAACGCGTGCACGCTGCCGTCCTGCGGCGACGGCATCAAGAACGGTACCGACGAGTGCGACGACGGCAACATGGACAACACCGACAACTGCCTCAACAACTGCCACCTGCCGACGTGCGGCGATGGCTTTGTCTGGGCGAGCCACGAGCAGTGCGACAACGCGGCGACGACCGGCAACGGCCCGGACAAGGACTGCACCGCGCAGTGCCGTAACAACGTCTGCGGTGACGGCTTCCGCGATCAGGAGGGCCCGTCGCAGGAGGCGTGCGACGACAACAACAACGCGAACGAGACGAGCTGCCCGTACGGCCAGCAGAGCTGCCAGCTCTGCAACATGGGCTGCACCGCGGTCGAGAACCTGACCGGCAACGTCTGCGGCGACGGCGTCCTGACCGCGCCCGAGGTCTGCGACGACGGCAACCGCGTCACCGAGGCGAGCTGCCCGTACGGCACCCCGTCGTGCGCGGGCACGACGTCGACGCTGTGCAACAGCAGCTGCACCGCGATCGTCATGAACCTCTCCGGTCCGTTCTGCGGCGACGGCATCGTCCAGAACACCGGCGGACCGACCGAGGTGTGCGATGACCGTTCGCCGACGCAGTCGTGCGGTCTGTGCGGTAACAGCTGCGGCGAGTCGCGTATTGCGGCGGTCGCGACGGGCCTCATCATCGCGCCACCCGGCGGCGGTGGCATGGGCCCGAACAACCTCCACGACGGCGACACGATCACGATCAGCGACGGCGAGAACCCGCCGCTCGTCCTCGAGTTCGACACCGCGGCCAACGGCGTCACCGCAGGTCGCGTCGACATCGACGCGCCGTCGGGCGACAACCCGCAGCTGGTGCGCGATCGCATCAAGACCGCGATCAACAGCTCGAGCCTCGACATCACCGCGACGGATGCCGGCACCACCGCGGTGACGCTGACGCACAAGGCGACCGGCGCGAACGGCGCGAACGGCAACGTGCCGATCACGACGACGGCGACGACGCCCGACCTGTTTATCGTTGGAATGTCAGGCGGTTGGGGCCGTGACTGCGCGAACGGTGTCGGCTGCAAGAGCGACGACGACTGCGCGTCGAACGACTGCAACGGCGCGACGCACGTCTGCCAGTAGAAGATCTTTGCTGCGCTGCAACAAAATGGGCCGAACTGTGTTACAGAGCGGCCCATGCAGCTGTCCCAGCTAAAGATCATCGTCACCGGTGGCGCCCAGGGAATGGGCGCGCACTTCGCTCGCCGCCTCGCCGAGGCCGGTGCTCAGGTCGCCGCCGGCGACGTCAAGGAGGAGGGCCTCGCGGCGCTCGCCGAGGCGACGCGCGGTCTGCCGGGCAAGGTGCACACGCGCAAGCTCGACGTGTCGAGCGAGGCCGATGTGACCGCGTTCGTCGAGTGGGCGCACGGCGCGATGGGCGGCCTCAACGGCCTCATCAACAACGCCGGCATCCTGCGCGACGGCCTGCTCGTCAAGAAGGACAAGACGACGGGCGAGATCTCGAAGATGAGCAAGGAGAACTTCGATCTCGTCATCGGCGTCAACCTGACGGGCGCGACGATGATGGTGCGCGAGACCGTCGCGAAGATGGTGGCGACCGAGCAGAAGCCGGGCGTCATCGTCAACATGTCGTCGATCGCGCGCCACGGTAACCGTGGCCAGTCGAACTACGTGTCGGCGAAGGCGGCGCTCGCGGCGAACACGGTGACGTGGGCGCGCGAGTTCGCGAGCTTCGGCGTTCGCGTGTGCGGCGTCGCGCCGGGCATGGTCGAGACGCCGATGACGCAGGGCATGAACCAGAAGGCTCGCGACGCGATCGTCGCGGCGATCCCGGTCGGCCGCATCGGCACGCCCGAGGATCTCTGGCTCGCCGTGAAGTTCTGCCTCGAGTGCGACTACTTCAACGCGCGCACGTTCGACGTCGACGGCGGCATGGGTTTCTGAACCCGCTCGACGACCGCGTCACTTCGCGACGAGGCGCGCGAGCGTCTTGATCGCGCTCTCGATCCGATCGTCCCACGGCGTTCCCGCCGAGATCCGGATGAAGTTCGAGAACCGCTGACGGGCCGAGAAGATCGGTCCCGGTGCGATCACGATCCCGCGGCGCAGCGCCGTGTCGTGGAGCGCGAGCGCGTCCGCTCCGGGCGGCAGCTCGACCCACAGCACGAAGCCGCCGCGCGGACACGACACGCGCGTGCCGTCGGGGAACTCGTGCGCGATCGCCTCGCGATAGCGCTCGACGTTGCCGGACACCGCGGTGCGCAGCCGGCGCAGGTGGCGGTCGTAGCCGCCCGACGACAGGAACTCGGCGATCGCCATGCCGAGCAGCGGCGGGCACGCGAGTGACTGGGAGAACTTCAGCCGGACGATCTGATCGTGATAGCGACCGCCGGCGATCCAGCCGACGCGGTAGCCGGGCGCCAGCGTCTTCGAGACCGAGCCGACGAGCAGCACGTGGCTGTCCTCGGAAGCACCGGCGAACGAACGCAGCGGCCGCGGGCGCGAGCCGTCGAACACGAGCTCGCCGTAGACATCGTCCTCGATGATCGGGATGTCGGCGCGACGTGTGATCTTGACGAGTCGCTCGCGCTCGTCCTCGGGCATGATGCCGCCGAGCGGGTTCGAGACCGTCGGCGTGACGAACAGTGCGCGGACCGGCTGCGCGCGGATCATCTCCTCGAACGCGGACACGTCGAGTCCGGTCCGCGGGTGCGCGGGGATCTCGAGCGCGCGCAGGCCGAGCGCCTCGATCTGCTGGAGCACGCCGAAGTACGCGGGCGACTCGACGGCGATGATGTCGCCGGGCTTCGCGACGGCGCGCAGCGCGAGCATGATCGCCTCGGTCGCGCCGATCGTCGTGCACAGGTCGTGCTCGGACAGCGCGACGCCGAACTCGACGGCACGGCGGGCGACCTGGCGACGCAGCGTCGGCAGCCCGGGCGCCGCCTCGTAGCGCGCGCCGAGCGTCGTCATCTCGCGCGTCATCTGCGCGACGATGCGGTTCAGCTGCGCCATCGGCAGGTACGACGGATCGATCGTCGCGCAGCCGAATGGCACGAGCTCGGGATCGCGCATTGCCTCGAGGACCTTCGTGTAGGCATCGGTGACGGAGACACGCGATGGCCGCTGCGCGATGCGCGGCGTGCGCGGCTCGGCGGTCAGCGCGGCGCGGCGGCGGACGAAGTGGCCCGACTTCGGACGCACCTCGATGAGGCCCGCGTTCTCGAGCTGCAGGTACGCCTCGAGTACCGTCGAGACGCTGACGCTGCGCTCCTGCGCGAGCCTGCGCACCGACGGCAGGCGATCGCCGGCGCGCAGGGCACCGCGATCGATCGCCCGGCCCAGCTCGTCCGCGAGGTGCTCGTAGAGGAATCCTCCAGAGGCCGCGCTCGGGTGGAGTGCATTCCAGCGCGGCGCGTTCGGGTGCAGCGCGTTCGGGTGCAGCGCGTTCGGGTGCAGCGCGTTCGAGGTCACCATGGAGCCAAAAGTGTATCCATCGCGATTCGGATCGACCAGCACAGATCTGGAGGTCGGAAGCGGTACAGCAGGATCTGTGCTGGTTACCCCACCAGAATCGTGTCTCTGTACTGTTCGCGCCCTCGGTCCATCATGAAGCCCGTGCTGTCATCGACTTCGTCGCCCGAGCTGATCGTGTCTGACGGTATGGCCGGAAAGGCGGCGATCGATCCTCGGCTCGTCGCCAGCCTGGCGTCGGTGTACGTGATCTGGAGCTCGACGTACCTCGCGATGCGGATCGTCGTGCACGAGCTGCCACCGCTGCTCTCGGCGGCGATCCGGTTCGCGATCGCCGGCGCGGTGATGATGATCTACGCGCTGCGCAAGGGCGCGACGCTGCCGACGTGGCGAGACTGGGTGCGCGTCCTGCCGGTCGGTGTGTTCCTGTTCGTCGGCGGCAACGGCTTCGTGTCGATCGCGTCGCAGTCGATCCTGTCCGGCGGCACCGCGGTCGTCTGCGCGCTGATGCCGCTGTGGGCCGGCGTGCTCGGCACGCTCACCGGCGTGCGGCCGACCGCGCGCGAGTGGCTATCGCTCGTCGTCGGATTCGTCGGCGTGCTCGTGCTGCTCGGCGGACCGTCGCTGGCGGGCGAGCCGATCCACATCGTGCTCCTGATCTGCTCGCCGATGCTGTGGGCGGCCGGTTCGCTGATCTCGCGCCGCACGAAGGACGTCGGCGGCACGCACGCGCCGCTCGTCGGGCCCGCGATGCAGATGCTGACCGGCGGCGCCGCGCTCTCGATCCTCGCGCTCGTGCGCGGCGAGCGCATGCCGATCGACGCGAGCGCCACCTCGTACCTCGCGCTGGGCTACCTGATCGTGTTCGGGTCGCTGGTCGCGTTCACGGCCTACGCGTGGCTGCTCCGCAACGCGCGGCCGGTCGTCGCCACGAGCTACGCCTATGTCAACCCGATCCTCGCCGTGCTGATCGGCGCCGCGCTCTACGGCGAGCCGCTCGGCTGGACGACCGTGGTCGCGAACGTGCTGATCGTGGGTGCCGTGATGCTCGCGCTGACCCGGCGTCAGAGTGCGCCAGCCCACTAGGGCCGAAGTGGCATCTCCGTCGAGCTTTCGCTAGTCTCACGGGATGCTTCGCCTGGTTTTGCGGCTGCTGCTCGCGACCCTCGTCGTCGGTGCACCGGCTGCCTGCGGTAGTGGTAGCGGAACCAAGACGGCCACGAAGGACAAGAAGTCCTCCAAGAAGAAGAACGCCGACGCGCGCGCGCTGGTCTCGGAGGCCCGCGACGACGCCAAGAACGGCGAGTACGACGCGGCCGACAAGGCCTACTCGGACGCGTACGAGATCTCGAAGGACTTCGACATCCTCGAGGAGCGCGTCGACTTCCTCGTTCACTCCGGCCGCGCGACGAAGGCGGTCGAGGCCGCGAAGGCGTTCTACGACGCGAACGTCAGCGAGGTGAGGGGCTACGCGCTCTACGCCGAGGCGCTGCTCGCCGCGAACCAGGGTGCCGAGGCACTCGAGGTCGCCGACCAGATGGTGCAGCTGAACGGCGAGGAGCCCGCGGGGTACGAGAAGAAGGGCCGCGCGCTGATCATGCTCGAGAAGAACGAGGAGGGTCTCGACGCGCTCCGCAAGGCGGTGCAGATCGATGCCGCGAGCGCGACGTTCCATCGCTCGCTCGGCCTCGCGCTCAACAAGCTCGGCAAGATCGACGAGAGCGCGCTCGAGTTCCGCGCCGCGATCAAGGCCGCCCCCGACGACGCCGAGGCACACGTGCTGCTCGGCATGGCGCTGCGCGGCCAGCAGGAGTACGACGAGGCGAAGAGCTACCTCGACAAGGCGATCGAGCTCGACCCTCGCAACGGCCGCGCGTACTTCGAGCTCGGCCTGCTCTACAACCAGCAGAAGAAGCAGGCGGAGGCCGAGATCGCGCTGTCGAAGGCGGTGCAGCTGGCGCCGAACGAGTCGCTGTTCTGGTACGCGTACGGCGAGATCTATCGCCTGCAGGAGCGCTTCGAGGAGGCGATCAGCGCGTACAAGAAGGCGCTCGACATCGACCCTCCGTACCCGAAGGCACTCGGCAAGCTCGGCCTGCTGCTCACCGAGCGCAAGCAGTACGACGAGGCCGAGATCATCCTGACCCAGGCAATCCGCAAGGAGCCGAAGAACCCGGTCGGCTACCTGTACATGGGCGTGGTGAACGCCGCGCGGAAGAAGACCAAGGCCGCGATCGACAACTACCAGAAGTTCCTCGACCTCGCGCCGAAGAGCGACCCGGACCGCGACCGCGCCGCGGCGGCCATCAAGGAGCTGAAGCGCAGGGGCTGATCGGCGTACGTAACAAGCCTCAGCCCGAGCGGAGGACCATCCGCTATCGTTGACAGAGCGTCCGTCGGGGTATAGAACCGTATCCGTTATGACGGATGCGGCGATCGACATCGGGGCTGCCTCGCGCGCCCTCGAAGGCGCACCGCCCGTCGAGATCCTGCGCTGGGCGAGCGGCCGCATCCCGCGGCTGGCGTTCGCGACCGGCTTTGGCGCCGAGGGCTGCGTCATCATCGACCTCGTCGCCCGCGCGCAGCTGCCGATCGACATCTTCACGCTCGATACCGGCGTTCTGTTCCCCGAGACGTACGAGCTGTGGCACCGCCTCGAGGCGCGCTACGGCATCACGATCCGCGGCGTCGTCCCCGACGAGACCATCGAACAGCAGGCGATCACGCACGGCGCGAAGCTGTGGGAGCGCGATCCGGATCAGTGCTGCGCGCTCCGCAAGGTGCTGCCGCTCGAGCGCGCGCTCGCCGGGTTCGACGGCTGGATCACCGCGATCCGCCGCGATCAGACCGCCGACCGCGCGACCGCCGGCGTCGTCGAGCACGATCGCAAGTTCGGGCTCGTGAAGGTCAACCCTCTCGTCGCGTGGACCCACGATGACGTGTGGGGGCACCTGTACGCGAACGACGTGCCCTACAACGTACTGCACGAGCGCGGGTATCCGTCGATCGGTTGCCAGCCGTGCACGTCGCCGGTCGTCCCCGGCGAGAACCTGCGCGCGGGTCGCTGGCGCGGCGCGGGCAAGACCGAGTGCGGTCTCCACATCGAGCCGGCAGCGGACGGCAAGGAAGGGTCCCCATGACCGCCGCGCTCTACCCCGCGTTCCTCAAGCTCGAGGGCTTGCCGGTCATCGTCGTCGGTGGCGGACCGGTCGCGCTGTCCAAGCTCGACGGTCTCATCGCCGCCGGCGCCGATATCACCGTCGTCGCGCCGAGCGTCCTGCCCGAGATCCGCGCGAAGGTTGCCGTCATCGAGCAGCCATTTCGCGCCGCGCACCTCGCCGGCGCGCGCTGGGTCGTCGCCGCCGCGACGCCCGAGGTCAACCGCGACGTCGCAGCCGCGGCCGCCGCGCGCGGCCTGTTCGTC
>JAEWJO010000136.1 GCA_023386455.1 Pseudomonadota bacterium | reverse complement strand
GCTGCAGCCTCCGCCGCCGCCACCGCCGCCACCGCCCGACGACGAATCGCAGCTTCCGCAGCTTCCGCCGCCGCCGGAATCGCCACCGCAGCCTCCGCCGCCGCTGCTGCCACCGTCGGAGTCGCCGCCGCATCCGCCGCCGCCACCGCCACCGCCGCCGTCGCTCGACTCGCAGGACTCGCACGAGCCGCAGCCGCTCTGATCGTTGCTGCTCGCGCACGTGCTGTCGCACGAGAACGAGTTGTTGCAGCTCGGTCCCTCGCAGCTGCAGCTCGGCGATGCCTCGCAGTTGCTGCTCTTGTCGTTGTCGCAGGAGTCACCGCAGCTGACGTCGGTGTTGCGCGGCGGATCAGGTGGCTGCGAGACGCCACCGTCGACGATGCCGGGGAACGGATTCTTCGGCTCGCCGTAGATGTCGGAGAGGCAGCCGTCGAGGCCCGCGGCGCAGGTCGTATCGTCGAGGAAGTTCGCGTTCGCCTCGAGGCTCCCGAGGTCGTTGGCGACGGTGGTGTTGCGCGCGCAGCCCGAGACCGCGTCGGCCGCACATTGGTCGACCGACGTGATCGCGAGCGCGTGGTTGATGCAGTAGAGGAAGTAGCCGCGGCCGTCGGCGGCCGACAGGTTGCGACACTCGGTTCCGCCGTCGGTGTTCGCGAGCGTCGGCTCGCAGCTGCTCGACGGCAGGCAGGCCTCGCAGCGCAGGCGCTGCGCGTACGCGCACTCGGCGATCGAGCCGTAGAAGCTGTACGGGTTGCCCGCGGCGACGGTGCTCGCCGGCGGCGGCGTCACGCGGTCGGGCGTGCCGGCGGTGCCGGTCGCGCGCGCGGTCGTCGTGACGAGGGAGCCGGTCGCGAACGGATCGAGCGCCGCGACGAGCACGGGGTTGACGGTGAGCCGCGCCGGGTTGCCGGCGGTGTAGCTCGCGATCACGGCGAGTCTCGGCACCGGCGTCACGACGATCGGTCCGCGTTGATGGCCGGCATCGGTCGCGAGCGCGGCGAGCACCTCGCGACTTCTTGCGGGGAGCGTGCCCCAGCGATCGGAGAGCTCGAGCGTGACGCTCGGCCCCTGCGCCGTGCCATCCGCGGTCGCGACGACCGTCGGTGCGGCGGCGAGGCGTGCGGTCAGCTCGGTCGACGTCAGCTCGACGCGGACAAAGCCCAGTGCGCCATCTCCCGCGGCGAAGCGCTGCGCGTCGAGCGTCGCGAGTGTTCGCGCGATCTGATCGTCGGGCGCTTGCGCCGCGACGAGCGCGACGTGGCTCTCGTCCGCGGAAACGTCATCGAGATTCGCGACGAGGACACGGCGAGCAGCTGTTCGCTGATCGGCATCCCACGACGTCGCGACCTCCGGCGCGACGCCCAGCAGATCTCGAAGCTCGAGATCTCCCGGATCGACCTTGGTGTCCCCAGTTCCGCAAGCGCACGCGAACAGGATCGCGTACGCCGCGATGGCGCGTGATGTCCCCAACATCACGACCAGCGTACACGGGTTGAGCGGCGCGCCCCGTAAGTGGCGCGTGAGTCACTGATCTTTGCCGGCACCGTGAGGTGCCCTCACGGCTACAGCGTCTTCAAGTACTCGATCACGGCCGTCCGCTCGCCGGACTCGAGGTCCTCGCCGAACGTGTGGCCCGCGTTGCCGTAGCCGGGAAGCGTCGTGTCGTAGATCTTGACGCGCGCCTTCTCGGTCGGCTCGCCGGCCTGACCGTGGTCGAGCGCGGTGTAGTTCCAGCCGACGGCGGCCTGGTCGTAGTCGGTCGAGTCGAACGTGCGGACCCAGTACTGCGGCCGCTTGCTCGGATCGAGCACGCCCTCGATCGTCGGCACCGAGCCGTTGTGGAAGAACGGCGCGGTCGCCCAGATGCCGTCGAGCGGCGGGGCCATGTACGCCTGCTCGGGCGCGAGTCGCGAGGTCTCACCCCAGAACGACTGCGCGAACCAGTCGACGAATCGCGCCGCGAACTCGGTCTCGCCCTGCGCGAGTAGCGGATCGGTGCCGATGTCGGCGAGCGGGACGAGCTGGTTCGGATAGCGGCCGCCGGGACCGTAGGTGCCGTGGCACTTCGCGCAGTGCGCCTCGAAGACGGCCTGGCCCTGCGTCGCGAGGTTCATGTCGATCGAGAACGGCCACGCGGGTGGCGTCAGGCTCTCCTCGATCCATGCGCGCACGTCGATGAAGGCCTGATCGATCGCCGTCGTCTCCGCGATCGACTCGCTGCAGAGCAGCGTCGCGGCCATCATGATGCGCGCGTGATCGCCGCGACCGCTCGCGTTGTAGAACATCGCGTGCTTCTTGCTCATGCGCCACCACGGCGGCACGTCGACGGGCACGACGATCTGCGGCGGCAATGGGATCGCGGGCTCCGGGTACCACGCCATCGTCTCCGGATCGCGGTGCGCCATCAGCACGGCGGTGAAGCTGTCGGCCGGGTTCGCGCCGATCGTCTTCGTGCGCGAGTAGTCGACGATCGACGCGGTGCGATCGCGGAACCTCTGCCACGCCGCGCGCTCCGTCGGATCGGAGATCAGGTTACCGGCGAGATCGATCATGCTCAGCTGGCTCGACGTGAAGTCGCGATCGGCGGCGCCGAGGCCGACGACGAGCTGACCGTTGATGCGGCCGGCATGGCACATGAGGCAGTTCGCCGAGACGACGCGCACGCCCTCCATCGAATCGGCGGCGCTCCAGTAATACGGCAGCCGTGCGTTGTCGCCGGTACGTCCGGCGAGTCGCTCCGACGCGGCTCCGGACGGCGCGATCGACGCGGGCAAGCCACACGTGACGTAGCCGCCGTTGATCAGGTAGTCGTAGCCCTTCTGCGGATCACCGGGGCGTTGCGACTCCGCCGGGACCTCCGGATAGGGCGGATCCGTCGAGGTGTCGTCGCCCTTGTCGGGCTCCGTCCCGCAACCGAATGCCAGCGCCACGACCACGACCGTCAGGAGCTTCCTCACGGGGCGCGACGCTACACTACAATTCCAGCGCCATGCTGCTGAATCTGGACGCGGGCGAGGACGAGCGCGAGCCGGCAGAGCTCTGGGCACTTGCCGACGTGCTCGCCGTCGCGTGTGGCGGTCACGCGGGAGATGTGGCGTCGATGACCCGGCTCGCGAGCTTCTGCGCCGGACGTGCGCGACCCCAGCTCGGCGCGCATCCGTCGTATCCCGACCGCGACGGGTTTGGCCGGCGAACGATCGCCATCGCGCCTGCCGCGCTCGCAGCGTCGATCGAGCAGCAGTGCCGCGCGCTCCACGCGATCGCCGAGGAGCACGGCCTCGTGCTCGGCTGGGTGAAGCCCCACGGCGCGCTCTATCACGATGCGGCGCGCGATCCGGTGCTCGCCGCGGCGGTGCTCGACGGTGCCGTCGCGGCACTCGGCCACGTCACGGTGATCGGTCCACCGGCGGGCGCGCTGCAGGAGGCCGCGATCGAGCGCGGCCTCGGCTACCTGCGCGAGGGGTTCGCCGATCGTGCGACCCGGCGCGATGGCTCGCTGATCCCGCGGACGGAGCCCGGCGCGTTGATCACCGATCCGTCGCTCGCCGCGGCACGCGCGCGAGAGCTCGTCACCGCCGGCGCCGTCGACACGATCTGCGTGCACGCCGACACGCCGGACTCGCTCGCCGTCGCGCACGCCGTGCGTGATGCGCTGCGGTCCTGAGCTTGCAGCGTCTCGTCGAGGATGAGGTCCGCACATCTGTGCGCCGCGCTCGCGGTGCTGGCCGGCTGCGATCCGGGTCCGCGCTATCGCGTCCCGGATGCTCCGCGACCCGGCGGCGCGCAGTGGAAGGAAGCGTACGGGACGTGGAAGATCGCGAGCCCCGCGGATGCGATTCCTCGCGGTGCGTGGTGGACGATGTTTCGCGAGCCCGAGCTCGACGCGCTGCAGGTGCGGCTCGAGGCCGGCAACCAGTCGATCAAGGTCGCGTTCCACAACTTCGAGGCCGCGCGCGCCCAGATCCGGATCGCGCGCTCGCAGTACGCGCCGGTCGTCACCGCCGATCCACAGGCGACCTGGTATCGAACATCTGGCACGTTCTCCGGTGTGGCGCCGTCGTCGGTGAGCACCGGCACGTCGACCGTGACGCCGATGACGCCGCGTGGTCAGCCCGGCACGCGCATCACGAGCTACTCGCTGCCGCTCGAGGTGTCGTGGGCGCCGGATCTGTTCGGCCGCGTGAAGAACGCCGTGCGGCAGAGTCAGTACAACGCACAGGTGAGCGCCGCGGACCTCGAGAGCACGCGGCTGCTCGCCCAGGCGCAGCTCGCCGAGACCTACTTCCTGATCCGCGGCCAGGACGCGCTGATCGCGGTGCTCGAGTCGGTCGTCGCGACGTACACGGAGATCCTCACGCTCGCGCGCTCGCGCTGGGAGCAGGGCCTCGACACCGAGGCATCGTACGTAGAGGCGCAGCTGACGCTCGCGACGGCGCGCGTGCAGCTGACGACCGCCGCCGTGCTGCGCGCGCAGTACGAGCACGCGATCGCGACGTTGCTCGGTGTGCCGGCGACGTCGTTCGCGCTGCCACGCCGTGCGCTGCTCCCACAGCCGCCCGCGATTCCGACCGGCACGCCGTCGCAGCTGCTCGAGCGGCGCCCGGACATCGCGGCCGCCGAGCGCCAGATGGCGAGCGCCAACGCCGCGATCGGCATCGGCTATGCCGCGTACTTCCCGGTGCTCACGCTCACCGGCAACGCTGGCCTTCTGTCGTCGAGCCTCGGCGAGCTGTTCTCGTGGCCGAGCCGGGTGTGGTCGGTCGGCGCGGGACTCGCGCAGACGCTGTTCGACGGCGGGCGTCGCCGGCGCGTGATCGATCAGGCGATCGCGGCGTACGACGCGAACGTCGCGTCCTATCGTCAGACCGTGCTCGTCGCGTTCCAGCAGGTCGAGGACTACCTGGCACAGACGCGCATCCTCGCGGAGGCCCGCGAGCAGCAGCGCACGGTCGTGGCGCTCGCGCAGAAGGCGCTGGAGCTGACGCGCAATCGTTACGAGAACGGGCTCGATCCGTATCTCGACGTGATGACGCAGCAGACCGCGCTGCTCGCCGCGCAGCAGACGCTCGTGAACCTCGAGATGCAGCACATGCAAGGCGCCGTGCTGCTCGTGCAAGCGCTCGGCGGTGGCTGGGACCGCTCGCAGCTGCCGGCGCCGGAGGACGTCGCCCGTCCTACGCGTCCGCACGTAGAGTGACGGGCACACGCGGTGCACGGAGGGAGTGGCGATGTGGATCGTCAGGCTCGCGCTGCGACGCCCATACACGTTCATCGTGATGGCGATCCTGATCGTGCTGCTCGGCGCCGGGTCGATCGTGCGGACGTCGATCGACGTGTTCCCGAACATCGACATCCCGGTCGTCTCGATCATCTGGAACTACGGCGGCCTCGACGCGCAGCAGATGAGCGACCGCATCGTGTCGACGACGGAGCGTGCGCTGACGACCACCGTCGACAACATCGAGCACCTCGAGTCGCAGTCGCTCGACGGTATCGCCGTCGTCAAGGTGTTCCTCCAGCCGAAGGCGAACCTCGTCCAGGCGGTCGCCCAGGTGACCGCCGTGTCGCAGACCCAGTTGCGACAGCTCCCGCTCGGCACGACGCCACCCTTGATCATCGCGTACAGCGCGTCGAGCGTGCCGATCCTCCAGCTCGGCCTGTCGGGCGAAGGACTGACCGAGCCGCAGCTCAACGACTTCGCGCTCAACTTCATCCGCACGCGCCTCATCACGGTTCCGGGCGCGGCCGTGCCGTATCCGTACGGCGGCAAGCAGCGCGCGGTGATGGTCGATCTCGATACGGCGAAGCTCCAGGCCAAGGGGCTCGCGCCGGCCGACGTCACGAACGCGATGGGCGCGCAGAACCTCATCCTGCCGGCCGGCACGACGAAGATCGGGACGCGCGAATACAACGTGAAGCTCAACGCGGCGCCGAAGACCGTCGCCGAGCTCAACGAGCTCCCGATCAAGACGATCAACGGGACGACGATCTACCTGCGCGACGTCGCGTGGGTTCGCGATGGCTCACCGCCGCAGACCAACATCGTTCGCGTCGACGGTCAGCGCGCGTCGCTCCTCACGATCCAGAAGAGCGGCGCCGCGTCGACGCTCGATATCGTGCGCGGCATCAAGGAGCTGCTGCCGCAGATCACCCCGACACTGCCGCCGCAGCTGAAGATCAAGCCGCTGTCGGATCAGTCGCTGTTCGTCCGCGCATCGATCAGCGGCGTCGTCCGCGAGGCCCTGATCGCGGCATGTCTCACCGCGACGATGATCCTGCTGTTCCTCGGCAGCTGGCGCAGCACGCTGATCGTCGCGGTCTCGATCCCGCTGTCGATCCTCACCTCGATCATCGTGCTCGGCGCACTTGGCGAGACGATCAACATCATGACGCTCGGTGGGCTCGCGCTCGCAGTCGGCATCCTCGTCGACGATGCGACCGTCGAGGTCGAGAACATCAACCGCAACGCGGCGCTCGGGTTGCCGATCCTCGACGCGATCCTCGCCGGTGCGTCGCAGATCGCGGTGCCGGCCTTCGTCGCGACGCTGTCGATCTGCATCGTGTTCGTGCCGATGTTCTTCCTGACCGGCGTCGCGCGCTACCTGTTCGTGCCGCTCGCCGAGGCGGTCGTGTTCGCGATGCTCGCGTCGTACATGCTGTCGCGCACGCTCGTACCGACGATGGCGCGCTACCTGCTCCGCGGTCACGAGGTCGAGAACTCGAACCGTCCCGGCCCGACGCGCAACCCGCTCGTGCGGCTGCAGCGGCGGTTCGAGGCCGGGTTCGAGCGGCTTCGCGATCGCTACCGAGGCGTGCTCGCGGCGTGTCTGCGGCGGCGTGCCGCGCTGCTGCTCGGCACCGTCGGGTTCTGCATCACCTCCGTGCTCGCGATCGTGCCGTGGCTCGGCCAGGACTTCTTTCCATCGGTCGACAGCGGCCAGTTCCGCCTCCACATCCGCGCACCGACCGGCACGCGGATCGAGGACACCGCGCGGCTGTGCGATCAGATCGAGCACGAGATCCGGCGCCGGATCCCGCCCGACGAGATCGAGACGATCATCGACAACATCGGCCTGCCGTACAGCGGCATCAACCTGTCGTACAGCACGTCCGCGCCGATCGGCCCCGCCGACGCCGACATCCTCGTCTCGCTCGCACCGGGGCACGGGCCGACGGCGGACTACGTGCACGAGCTGCGGCAGAACCTGCCCCGCCTGTTTCCGGGGACGACGTTCTACTTCCTGCCGGCGGACATCGTCAGCCAGATCCTCAACTTCGGTCTGCCGTCGCCGGTCGATATCCAGATCGTCGGCCGCGACATCGAGGCGAACCGACAGTACGCGTTCGGCCTGCTCGCGAAGGTCCGCCGGGTAGCGGGCATCGCCGACCTGCGCATCCAGCAGCCGGGAAATCGCCAGCAGCTCGATATCACCGTCGATCGGATCAAGGCGAACCAGGTCGGCTTCACCCAGCGCGACGTCGCGACGAACCTGCTGACCTCGCTGTCGGGAAGCTCGCAGACGTCGCCGACGTTCTGGTTGAGCCCGCAGGGCGTCAGCTACTCGATCGCGATCCAGACGCCGCAGTACCGGATCGACTCGCTCGCCGATCTCCAGAACATCCCGATCACGAGCACGAGCGGCACGGCGCCGCCGCAGATCCTGGCGAGCCTCGGCACGATCACGCGCGCGGCGAGCACGCCGGTCGTCTCGCACTACGACGTCCAGCCCGTGATCGACATCTACGGCGCGGTGCAGGGCCGCGACCTCGGCGCCGTCGCGAAGGACGTCGCCCGGATCGTCGACGACACGCGCCACGAGCTGCCGCGCGGCTCGACGGTCACGATCCGCGGGCAGGTGCAGACGATGCGGTCGTCGTACGTCGGCCTCATCAGCGGCCTTTTGCTCTCGATCGTCCTCGTCTACCTCCTGATGGTCGTCAACTTCCAGTCGTGGCTCGAGCCGTTCATCATCATCACCGCGCTGCCTGCCGCGATCGCCGGCATCTGCTGGTTCCTGTTCTTGACCGGCACGACGGTGAGCGTTCCGGCGCTGACCGGCTCGATCATGTGCATGGGCGTCGCGACGTCGAACAGCATCCTCGTCGTCACGTTCGCGAGCGATCAGATGAAGGAGGGCAAGGACTCCGCGGCCGCGGCGCTCGAGGCCGGCTACACGCGCTTCCGGCCGGTGATCATGACCGCGCTCGCGATGATCATCGGCATGGTGCCCATGGCGCTCGGGCTCGGCGAAGGTGGCGAGCAGAACGCGCCGCTCGGACGCGCGGTGATCGGCGGCCTGCTGCTCGCGACGCTGTCGACGCTGCTGTTCGTGCCGACGTTCTTCGCGGTCGTCCAGCGAAGGAAGGGGAGGCCGGCCGATGGCGGATGACACGCCCAGACGTAGACGCGGCTGGCTGTGGCTCGTCGCGATCGCCGCCGTCGTCGTCATCGCGTACGTGGCCGGTGTGATCCCGCGGCTGCGCACGAGGCAGCGCGTGCGCGACGAGACGCACGTGATGGCGACTCGCTACGTCGCCGTCGTGAAGCCCCAGCGGAGCGCGCCGGTGCAGTCGATCGTGCTCCCCGGCGACGTCCAGGCGTTCACGAGCACGCCGATCTTCGCGCGCACTTCCGGCTACCTGAAGAAGTGGTACGTCGACATCGGCGCGCCGGTGAAGCGCGGCCAGATCCTCGCCGTGATCGAGACGCCCGAGGTCGATCAGGAGCTCCAGCAGGCGCGCGACGTGCTCGCCTCGGCGGAGGCAAACCTGGCGCTCGCGGAGGTGACCGCGAAGCGCTACACGGCGTCGTGGCAGGCGAGGTCGGTCTCGCAGCAGGAGCTCGACACCGCGCTGAGCTCGCTGCAGGCGAACCGGGCGGCCGTCGCCGCCGATCGCGCCGACGTGCGACGGCTCGAGGCGCTCACGTCGTTCCAGATCGTCCGCGCGCCGTTCGACGGTGTCATCAGCGCGCGCAATACCGACGTCGGCGATCTCATCAATGCAGGCAGCACGAGCACGCCGCAGACCGAGCTGTTCCACATCGTCCAGCCGAGCAAGCTCCGCGTGTACGTGAGCGTGCCCGAGGCCTACGCGAGCAGCGCGAAGCCCGGGCTGCACGCCGACCTCGTGCTCGCGGCGACGCCGGGCAAGACCCTGTCCGGCACGATCGCGCGGACCGCGAGCGCGATCGATCCGACGACGCGCACGCTCCAGATCGAGATCCGGCTCGACAACGCCGACGGCCAGCTGTTTGCGGGAACCTACGCACAGGTCACGCTCGAGCTGCCAACCCCGGGGGACGTGTTCACACTCCCGGTCGAGACGCTGATCTTTCGCAGCGAGGGACTGACCGTCTCGAAGGTCGTCGACGGCAGGGCGGTGATGGTGAAGGTCGATCCGGGCCGCGACTTCGGCGATCGAATCGAGATCGTTCGCGGCCTCTCCGGCGACGAACAGGTGATCGTGAGCCCTCCCGACTCACTCACCGCGGGGGAGGCGATCCAGATCGCGAAGCCCGCTGAAAAACCGGGCGTGCTCGCGCGCCCTCCCGCGGCGCCGGTGCGAAAGTCTAGAAGCGATGGCGGAATGGGTTCGGCTCGGTGATCGCGCGATCCGGTTTCCTCGGCCCGAGGGTGCATCGGCGGGTGCGCTCGCGCGCGCGGTGAGAGCCTGGCCGCATGTCGTCGACATCGTCGTCGGTCCCACCGATGTCGGCGTGTACTTCGACGACGTGACTCCCGACGTCAACGCCCGGATCGCTGCGCTCGAGAACGTGCGAGACGCGCGGGAGGCTGCGCGCGAGGTCCAGCTTCACGTCCGCTACGACGGCCCCGATCTCGACGAGGTGGCGCGCTGGCTCAGGATGCCGCGCGCCGAGGTCATCGCACTGCATGCCGGCGCGCGCTACACGGTCGAGTCGATCGGGTTCGCGCCGGGCTTCGCGTACCTGAGCGGGCTCGATCCCCGGCTGCACGTGCCGAGGCGGCAGACCCCGCGGCCGCGCGTGCCTGCCGGCGCGCTCGCGATCGCGGCCGGCTACACCGCGGTGTACCCGTTCGACTCGCCGGGCGGCTGGAACCTGATCGGCTCGCTCGCCGACGACGCACCGATGTTCGACGGCCACGGCGCGCGCCTCCAGCTCGGCGATCGCGTGCGCTTCGTCGAGCGCGCGTTCGTCGGAGGTGATGCATGAGCCTCGTCGTCGTCCGTGCGGCGGGCCTGTGCACGGTGCAGGACCTCGGCCGCCGAGGTCACATGCACGAGGCGGTGCCGCCCGGCGGGGCACTCGTCCGCGAGGCGCTCGTCGCGGCGAACCGCGCGGCGATGAACCACGACGGCGCGCCTGCGATCGAGGTCCTCGGTCAGCTGATCGTGCGCGCGACGACCGATCTGGTGATCGCGACCGATCGCGAGGGACCGCGCCTGCTCGACGAGGACGACGAGCTCACGATCTCGAGCGCGGCGTCGCGCTGCACGTACCTCGCGATCCGCGGCGGCGTCACCGCACCGGAGATCCTCGGCGGCCGCGGCACGCTGCTGTGCGCGAAGCTCGGCGCGCCACTGCGTGCGGGCGACGAGATCCTCGCGGCCGGTGCGCCGCGCCACGAGACGACGGTGCCTCTCCTCGAGCCCGACGAACGAGCGGTCCGCGTGATCGCCGGCCCCGATCCCGACGCGTTCGAGCCGGGCGCGCTCGCGGCGCTCTGCTCGGCGAGCTACCGGATCTCGCCGACGAGCGATCGCGTCGGGACGCGCCTCGAGGGTCCGCCGGTGCCGCGGCTCGCCGCGTATCGCGAGCAGTCGCGACCGATGGTGATCGGCGCGCTCGAGGTGCCGCGCGACGGCCAGCCGATCGTGCTCGGGCCAGAGCATCCGACGACCGGTGGGTATCCGATCGTCGGTGTGGTCGCGACCTCGGACCTCGACCGGTTCTTCTCGATCCGCCTCGGCGGCACCGTGCGATTCGTCGCAGAGCGGTGAAATCAGCCGTGTAGGTGCCAGTCTGCTTGTCGTGGTTCCACCACGGCGAGATGCGGCAACCACAGTGGCAACCGCGTGATCTCGCGAGGATGGCGAAGGCCCTGCCGCGGCAAGGAGCTTGCTCTGTCTCCGGCCCATGCGAATCGCCTTGGCTTCTCTAGTCGTCGCGGGACTTGGTGGTGGATGTGTGATGCCGACGTCGTCGTCGGACGACGGCACGGACGGACAGGGCTCGGGCTCGGGCTCGGGTTCGGGCTCGGGCGCTTCGACCTCGGTCGACGCGAGTGGGACCTACAAAGTCCGCTCGGCGATCGACCTGACGGTCGAGCTCCTGCTGCCGACGCCGGCGGCCGACATGGTGACGACGCTGCGCGACTTCTCGCAGCACCCGGCGGAGACGCTGTTCGACCTCGCCGAGGACGCGGGCGTCCCCGCGGTCGGCACCATTCGCGACGCGCTGCCGTCGTATCTCGAGGACAAGCTGTACGGCTGGATCGACGGCGAGATCGCCGGACTCACGATCAACGGCGTGCCGGTCACCCAGGTGGCCGGTGGCATCGCGACGCTCGCGGAGACCGCATTCAGCCAGTTCGCGATCGACAGCGAGCTCGACGTGGCGGGCACCTCGTCGACGCACACCCTGAAGACGATCGACCTGTCACCGACCGGTATCAACCGCACGTACGCGCTCGACGCGATCCCGTCGGTCATCACCACCGCGACGCCGTCGTGCTCGGTCGCAAAGAACACGCTGGCGATCGGTGACCACACGTACGGTCTGCCGTACGGCGAGATCGTCTGGCAGGCGGTCAACGACGAGATGATCGAGGACCACGGCATGGACGTTCGCGGCCTGCTCGGCGCCGCCGTGAACTGCCCGGCGATCGCCCAGCGCGTCGCGAGCAAGTGCCTGTACTCGGTCTGCGTCGGTCACGCGGCGGAGCTGACGTCGATCTGCGAGCGCGGCCTCGACGAGGTCGTCGAGCGCGCACACGCGAAGGTCTCGGCGATGCGCATCGATGCACTCCACCTCGCGATGGGCAGCGCGAACGTCGTCGACGCCGACCACGATGGCACCGCCGACCGGCTCGACGCGGGCGTGTGGACCGCGGAGCTGAACGCGGGCCTCGGCCTGCGCCACGTCCCGGCGACGTTCACCGCGACGAAGTAGCTCAGGCGACGGGGACCGAGTCCTCGAACGCGGCGTACCCGGTGATGAGGATCTCGTGGATCTGCGCCGACGGGTCGTCCTCGATCAGCGCGATCTCTGCCTCGGACCGACAGAACCACGGATCGAGCAATCCGTCGTCGTCGAGCTCGAGATCGACCTCGAGCTCGGGGTCGCGCTTGCGGCTCGGGTCGTCCAGCTCTCGCACCAGATCCAAGATCGCAGGCTCGGTCATGAAACAATCCATCGCGGTGTTTGCGCGCGGGGGCAACTTTTGCAGCGACAGCGCTCGGGCTCGACGGCGTAACCTCGCCAAACACGAAGCCCGCGGCGAAGGGGAGCTGTTCGCGCGCGCAGGTGGGTACTCGCCGCGCGAGAGCGGGTCTGCGGCGGTCGGTTAACACTGGGGTGGCAAGCTCGAGTAGCCAGTACCCGAGTGGAAGCGAACCCTGTACTCAGGGACATCGTGCCCAGACAAGCGGAGCGATACGCGCAGGATCTCGTCGTCGAGCTCTATGCGACGAATCAGTGGCGGCGGGTGGTGATGCAGGACGTGTCGCGCACCGGCATGTTCCTCGCGACGACGATGCCCGTCGTCGTGGGCACACCGATCGTCGTCGCGATGTACGTCGACGGCACGCGCGTCGTCAGTCCCGCGCGGGTCACCCACTGCCTGCACGAGGACGACGCGCAGACGCTCGGCCGCACGCCGGGCATCGGCATCGCGTTCCGCGAGCCACAGGATGTCGAGTTCGCCGACGGGATCGAGCGACTGCTGCAGCGCTCGCGCACGAAGCAGCCGCGCCACAGCCACATCGTCGTCGCCGACCCACAGCCGCGCCTGCTCGAGCGACTCTCGACCGCGCTCGACGGCGCCGGTTTCTCGGTCGCGACCGCGGCGACGGGTCTCGAGGTGTTCGGTGCGGCGATGCGCAGGCTGCCCGATGTCGTGCTCGTCGATCGCGCGACGCCGATGATCGACGGCCTCCAGCTCGTCGAACGTCTCGCGTGCGACGACAAGCTCGCGGCGGTGCCGGTCATCGTGATGACGTCGGAGCCGGGCGAGCTCGGTACCGCGTTGCAGCGCGGCGCCGCCGACGTCCTGCTGAAGCCATTCACGATGCTCGAGCTGATCGCGCGTGCGGGCCGCGTCGCCGCGGGACCTCGCCGCTCGGAGCGGGTCGCGATGTCGGGCTCGCTCGCCGACTTCGGCCTCGATGCGCTGCTCCAGCTCGTCGAGCAGCAGCGCAAGACCGGGCGCATCATCGTGTCGAATGGTCAGGCGGCGTGGATCGATATCGTCGATGGCCGCGTGATCGACGCCGGCTGGTCACTCGGCCGCGCACATCCGCGCGCGATCGTGATGGCGGTGCTCGACTGGACGCAGGGCACGTTCAAGCTGGTCTCGGCGCCGCAGCGCCGTCGCGACAGCGACCTGTCGCTGCCGATCACGCATCTCCTCCTCGAGAACGCACGCCTCCGCGACGAGGCGACGAGGGACCGCGCCACGCCGGCACCTTGCTGACGCTCGCGGTCAGCGGAACCCGATCGGATACACGACTTCCACCCGCTTGCCGTCGCGCGGCCCCGAGAAGCTGATCGCACCGACGACGCCGAGCACGCACGCGGTGAAGCCGTCGTTGAATCCGCCGGTGATCTTCGGGTCGACGAGCGTGCCGTCGGGCTCGATGTGAAACGCGACGCGAATCACCGCGCGATCCTCGCCCGGGGTCGCCGACTGCTCGTAGCAGCGCGTGAACCACGCGAGCCGCGCGCGGAACCGGCGCTCGACGGAGTCGCGCGGCATCGCGCCGTCGATGCCGGGCATACCGAGATTCGCGCCCTCGGCCGCTCGATCGCCGTCGATATCGGGATCGATCGCGCGTTGCTCGGCGACCGACAGCGGCGGCGGCTCGTCGCCCGACGGCTCGACCTCGACGGGCGGCGCGGGCACAGGGTGTGGCGACGGCGCGGCAGCGCGGTCGGTGTGGACCGGCTCCGGCGCGGCGCTCGCGTCGTGCAGCCGGCGCTCGCGCAGGACGCGATACACGCCGTAACCGGTGGCGATCGAGAGCACGATGGAGAACAGCAGGTACAGCGCGACGCTGCCGCGCTTCACGGCGTTCCTCGGTACTGACTCAACCAGCCTTGCGTGCACTCCGTCATGCTCGGCATCCCCTTCTCGATCTCCGTCAGGATCGCGCGCTCGATCTTGCCCGAGAGTAGCGTGATGTTGGCGGTGATCGCGCCCTTGTAGCGCCGCCGCACCATGCGGTCGCCCGCCGGCGTCAGCTTGTACGTCGCCGTGATCGCGACGCGACCGCCGAGGATCTGCGGCGCGATGTTGAGATCGATCTCGTCGGCGGCCTTGCGCCACGTCATCGTCTCCAGGTAGCGGAGGTGGCCGCCCTCGATGAACGGGCGCACGAACATCGGCAGCGGACGCAGCGAGCGCACGCTCCACGTGCACTTTCGCATCGCGTCGTTCTCGATGTTCTCGACGACGGTCCGGTCCCCGAGCTGTCCCACCACGTCCTGTGCCGCCAGATGATCGGGCTCGAAGTACGCCTCGAGGATCGTCCGCACGGACGGCGCGACGAATACGGTCTCGAATGAAAACTCGGTGGACATGGCAGCTCGGGTAGCCAGGGCGCGCGACGACGTGGCCCGAGGCTCGCGAAAAGGTTCTCGATCTCGTGGGTGTTCTTCTTGCAGCCTACCGCGTCGATGTCGCGGTTCCGCGTGCTCCTGGCTGGTTTCGTTGCCGTCGCCGCGGCCGCATGTGCGATGCCCTCCTCCGAGTCCGAGGAGGCCTCGGCCGACGGGCCCGACGGCAAGGACGATCGCGGTACGAGCCAGCGGTTCACCGAGATCGACCCGGCCCACACCAACGCGACGTTCCGGACGTACATCCATCGCGCGCTCGACAAGCTGCACGCCGACCCGTCCGAGCTCGCGCAGCTGACCGAGGCCTCGATCCGCGCCGGCCGCGTCCGCATCGACGAACTCTCCGACCTCACCTGCGCCGACTTCCTGCGCGTGGCGAACGACCTGCCCGACCTCCACCTCGCGCCGTCCGATCACGCGATGCTCCAGCAGCGCGGCAGCGCGGTCGCCTCGGCGATCGCGAACGAGCTCGACGGCTACATGTGGAGCAATCGCATCTACGTCAGCCGCGGCCAGTCCGCGCAGCGCCTCGCGGCGACGCTCGTCCACGAGGTCAACCACGTGATCAACCGCTCGGAGATCGGCTACTACGACGACCTGCCGACGAGCGCGTTCATCCACGAGTACCGCGCGTTCCACGCCGAGTCACTGTTCGATCCTGCCGAGTACGACGGCATCGACCTCGTCGACTACGTGATCACGGCCTACGACCTCGATCGCTCGAAGATCCACGCCGACGTGCTCGCGCACCCGCTGACGCCGAAGCTCCTGCCGACCGAGACCGCCTGGCGTGCTCGCCGCGTCTCCGCTGATCCGGTCGACACCGCGACCTGCGACTGACTACTCGCAGCCGCTGAAGCCGGGGCACGCGAAGTCGAACGAACCGGTCAGCTTCACCGTGCCGCCGCCGGGAACGAGCTTGCCGGTGAGATCGATCGTGCCCGCGATCCGCTTCTTGTCGAACGTCGTGATGTCGACGGTGCCCGCCGGATCGCCGAGCGTGCGCTTGGGACCGAACGTCACCATCACGTTCGCATCGCCGGTCCCCTTCTTGAGCTCGTACTTCTTCGGGCCGAACGGCATGCCGTCCTTCTTGCCGCCGCCGGGCAAGATCGAGAACTTGATATCGGGGCCGTGGCAGTTCACGACGAAACCGTCGACGCCCATCATGTTGTTGCGCTCGGCCTCGGTGAACCAGTAACTGACGTTCGTGGCGGACTTGCCACCGGGCGACGTCTGCTCCGCGGTCACCGCGCCGGTCGCCTTCAGCTGGCACGTGCCGAGCTCCTCGGGCGTCAGCGCCTTCTTCGGCGGCGGCGGGGGCGGCTTCTGCTCCGCGGCGACCGCCGGCGCTTCCTCCTCGGGCGGCTTCTGGTTCTTGTAATCCTCTTTGCTACACGCACAGAGCAGAAGCAGCGCGGCGGCGATCGTCTTCATCCCGCGACAGTACACCTACCTACTGCGCGCGCGACACGTGCACGCGAAGCTTGTCGCCCTCGCGCTCGATCATCACGTTCCACGGCCGGCAGCACACCGCGCAGTCCTCGACCATCACGCCGCTCGTGTCCGGATCGACGTACAGGTCGACCCACTCGCGGCAGTAGGGGCAGCGCACGCGCACCGTGTCTTCCACCCCTCGACGCTACCGCGTTCCACCGCGACGTCGATGCACCGCGATCTGTCATCGTGCCGTGCCAGCCCTGCGCGGCACCACGGGAGGCCCGCGGCGGATGCGCGTGCCGTGCGCGAGACCGCCCCAGCGAGGTTCGAGAGGTGGATCGCCGAGCCGGTCGGCGACCGCGCGCGCGATCCCGGGGACGAACGGCGAGAGCTCGCCGGCGGCGATGCGCGCGGACTCGAGTGGCGCGTAGAGCAGCGCGGCGGCGCCGGCCGGATCGGCTCGCGCGACGCGCCACGGCTCGGTGCGCTCGAGGCTGCGGTTGGCCTCGTCGATCACGAGGGCGATCGCGGCCACGGCCTCGTCGAACAGGAACGCGTCGACCGCCGCATCGATCCGTGCGGGGAGCGCCTCGGCGAGCAGGCGAAGCCGGGCCGCATCGCCGGACTCGGAGGTCGGCCGCGCGACCACACCATCGGCGACGCGCGCGAGGAGCGTCGTGCACCGCTGGACGAGGTTGCCGAGACCGTCTGCGAGGTCGGCGTCGTGCGCGGACTGGATCGCCTCGATCGAGACATCGGTGTCGCCGCGCGTTCGACAGCGCCGGACGAAGAACCAGCGCAGCGCATCGACACCGGTCTCGGTGACGACGGGTGCGACGTCGAGGTTGCGGCCGGACTTGCTGAGCTTGTGCTTCTCGACGGTGAGGTAGCCGTGGACGAGGATGCGATCGGGAAGCGGCAGGCCTGCCGAGAGCAGGAACGCGGGCCAGTACACCGCGTGAAACCGCGAGATACCCTTGCCGATCACGTGCTGGCGCTCGCCGGTGCGCCAGTAGCGATCGAGGAGCGCCTCGTCACCGCCGAGCCCGAGCGACGAGATGTAGTTCACGAGCGCGTCGAACCAGACGTAGACCACCTGGCTCGGATCGCCGGGAACCGGGATGCCCCAGCCGGACGAGCGAGAGGCCGGGCGCGACACGCTGAGATCGCGAACGTCGCCGTCGAGGAATGCGAGCGTCTCGGCGCGCGCGGCCTCGGAGACGATCGCGAGGCGGCCCGACGTGATCGCGTCGCGGATCGGTTCGCGGTAGCGCGAGAGGCGGAAGAACCAGTTGAGCTCGCGCACCGGTTCGGGCGCGGTCTGGTGCTCGGGGCAGATGTCGACGGTGTCGTCGACGAACGCCTCGCACCCCGCGCAGTAGCGGCCCTCCCACGTGCGCTGGTAGAGATCGCCGCGCGCGGCGCAGGCGCGCCATAACCACTCGACGCCGGGACGGTGGCGAGAATCGGCGGACGTGCGGATGAAGTCGTCGGGTACGACGTCGAGCAGCGGGCCGAGGTCGGCGAACGCGGCCGCGTTGCGATCGACGAGCTCGCGAGGCGTGAGGCCCTCGCGCGCCGCGGCGACGACGTTCTTCAGGCTGTTGTCGTCGGTGCCGGTCAGGAAGCGGACGTCGCGTCCGCGGCGGCGGTGGTGCCGGGCGAGCGCGTCGGCGAGGACGAGCTCGTAGGCGAAGCCGAGGTGAGGGCGTGCGTTGACGAACGGGATCGCGGTCGTGATGAAGGACGTGGTCATGGCGTGTCTCCGGGAATTGCCGGAGGCCGCCCTCGCACGAAGCCGTTGTCATGCAGCTGCCACGAGGGCAGCCGCTCGGCACGTTGGGGTCAGGTGCGCGCGTACGGATGCCCGATGTTCCGGTCGGAACACATGGGCATTCGCATGACGAGCGCGCGGTTCACGCAGCCACGATACCACGCACACTTCGTACGGCCACTCAGATCGACGTGTGGCCCGTGAACACGAAGCGCAGGTGCCTGCCGATCCACGGGATGTGGCCGGGATCGTGATCGAGGCCCGCGCGGCGATGGTCCAGGTCCACGAGCGAGCGATCCATGCTGACGAGCAGCACGTCGGGCTCGAGGACGAGCTGCCCCGGGCGCCGGGAGAGGCCGCGCACGATCGCGATGCTCGGTGCGAGGCCGAGCCGGATCGAGACGAGGTATGCGAGCGCCGCTGCGGATCGACGCACGACCGCGGCAAGGCCGGCGCCCATGCTCGTCGCCGGCTGTGCGGTCGCAGCGAGCGCTTCGAGCTCTCGATCGAGCTGCTCGGGCGTACGCTCGACGCCGAAGTGAACGAGACGGCGACCGAGGGCGTGCATGACTTGCTCGTTGACCTCGGCGACGGCCCACATCGGGACGTCGGGCGTGCTCGGCGTGCGATCGAACGCGCCACCGAACCAGCGGCACCCGAGCTCGTCATCACCTGCGAGCAAGGTCGCGATGTGGAACAGCACATCTCCTTCGACGACGCCGACCGACCAGAGGCGCTCGGCGAGATCGATCTCGAGGACGCGACCCGCGAGGTAGAACAGGCCGGCCACGGATGTGGTGGCTCGCGTCGGACCCGGGTCGGCGACGGCGTCGTCGGGGGAGCGCGGAGCCTCGGCGACCGACTCGACGCGCGCGGGTGTGTGGCCCTCTGCCTCCGCGACGGACGGTGTGCGAGGCACGAGCTCGGCGGGAAGCGCGGCGACCTCGATCGGTGCCGGCGCCGAGCCGCGAGCGATGACCCGCGTCAGGGCGGGTGGACGTTCGTCGACCGCGATCACCTCGACAAGCGCCATGGCGGTGTCGACGGGCAGCGCATCGATCACGCGCTCGAGACGCTCCATGCGACGCAACCAGTCGAGTGTCGCGCAAATCGCGGCTGCACCTCGACCGACCACGCGCGACCAGACCAGTGACGGAGTCGCATCGCGGTGAATCCAGGAAGGCTCGAGCGCGTCGCTCAGCGCTGCCAGCGCCGCGGCATCCGCGTGATGCTCGTCGGCGAACACGACGACCGTCTGCTCGGCGGCGGGACGCAGCTTCTCGGGCGGCGATCGGTGCTCGAGATCGCGGATCAGGACGACGGCGAGATCGGTGGCGAGCTGACTCGCGGTTGCGGGCTCGTCGAGCTCGTCCGTATCGAGGCTGCACGACAGCGGCAACACGCGGATCCGGACGACGGCTGCTGCTCCGAATCGATCGGTGAGACGGCGATCGAGCTCCTCGAGGAGCCTGACGAGCAAGCGGTCCGTGACGGTCCGCTTGAGATCGTCGCGCTGGTCTTCGAGCTCGATGGGAACTCGAACGCGAACCGCCGCCTCGCGGACGCGAACGCTCATCTCGGCGTGAACGTCGCGCGCGTGGCGGTCGCGACGACATCGGCGGGCAGGCGGCCGGGGAACGCCTTTCCGACATCGGTGGCGGCGCGCTCGATGAACGCGTTGTCGCCGACTCCGGTGCGCGACGCGCGCGCGAGTGCCGCCGCGGTGCCGTCGAGTGCGAGCTCGGCGCGATCGACGAGCGTATCGGCCGCGGCACGGTTCGCGTCGTCGACGGTGACGCCCGCGCGCTCGAGCGTGCGATCGGCGCCGTTCTCGAGCAGTGTGCTCATCCGGATCCCGCGGTCGTCGAGCCGCGTCGCGAGCTCCTTGACGGCGGCGGTCGCGTCGGCGGGAACGAGCGCGGCCATCGGCGCGGCGTTCGCGATCCGGACCGTCACGTCTGCGAGTGGCTCGCGGATGCGGGCCGGCACGCGGTTCGCGCCGCTGCGCAACGTCGTGAGGACGTCACTGCGGAACCGCGTGCCCGTCCCACCGGCACCGGACGGAGGGCTCGCGCCACCGCCCGATGGAGGCGAGGTGCCACCACCCGACGGAGTCCCGCCCGCGGGAACCGTGACTCCGACGGCACCGCCACCGGCGACCTGGAACGCGACGACCTCGCTCGCACCGTCGAGCGATGCCCGCGTGAACAGACTCATCGTCGCCATCGTCAGCTCGTCGGCGCGCACCCAGCGAAGCGGCAGGTTCCGGCGCGCGGCCATGTCGGTGATGCTCGCGGCATCGCCAACCGCGAGCCGGCTCCCGAGCGCGAGCGTCGAGCTGGCAGGCGCGTTCTCGGTCGTGCGGAGGATGATGTTCGTGAAGCCGGTGCCGATCACCGGTTGACCAGCGAGGCAGCAGACCGCTTCGGCGAGCCGGCCGACGATCACGTCGAGCGGCGCGATTCCGAACTGGCCGGCCCAGTACGTGATCAAGGGTCCGGTCAGCACGTACCGGCGGCCTTCCCACATGTCGAACGAGACGATGGTGCCGTTGTCGGCGATCTTCGCGCAGCCGAGGTACACGCCGTGGTGCTCGTCGGTGCAGCGCGGACCCGGATACGCGAGCGCGGCGCACCACCGCTCGAACATCTTCACGAGGATCGCGACGAGCTGCTTGCGATACGTCTCGTCGACTTGCGACATGAGATCGACGCCGAACAGCGCACGCCACGCCGCGTAGTAGAGGAGGCTCGCGACGTTCTGCCAGGCCTGCGAGCCTTGCCGCGCCGTGACCTCGGAGAGCGTCACGTAGAGCGCCGACAGGACCAGCGAGCGCGCGATCGTCGAGCCGTGCGCCGTGTCGATGGTCCAGCCCCACGGCACGAGCTCGCTGAAGCAGGTCGCACCGGTCGGTGACTCGACGAAGTCTGCGGTCAGGACCCGCGTGGTGAGGCGGTTGACGCTGACGCGCACCGCGTTGTTGTCGCCGAGCTCGAGCGAGAGGATTCCGCTGATCTCGAAGGTCGACTTCGCGCGCTGGTGTCCGCCGAACGCTTGATCGAGCTGGACGTCGGCGTAGAACGCGAACGGAACGCTGCCGCTCTGCGGGAGCGCGACGTCGAGCGACCAGAACATCGCCATCGCGAGCGGCGGGGCGGCCTGATCGACGACGCGATTCGCATCGCGAACCGTACCGGCGGAGAAGCCCCAGTTCGCGTGCGGCCGCAGCTCGAACGTGACGACGCCCGATCGGCGATCTCCGGGCGGGTTCTGGACCGCCGAGATCTGCGTGTACTGCGGTGTCTCGCCGAGCCGCGGCTGGATCGGCCCGGTGCTGACGTCCGGGCTGTCGGGGACCGTCACGACGAGCGTCAGCGGGAGGTCGCCGGTGCTCGGGTTCGGCGTCGGCTGCGGAGTGTTCGACGGCGGGAACAGCGCGGTACGCACGTCCGACGGCAAGCCATCGCGGAACGCGATCAGCTCGTCGTAGAACATCTCGGGCGGCGACTTCTGCGGAGCGCGATGTGGCGGCACGAGCAGCAGGCGCGTCGTCTCGCGAATTCGCGAGGACTCGCACGAGCCCGACGGACCGGCACACGCATCGCGGTGCACCGGCCGCGCATCCTCGGCGCACTCGACGTATTGCAGCACCACGCAGGCTTCGCGGATCCGGCGCGAGGCCAGTTCGCGCGATGAAGCGGTCGTGAAGACATCGGCCTTCACGCCGGCGCGCAGGCCCGGGTCGGCGAAGTCCCACAGCTGACGCTCGGGAATCTCGATCGGGCACTCGACGACCAGGTCGTTCCCGCAGCAATCGAGCGCGTAGCCCGGCGACAGCGTGAACGTGTGGCGATCGCGATTCCAGTTGAGACGCAGACCCCACACCACCCCGTCGCCGAGCGCGCGGTTCGTGAGGCGGCGCTTGATGCGCCAGTAGCGTTGCTCGTTCTCCAGATCGGCCTGCGTCAGGAACATGCCGTCGAAGAATCGGGTTCGCGTGAGTCCACCTTGGAGCGCACCCGGCGGGCACGCGGCGGACGTAGCAGGCTTGGTCGTGATCATCGTCATCGCAGCACCTCGACGGCGTAGTCACACGGCAGGCACTCGACCGCCGCCGGTGGCGGGGGCGACTCCGGCTCGCATGGAGGAGGACACAGGGCATCCGGCAAGCAGTGCAGGAAGCTGCACGCGAGCTGGCCGACGCAGTCGACGAGCTGTTGCGACGTCGCTGCGTTGTTGAACACGTTGGAGTCGAACTTGCCGGTCGGGCAAACGACGTCGGTGACGCACTTGACGAAGTCGCACAGCGCGACCTTCAGGCAGTCGCGCAGCGCGGTCTTGGTCTCGCAGGAAATCGCGAGCGTCGGACATGCCGCGGAGTCGTACGTCCGCGTCGGCGGCTTGCACGAGTGACAACCGCCGCAGCCGCACCCGCACGACGGCTCCCGCGACGGTGCCACCGGTGGGATCCCACCGCGACACGGATCGACCGGAGGCGCGGCGGGCGGCGGCGTGTACGAGCCGCCACCTCCTCCGCAACCGCAACCGGAGCGCGAGCGAGCAGGAACGAGTGGGTTCGGTGTGGCCATGGGGCGTGTCTCCAGCGTGCGGACCGGGCGAATCGGTTGGATGGCCGCCGTCGGGCGTTCGGCCGTGTAGTAGGTGGAGCGCGCGGCGAGGCGCACGGTTCGTGCGGTCTCGCGCGGCGCGGCGGTCGTGCGCGCGATCGACTGCGCCGGAGCAGGTTTGGACCACGCACGCGTGATCGCGAGGACGTGCGCCAGGCTCAGCGGAGGTGGTTGACCGCTGTCATCGATCTTCCACGCTGGGAATGTTCCGCCCGACTCGAGATCCGGGTTGTGGATCGCGAGCTCGCCGGCTTCCCAGGCGAGCTTGCTGATCGCGAGCGCGAGCAGACGCTGATCCGCCGGCGTCAGCCCGGCAACGATCGGTCCCTCGCCGGCGCTGCGCGCGGCGAAGGTGGCGTAGGGCCCGAGGTAGGCGCGCGCGACGAGCAGCAAGCCCTTCGTTCCGGTGGCAGCGATCAGCTGCGCGAAGCGAGAGACGTTCGTCGGATCGAGACGCGCGGACGTGGAGAAGCTCGAAGGGGCAACCATGATCACCTCGCGTAGGGAGGCAGCGCATAGGCGAACGCGCCCGGAGTGGGTTCGTCGAGAGAGAACTGCACGACCGGTTTGAGCGGGATGAGTGGACGCATCTTGTCGTCGACGATCGGCGTCGCCGCGGGTACCGCGTCGGTGTCGAGCGCGATGCGATACAGGCCGTCCTTGACCAGCGCGTTGCCGGCATTCTCGACGCGGACGCGGAGCTTGGCCGGCGTCGTCGCGGTCGGCGCGACGTAGTCGGTCTTCGCCGGGATCGCGGTCCAGCCGGGCGTGCCCGAGGTGGCGAGCCGGCTGACCGTGAACGCGTCGGTCGGCACCGTCTGCTCGATCACCGGCCCATCGAGCTCGAGGCTCAACCAGTAGAACGCACTCGAGCCGTCGCGCTCGACAACGAGCCGCGTGATCTCGGGACCACCGGCGAGCGAGCCAGCCTCGAGGTGAGCGCCGGCATCGCGAAGCAGGATCTCCTGGATGAGCGCGGTCTCGGCGAGCAGCGTCGCCACGACCGTGATCGGCTCGATGACCTTCGTGACGTGGCCGATCTCGGTCGCCGACGGTGCAGGCGTGATCTGCGCGGCGAGCGACGCGAGCGGGATCCAGCGGGTACCCTCGGAGTCGGGGTAGGGCGCGGTCGCTGCGGTCGCGAGCTCGCGGCCGAGTGACGACTCGCCGAACGCGCGGCCGAGCACTCGATCGAGATCGGCGCGGGGCGGAACCATCGGCGCGACACCGTCGAGCTCGGGCGAGCCCGGAAGGAACAGGTCGAGCTCGAACTCCTCGCGCACGCGGCCGAAGTCGCAGCCGGCGGCATCGCACGAGCAGGTATCGCGAGGCGCCGGCTCGGGCGTCGACGCGCACTCGCGGTAGCGAATCGCGACGATCAGCGGGAGGTTCCCGTTCGCATCGAGGACGGGAACGGGCCAGTCGGCAACCGAGGCACGCCGCTCGGCGGCGACGCGCTGGTACCACGCGTCGAGGTCGATGCACTGGTCGTAGCCGACGATGATCTCGCGGCCGCAATCATCGAGCGCGGCGCCCTTGCCGACACGCAGGATCACGTCGGTCGGCGACTGCAGCGCGACGCCGAGGCCGCACAGGAGGCCGGCGCCGTGAAGGTGCTGGTTGTGGAAGCGGAGCTTCCCGGCGTGATAGCGCTGCTCGTCGAGGAAATCCGCGACGCCCATCCGCTTGCCGAAGAAGTACCGCAGGCGCACGAACCCCGGCGGCAGTGTGCCGCAGGGTCCACACGAGTCGAGCGGAGGGCAATCCAAGGTGTATGCGGACATCGTTCTCCCGTTACTGGATGTCGAATCGACCCACTGACATGGCGCCGCCTTCATCGAGCGGCGGGCTCGCTCGCAGGCTCGGTCCGAGGACGTTCCCGACGCCGAGAATCGGCATCGCGGGCGTCGTTGTTCCCAATGGCTGCGGCGTCGATCTGCCGTCGCCGAGAATGAAGTCCACGCCGATCATCGTCTCGAAGCCGATCCGGCTGTTCGGGACAGCGACGCGCAGATCGACGATCGTGTGAGCCGGCTTGAAGGCATCGACGATCGCGCGAAGTGCCGTCGTCGCAACCTCGACGTCGCAGTCGTGGTCGACGTAGGTGACGATCGTGAAGCGATGCGCGTACTGCGCGAGGAGGTCGGTCGCGCTCGCGGCCTGCTCGTCGAGGCCTCCGAGCGGTGCGCAGCCGAGCGTGCCGTAGCAGCCGAGCACCAGACCCGCACGCGGCCGGACCTGGAAGCCCTCGATGATCTCGGGCGCGTGGCCCGTATAGATCTCGACGAACCGGCGCAGACCCTCGACGGTTCCGCGGCGCCGGTAGAGCTCGAAGATCTCGACCAGCAGCTGGGCGCGGCGCGCGCGGGGCCACGACGGATCGAACACCAGATCGAACCAGGAGCCGACGAACTCGATCCATTCATCGTCGGCGGCGAGCGGATTGAGCATCCGCGCGATGTCCTCGTAGCGAGTCTCGACGCCCGTGAGCCGACCCTCGAACATGCCGAGGAAGCGCTCGAGAAACAGCGCGCCCGACGGATCGTCTGCGTCGCGCCGGGAGTAGACCGCCGGGAGGTAGCTCAGGTAGGAGAGCCGGGGCGCGATCGCTCGCAGCGCGAAGATCGTCGGCGTCGCGCTCGCGACATCGTCGGTCGAGCGCTCTCGCGCACCGACGAGCCGCAGCTTGATCCAGAGGTAGCGGCCGCGATCGGTTGCGCGGGCCTGCGCGCCGGGGCTGAACGCGAGCCAGGTCGGCGGTGGCGCCGTGTCGGTGATCACGGTCGCCGACGCCGGATCGGACCAGACGACGACGAGCGACGTCTGGCTGATCATTCCGCCGTTGTCCCAGTCGACCGCGACGACGCTGCCTGGCGGGAAACCGCGGCCCCAGCCGTCGGCGTGATCGACGACGAGGCGCCCTGCAGAGGCCACGACGCGCACGTCGCTCGTCGAGAAGTCCGCGCTGACGGGCGTGCCGAGCGTGATGGTGGCCGGCGCGAGGTCGAACGAATCGATCCACACGTGGACACGGTTGGTGCCCGACACCAGCTCGAACGCGTCGCCTGGATAGAGGAGCGCCGCGATCGCGTGCGGGAGGAGGATCGTCGCGAACACGCCGTCGGCGGAGATGCCGGTCAGATCGATCGACTCCGTCGCCGACAATGTGTGGATCTGCGCCGTATCGATCATGCGCCCCTCGCGCTCGAACAGCGCGAGCGTGGTGCCCGGTCCGTAGAGCAGACGCGCGCCCTGCGCGAGCACGGTGACCGCCCTGCTCGTGACCGACGTGATCGCGACGTTCTCGGTCGCGCCGGTCGTCGAGAGCTCGAGCTCGTCGTTCTCGCGCACGAAGCGAGCGGCATCGAGTGGAAGGTCGAGCGTGCTCGTCGCGTTCGGCCCGCTGCCGTAGAACCGGTGCGCGATCGCGCCTCGTCGATACGGAGCCTCGCGCCAGCGCTCCCACGCGGACGTGTCCGACAGCACGGGCCGCAGGCTCTCTCCGGAGGCCGCGTCGAGCTTGGCGACGGGGATCGCGACGGGCTGCTCCGGCGCCCATGGCACGCCCGGCGGCAGCGGTGGCGGCGTCGAGAGCGCAGGAGGCACGACCGGCACGGGGTCGGCCGCGTACGTCTGGACCTCGATCGAGGTGCCGGGAGGAAGCGCGGCGTCGACGGCGATCTCGTGCCACGCGAGTCGATCTCGGCCGCCGTCGATCGGGCCGACGTAGACGGTGCCTTCGAGCTCGAAGCGTGCGCGGCCTGCGAGCGGCGCGAGCGAGAGCGGCGCGTCGGGCCAGGCGACCTCGCCGAGGTACTCGCCGCTGCAGCCGAATCGGAGCAGGCGCGACCACTCCGCGAGCACCACCAGGATCGCATCGCTCGCGTCGACGGCGGTGGCGATGACGGTCGTCGTCTTGGTCGCGACCGGCGCGGCGACCTCGAACGTGCGGTCGAAGCGAAACCCGCGATCGAAGATCGAGACGCGTCCATTCGACGCCGCGACGTACACGCGGCTCCGGGCGATGCCGATCGCGACCGGATCGCCGAGCTGCTCGATGACATAGACGACGCGCGACGTCGCGATGTCGATCACCTGCACGCGGTGGTTGCCGCGATCGACGACGTAGAGATGGCCGCGGTCGTCGAGCGCGAGGCCGGCGGGATCGCGCAGGCAGCCGGTCGCCCAGCCGGTGCCGCCAAAGAAGTCGACGGGCGCGGCATCGCAGGTGCGCTGGCGCGTCACGAGATCGCGCGCGGGATCCGAGCGATACACGGTCCCGTCGGCATCGGTGACGCTGTTGACGAGGTCTGCCGCCGCGAGCGGCAGCGGCGCGAGCTCGACGACGTTGCGGGACGCGTCGAACACGACGTCGTCCATCAGCGGGCCCCACTCCTCCTGACGGCGCACGTTGATCCACCAGGCGTCGTTCGCATCGCGCCCGGGGTGGAGTGCTCCGTCGGAGAAGATCGAGCTCATCAGATCACGATCACGTTGAGGGTCGACGCGTCGACGAACACGGTCTCGTCCGCGAACAGCACGACGCGCTCGTCGTCGAGCGAGGTCGTCGGGCAGCCGACGAGGTTGCGCGACATGCGGCGCTCCTCGCGCCACTGCATCGGCGGCGGCTCTCCGGGCGGCGACGGCGCGTTGCTGTCGTACCGCGCGGACAGGCGCTCGACGCGATCCACGCCCTTCGCGCGGAACGCCTGCGCGACGAGCTCGGCATGGTGGATCGTTCCGCCGAACGGCGTGCCGGTTCCGTCGAGACCGCCGTGGAGCACGTGGAAGTACGTCTCGAACTGCGCGGCGAGCGACTCGCGAAGGTCGGTCCGCGTGTACCCCGGCGCGGCGACGACGGTGATCTCGAGGTCGAAGATCCGGACGTACTGCGGCGGTACCACGTACAGCTCGGTCGTGATCAAGCGGTACTTGTCGAGGTAGCGGCAGACCGTTCGCAGCATGCTCTCGGTGGGCATCGGGCTCGCGCCGACATCGTCGGGAACGACGACGAGCGAGATCGCGCCGGGCGCCACGCGATCGATATCGACGCCAGCTCTCGCGATGCCTTCCGCCTGGTAAGGGCGCCGCAGCGGGATCACGGTCGTGCGCGCGATCCGCACGCCGGGCGTCTGGCGCGCGAGCAGGTCGTAATCATCGGCGGTGACGGCACGGCCGAGCGTCTTCATCGCGCGGGGAGCGCGCCGCTTTGCCTGGTCGAGCGTCTCGGCGTTCTTGCCGCCGCGCGCTGCGATCACGTTGGTGACGTCCTGGATCGACGTCGGCAGCGACTCGCCCTGCGTCACGGTGCCGACGGGGAGCTCGCCGGCGAGCCCACCGCCCCACCGGTAGCGAAGGGCGAGGATCCGCGCGTCGAGGCCGGGGACCTGACCGCGGACACCGTTGCCGAAGTAGATGAGCCCCGCCTCGGGATCGAGCACGAACACCCGGTCGTCGCGACCCGCGGTATCGAAGTCCTCGACGCGCCGCCACGCGTAGTACTTCTGATCGACGACATCCTGGACGACGAGCTCGAGCGTCTCGGGAAGCACGTTGCCGTTCGCGAGCTTCACGACCTGATCGGAGTGACCGTTGCCGCGTGCGACGAGCTCGTTCGTCACGGTGGTCGCGGCGATCGCGGGTGCCGCGTTGAACGTGACCGCGCGCAACGCGAAGCGAGCCGCGGGGCTGCGGAACGTGATGCCGATCCAGCCCGAGATCGGGACCTTCGTCGGTGTGCCGACCACGGGGTTCTTCAGCGCGCCGATCAGCGGGTGCGGGATCGGCTTGGGGAGCGGTGTCGCCGTGCCGCTCGCGGTCGCGCAGATCTGCGCGGTCGTCAGCGGCTGTTCGGCTCGGACATCGACCCACTCACCGTCGGGAACCGGGCCGATGAAACGGGGCACGTCGAAGCGGACCTGGCCGGAGCGCGTCCAGCCCGCTGTCGAATCACCGAGGACCGCGAGCGGCTGCCACGACCCCGTCGTCTGGCCGGGCTGCGGCGGACGGTAATAGACGTAGTCGATCTCGGGGCCGACTTCGGCCGTCGTCACGTCGGCGTTGTCGCCGCACGCGCCGAGCCCGAGCGGATCGGGCTGCTCGTCGTCGTCGAGCTGGATCGTGAGCGTGACCCGCTGGCCGATGAAGCCCGCCGAGACCGACGGGTTGAACGCGAGCCCGAGCCAGATATGCGTGTGCTCGGCTTCGCTCGGCCGCGCGAACAGCGGGACCGGCTGCTCCGGCCAGTCCTTGAGCTTGGGCTGCTTGCCGTCCCACGCGATCGAGAACCGGTCGGGGATGTAGCTCTGCGCCGTATCCGACGCGGTCACGGGCGGCGTGCCGGCGGCGATGTCGCGCAGATCAGAGGACTGCGTCGTCACGAGTGCGCCGAGCTGCGCGGGCACCGCATCGACGGCGACGAGCGTCTCGAACGTCGGTGGCGGAGCGAGCTTCGACTTCGCCTTGATTCGCGAGGCCGCCGCGATCCCGAACGCCTCCGCGACCTCCGGCTTGGTCAGGTAGAACGACAGCCACGTCCGCGACGCCTCCGCGGGTTGGAGGCGAATGCCGACGAGCTTGAGCAGCTCGATGTAGACCTTGTCGGGGAGGCGATTGAGGCGATATCCGATCTGTTCGGCGAGGTACGCGAACAGCTGGATCATCGTGATCCCGGGATCCGACTCGTTGTGATCGGTCCACTCGGGCGTGAACAGCGCGATCTGGCGCCGGAGCTGGTCGGTGACGACCTGGAACCGGAGATCGTCGAGTTGTGGCGACTCGATCGGCACCTACGCTCCCTCCACGAGATAGAACGGATAGACGAGATTGAACGCGGAGTTGCTGCGCCGCACGACGTAATCGATGTCGATCAAGAGGACATGACGGCGCGTCGCATCGGGATATGCGTGGACACCTTCGACCGTGATGCGCGGTTCCCATTCGATGAGTGCACGCCGCACCTCGTCCTCGATCTGGCGCTGCGTCGCCGGGCTGTTCGGATCGAACGTTCGCGCGCGCAGGCCGGCGCCGAACGAGGGCCGCATGATCCGCTCCTGCCGCGTCGTCTCGAGGATGATGCCGATCGCCTGCTCGACATCCTCCTCGTAGCGCACGTACGTGAGGCGGCCGTTGGTCGGCCGCACCGGGAACGCCCAGCCGATACCGAGATTCTCGCGATTGCGGGACGTCGCCATCACAGCACCGGCTTGATCGACAGCGGCGGGCCGCTGGGGCCTGTACCGGTCGCGTGTTGATGGTTCCAGGCGACACCGTCCATGACGATCGAGCTCGTCGCGATGTTGCCGGTGGTCTTCAGCGAGATCTTCGGTGTCGGACCATCCTCGATCGAGATCTCGAAGCCGCCCTTGGTCTGGATCACGATCTTGCCGCTCGGCGAGTCATCGAACGTGACGTGATGACCTGCGCGCGACGTGATCGTGCGGATGTTGTTCGAGCTCGACGTGTCCGCGTGGCCGGGAGGCTTGTCGACGTCGCTCCACAGCGCGCCGAGGATCACGGGCCGGTTCAGATCGCCCATCTCGAACCCGACGACGACCTCGTCGCCCTTCTCGGGCATGAAGTAGGCACCGCGGCCGCCGCCCGCCATGAACGACGCGACACGCGCGGGCGTCGACGGAGCGTCGTGCGTGCCCGAGTAGAACTCGAGCGTGTAGCCCTCGTCGGTGACGCCGGTGACCTCGGCGAACGCGAGCCCCATCTGCGGAGCTTGGCGTTGCCAGCGGTCCTGGAACTCGGTCAGGCGGCGGAACATCTCCTCGGGCGTCACGTGCTTGCCTCCGCCGCATCGCGCGCGGCTTCCTCGCGTTGCTCTCGTTCCTGGTTCTCCTCGCGGGAGGCAGTCATGTACTGCCCGGGCGGAAGCATCCCCGGCCTGCGAAGCGACAGCGTCGTCATGTAGCCGCTGGCATCGAGCGTGTGGACCGCCTTGACGGTGTAGTAGAAGCCGTCGAACGGCGGGCGCAGCCCGAGGATGTGGACGTTCTTGCCCGGACGAAGCTTCGGCACGCCGACGGACTTGGCCTCGACGGTCATGAACTCGCGGACCTTCTTCAGAACCTGGGCGAGCGCCTTCATCCGAGTGCGTTGCTGATCGAGATGGGACGCGTGCGAGGTCTCCGAGTTGTCCTCTGCATCGTTGGCGTCGCCGAAGTAGTCACGCCGCGCGGTGATCGCATCGATCGGCGTCGCGTTCGGGTAGCTCGCCGACGGCCACAGCTCGCCTTCGATCGCGCGCTGGATGTCCTGCGACGTGATCTCGCCACGCGCCCGACCGCGGCGGTCGGGATGCGAGCCCGACACGGTCGCGCTCGTCGGCATCTCCCAGACCTTCAGCGTCGGCGTGAAGTCGACGAGGCTCTTGCCATAGCGCAACTCGATGTACGTCCCGCGATCGGTGCTCTCGCCGGCGGTCCAGTCCTCGTCGCGCGTGCTCGGCCGGATTCCCGAGCGCGCAGGTTCCATGCGAAAGCGAACCTCGCGCGAGACGTCGATCGCCGTGGAGTCCGTGTTCGTCGCGTCGGCTGTGGCAGCGCCCGGAACTGCGACCTGGTCGACATTGCGGTCCGCGAAGTCGACGTACAGCTCGCAGTCGAGGCGATCCGCGAGATCGGACATGAACTGGAAGTACGTCTGCGACTTCTGATGCCGGACGGCCGGCAGCCCGCGATCCCGGTGAGGAATCCGTCGATCACCGCGCGAGAACGGGACCGCGGCGTGCGCGCGCTCGAGGACGTTGTCGAAGATGTCCTCCTCCTGCATGCCGGCGTGATAGGCGTGATCGCGCGTCGGCTTCACCTTGAGGATGCTCATCAGGTCCTCGCCGGTGACCACGAGCTTCGAGCCGCTGTCGGCCGGGAACGTGAACGCGAGGTTCGTGACGCGCGCGAGGATCATCTTCGTCCACGGACCGGCGCCGTAGCGATAGTCGACGCGGAGCCGCTGGCCGAGCTTGAGCGCGTAGGTGCCCGAGGTGTCCTGCGTGTCGGTACGGCGGCCCGAGAAGTCGTTGAACTTCCACGGCGGGTAGATCGGTCGCTTGTGATCGACCGGATCGAACCGCTGGTTGTTCAGCGTGATCGTCACCGTCGAGATGCCGGTGTTGACCTGCGTGACGACGACGCTGATGAGATCCGGCGCGATGACCGTCGTGACCTCGCGCTGCGTCGAGGTCTGGGTGCGCTGCACGTTGGAACCGATCACGCGCCCCGACGACACGTCGACGATACGTGCCTGCGGAGCGAACATGACGGTGCCTGCGCGTCGGGTCATGGCTCAGATCCCGTTGTTCCTCAGGAACTGGTCGAAGCAGTCCGCGAGCGTCTGTAGCGGCGACTCGCGGCCCGCGGGCGGCGGCGATGCGGGCGGCTGCGCGGTTGCCGGCGTGGTGGTCGGCGCGACGGACTCACGCCGCGAGCCCGTGAGCTCGACGACGGCATCCATTCGATCGATCTGGACCGGCATGCGTTACTCCAGGGGTGGCACGATCACCAGCGTGCCGGCGGGAAGGATTCGTGGACGGGTGAAGCCATTGGCATCGGCGATCACCTTCCACAGCGTCGGGTCGCCGTACTCCTGCGCGGCGATCATGTCGAGGCGCTCTCCCGCCTTGAGCACGCGAGTCTTGGTGCGGTCGGGCGAGAGCGGGTTGGTCGTCTGGTACAGCTGCTCCGCGGACGTGTAGCTCTTGAACGACAGGGTGACGCGCGCGCGCACGACGTTGCCGTGGCCGTCGAACATCGCGAACTTCTCGACGAACGTCGTGACGACGCCTTCGAAGCGGTTGCCGCCCCACTCGAAGCGCACGACCGGCGGCGCGTGGAGCTCGGAGTCGATCGTCACCAGTGTTCGCAGCCGGCGGAGGCGCTGCTCGACGGTGCTGTCCTGCGTCGCGATCATCGTCGGCGAGACGGTGCGATCGCTGGAGTCGAGGAAGAGGTCGAGCTTGAGCGTCGTCGGCTCGCCCGAGATGAACTGGACGAGCGGCGTCTGGAGCCCGGGGATCGTGACGTCCGCGTACTTCACGTTCCGCGTGATCTCGTAGTCCGTCGGATTGAACATCACCGGGATCACGACCTCCGGCGACGACGAGATGATCTTGAGCTCCGCGCGCTGCATCGCTAGGTGCCTCCCACCCCGGCGGCGATGCCGGCCAGCCCCGCGCTCGCGCCGAGACCCGCGAGCCCACCGACGGCCGACGCGATGCTCGACGCGCCGGGGATCATGCCGAGCGATACGCGCGTGACGCCCTGATGTCGCAACGTCACGGTCTCGAACGCGACGGCCTCCTCGGTCGCCTTGAACGACGGTCCTTCGACCTTCTCGGGGAGTGCGCGCTCGATGTACCAGGCGCCGAGTGGCACGCGCAGCCAGCCGCCGACATCGGTGTTACCGCCGACGGCGCGGGCGACGGCATTGCTGCCGCGGTCGAACATGATGATGAGTCCCGACTTGCGGATGACCGGGTCTCGACCCGAGAGCACCTGGTTGTGCCAGTCCCAGAGATCCGTTCGGGTCGTCGCGCCGCGGCGCAGCGTGATCACCGAGTACTTGCCGGGCTTCGTGAAGTTGAGCGGCGCGTAGTTGTTGCCGCCCTCCTGGTACGTCTCGATGTCGAGCTGGACGTCGAGGCCGGTGACCTCCTGGAAGCCACCGAAGATCATGTTCGCGAGGTTGGCGACGAGGCCGCCGACGACATCGGCCGCGATCTGGGCGCCGCGGTCGGCGGTTCCCACGCCCCAGAACGCCGGACCCTGCACATCCCAGAGCAGGACGCCGAAGTTGTTGCCGCGTGCGGGTTCGACGACCGGCATCTAGGCGACCTCCTGGATCTCGACGACGCCCTCGCGGCGGCCGACCCGGAACACGATGAACTCGGCGGGCGCCGCGATCGCGACGCCGATCTCGCAGATCAGCTCGCCGAGGTCGACCGTCGCCTGGGGATTGTTCGTGGCATCGCAGCGGACGAAGAAGGACTCCTCGGGCGAGCGGCCGAGGAACGCGCCGTTGTTGAACAGCTCGAGCAGATACGCGAACAGCGCCTGCGAGAGCTGGAACCGGATCAGCGGAGCGTTGGGCTCGAACACGACGCCCTGACCGATGACGTCGGCCGTGCGCTCGATCGCCGACAGGCAGCGCCGGACGTTCACCCAGCCGAGGTCGTCTCCGTCGGGGCCGGTCCACAGCAGCGTGCGTGCGCCCCACACCTGCACGCCGGCATTCGCGAACGAGCGCACGACGTCGATCCCATCGGCGTAGAGCTCGCCGTGCTCCTCGTCGTTGCACTCGTGCTCGGCGGCGACCGCGTCGACAATCGTCTCGTTCGCCGGCGCGATGTGAGGGCCGCGCGCGAGGTCCCGTCGCGCGTAGATCCCGGCGACCGCGCCGATCGGAGGCCGCAGTGCGACGGGATCGCCGGGCTTGTCCTGCGCGACGAGCCACGGCCAGTAGAGGGCCGCGGCGTCGGTATCTGCGGTGTTCGTCGTGATCGCGGTGCGCCACGCACGCGCCTGCGCGGCCGACAGGCCGGCCGGTGTGTTGAGCAGCGCGAAGGCTCGCCACTTCACGCGGCCGACACGTTCGATCAGGTAGCGCTGCGCGAAGATCACCTCGTCGGGCGCGAACAGCGGTCCGGTACTGGTCGTCGTTGCCTCGGAGCCCGGAGGGACGGTACGCAGCGACGGGCAACACCGGAACCGATCCGAGCAGGCGACCGGAATGTCGACCGGTGTGCTGACGGGTACGGGAATCCATGCATCGAGCTCGGGCATCGCGACGATCGCGACCTCGCGGATCTGGAGCAGTTGCTCGAGACCGGTCGTCGTGTAGATGCCGAGCATCGTGTCGAGCAGCGCCGTGGTTTGCGACGCCTCGATGTGGTCGCCGACGTTCACGATCCAGCAGCGCGAGCCGCCGTTCGCGAAGAACGCGCGGACGCACTCGGAGAGTCGCGACCCGGCGGGTGGTTCGATCGGAGCGCCGTGGGAATCGCGCAGGAACGTCTCGACGTAGCTGCGCCAGTCGTCGAGGCGCACCGTCTCGTTCTTGCGGTTCGGCCCGGCGATCCCGACGAAGCCGGCGACATCGGTGCGCGCCCGCGGAAAGCCAACAGCGCGGATCGCCGGCTGGCGATACACCCCTGGCACCCCGGAGACGGTGTCGACTGCAAGACCCATTCGCTACTCGATGTCGAGACGTTCGTGCACCAGATCGAGCTGCTCGACCGCGAACTCGTTGCCCTTCGCGTTCATCGTCGGTCCAGTGATCTTCGTCGGCCACGCGTTGTGCAGCGTGAACGTCATCGCCGGCTTGTCGCGCTCGCCCTTCTCGTTGAGCAGCTTGATCGTGACATCCTTGTACGGCGGGTTCACCGACGAGGAATCGCGCACGTCGCGGCGCCATTCCCAGAGCGTCATCGAGCCGCTGATGCCGCGCTTGAGCACGACGTTCGAGTACTTCTCGATGCCGGGAAGCTTGCGCGGCGAGTTCGTCGCCTCGTTGCCTTCGCGGTACTCGATCGGCGTGTTCTCGCTGTCGAGGCCGCTGACCTCGGAGAACGCGGCGACCTCGGTGCCGTCGAATTCGACGACGAAGTTGAAGTTGGAGTACGGATTCGTGCGGGGAGTCGACATCGGTTACGTCTCCTAGGCCTGGTTGGACGAAGCCGTGAACTGGCCGATCCGGAAGATGACGAACTCGGCCGGGTAGGCGGGCGCGATGCCGATCAGGCAGACCAGTCGACCGTTGTCGATGTCGTCCTGGGTCATCGTCGTGCGATCGCAGCGAACGAAGTACGCCTCCTCGGGCTTCGTGCCCATCAGCGCACCGCTCTTCCAGACGCCGAACAGGAACGACTTGATCGTCGCCGTCACGCGTTGCCACAGCGCCTCGTTGTTCGGCTCGAACACGACCCACTGCGTGCCGCGATCGATCGAGTGCTCGAGGAAGATGAACAGGCGGCGGACGTTGACGTACCGCCACTCCTGATCGCTCGAGAGCGTGCGGCCGCCCCAGACGCGGATGCCGCGGCCCTCGAACTCGCGGATCAGGTTGATGCCCTGCGGATTGAGCACGTCCTGCTCGCCGTCGCCGAACCGGAGCTCGAGGTCGGTGATGCCGCGCACCACCTCGTTCGCGGGTGCCTTCCAGACGCCGCGCTCGTTATCGACGCGCGCGCAGATGCCGAGGACGTGGCCCGAGGGTGGGACGAAGATCTCGCGACCCGTCGCGAGGTCGAGCGTCTTGAGCCACGGCGTGTAGTAGCCCGCGTACTTCGTGTCGTAGTGATTGCGATGCGCTTCGAGCGCGGAGATGTCGCTCGTGTTCTGCGGGGCATCGAGGACCGCGAATCGGTACTTGAGCAGCTCGCAGTGGCTGATCAGCGCCTGCTGGACCGACGGCTCGGTCACGCCGGGCACGGCGACGAGGGCGATGTCGTCGCGCTCGATCAGTGCCTGGATGCCGGTGCGGTTGCCCGGGCCATTGTCGTCGCCGATCAGGTCGATCGCCGACGGCGCATTGCCGTTCGCGCCACCGCCGAGCGCCAGCGGGATGCCCTGCGGCGTCGTCGGCTGATCCGCGAGCACACCGGTCGTGGTGACAGGCGGGGTGACGTCGACCTTGAGGAGCTTCGAGCCCGTGTTCGGGTCGTTGATGCGCTCGACGAAGAACCGCGAGAACGAGTCGAGGGTGTTGTCGGAGTTCCACGACAGGCCCGCGAACGTCTCCTTGACGACACCGTCCTCGTACACGAGCACGTCGATCTCGAGCGTCCGGATATACGGGTTCGAGCCGAGGCCTGCGCCGAGCGCCGTGTCGAGCGTGACCGTGTGGGTCGCCGGATCGACGGCCTCGACGAACGCGTACTCCTTCGTCGTACCGCCGCGACAGACCTCGACGGAGGCGCCCTCGTAGAAGCCGGCGGTGCTCGCGACGTTGAGCGTCTTCGGTCCGCCAGCCGGCGCGCCACCATTGATGGTGACGGGAGGACGGTCGGTCGGTCGGATCTGGATCGCGACGTGGTTGCCGTCCTCGCCGCGATACGCAGCCTCGAACGTCGGCCCCGTCGCCGCGGCCGCGGTGCCGAGATCGAAGTACACGTTCGACGCGCTCGCGCTCTGCGCACCGCCGAGGTTCGCGGCCGTCAGCGCGGCCGACAGGGTGACCTCGTTGCGCAGCGGATCGATCGCGGTGATCGCGAGCGGCACACCGGCTGCGAACGCGCTGTTCGCGTCGGGCCGGACGAACATGCGCAGCGTCGGAAATGGCGAGCCGATGCCGCGCAGCGACGTCAGCTGGATCTTCGTCTGCGTCGGCCGCAGGACCTTGCCCGCCGGCATCACCGCGATGGTGCCCGCCGACAGCTTCTTCGTCGCGACGAGCGCCGAGCCATCGGACGGGAGCGTGCGCACGATGTACGCGCGCAGTCCGCCGTTCTCGAAGAACGCGCGCACGGCGTGACCGAGATAGTCACCGAGGCCCGGCGTCACGCCTGCCGCGATCGGCGCCAGCGGGCCGAACGTGCGGACGTACTGCGCGAGGCTCGTCACCAGCGTCGGCTTCTTCTCGGGGCCGCGACTCGCCCTGCCGACAAAGCCGGCGGTGCTGGTGCTGACACCTTCGATCGGCTTGCCGCGGAACGAGGTCTCTTCGATGTAGACGCCTGGGTGCAGGTACTCGGGCATGTCCCCTCAGAGCAAGTGGAAGCGAGCGCGCGTGTCGCGCCCCGGTGGTACGGAGAACGTCGAACCGGAATAGTTGGTGGTCGAGACGCCGTCAAAGACGTCGACCGACGTCACGGTGTGGCCGGGCACGGTAGCCGCCAGCTCGAGGAGCTGGGTGAGCGGATCGAGCTTCGTCCACCCGGCGATCACGTACAGGAACTCGCCCGTGGCGTCGGACCGCGTGTGCGTGTTGAGCGCGGGCGTCGCGGTCGGTTCGATCTGAACCTCCTGATCCGCGGCGGTGACCAGCTTGCCGCGGATCGCGGTCGTGCCGAGCGGCGGCGAGGCCGACGGACTCGGGAACAGCTTGATCCTGATCGGGATACGCCGGTCCGGAACCGGCACCGCGACAAAGGTTGCCGGGTCCCACGTGAAGCCGTTCGGCGATCTGATCGTGACCCCGTAGGCGTCCGGCTCGAGGTCGATGAAGCGATACGTGCCGTCGCTCTGTCGCGCGCCGCTGTGATCGCGGTTCGCGACCGGATTCGCCAACGGACTCACGGAGATATCCAATTCTTCGAGAACGGGAGTGTCCGTGAATGCGTCCTCGACTCTGACCGCAAACGACAGCGAGTGTTGAACGAGCTCGATCACGACACCTTCGTGATCGTGAAGGTGGAATCCAGGACCGGAGGACCGCCGATGGCGATCTCGCTCTCGAGCGCCAGCACGCGAGCGCGGTAGGCCGCGGAGAGCCGGTAGCCCTGATCGCTAGCGTCCCAGATCCGGTACATCTCGTCGATCGACAGCGACTCGAGGACGAGCTGGATCGTGTCGGTGGCGTTCCACACGCGCGGCGTCGTCGGGTCGGGATCCTCGTAGAGCTCGGGCTTGCCGATCTCGGCGTGGTCGTAGAACGCCTGGAACACCGCACCGAGCATGCGATGCTCCTCGAGGCTCGCGGTCTCGTCGGTGGAGAGGTTCGTGTTCGGTCGCGAGCCCCACGGCGTCACGAGGTAGCAGAGCTCGAGCACCATCGGCTGGCGGCGCTCGGTTCCGTCCGGCAGCCGCGTGCGTGGCGCGTTCCTCAGCTCGGGGTTCTCGATCACGCGATACAAGAACACCGTGATCGTCGGCTTGCCGACGGACGCGAGACCCTCGAACGCCTCCGCGCTCGCCGTCTGCACGGTCACGTGCAGGTTCGCGAGCACGCGGTCCACGTGGTTCTGCAGTATGCGAACCAACGTGGCGCTGGTGTTCTCGATGAGCTGCCAGGTCGCCATCCCGCCCCGCCGAAGTCATTGCCTGTTTGGGTAGTGATGGTCAATTCACGAGCAACGGAATCGCGCGTTGACGTGCATTTCATTCGCGATCCGGATCGCTCACTGGATGGGGGTGCAGCAAAATGCTGCGCCCCGCGCGCGACTCACTGAACGCGCAGGCAGCTACGAGAGCGCTGCGAAGCGCGCCGCGATGTCGCTCGCACGCGGACGATCGGCCGCGCGCGCTGCCAGGCCCGCAGCGATCACATCTCCGATCGCGGGATCGCCGGACCACGCCGCTCGCTTGCCGCTCAGGATCCCGCTCACGATCTCGGTGGTGCGCGCGAGGTCGCCGAACGGATGCCAGCCGGATCCGATCACGAACAGCGTCGCGCACAGCGCGAACACGTCGCTCGCCGGCTCCGGCTTCAGCTGCGCGAGCGCCTCGGGCGCGAGATACGGCACGTGATAGCTGCGAACCCCCGGCCCTCGCTGCTGCGACGATGCGATGAAGCGCGGCCCTCGCGGTGCAATGCCCGTGAACGTACCGTCATCGTCGAGGAACACGAGCTCTGGACGGATCCCGTCGACGCGCGAGCCCGCTGCATGAACCGCCGCCGTCACGCGCGCGAGCGCCGCACCGAGCCGCGCCAGTGCCGGCATCGGCATCGGCGCACGCTCGCTCGCGGCGCGACCTGCGGGCAACCGCTCGACGAGCGCATCGGCATACGGCAACGCCGGGTCGCCATTCGCGCCGACCCACTCGAGCGGGGCGATGCCGTCGACCGCGGGCACCATCGGCAGGTCCTTCGCCGGCGTGCCATGCGGCCCGGTCAGCGTCACGAGCAGCTGCACGCTCGGATCGCGCGCGAGCGTGCCGCGATGCACGGCATCGCCGGCGCCGGCGCGCAGCCGATCGCCGATCACGATCCGTCCACCGTCGAGCGTGCTCATGCCCCGCGCTCGCCGAAGATCACGCCGACGCGCAGGTTGTCGGCCTGGCGCAAGATCCTGAGTGCGCCTCCGCAGTCGTCACCCGACTCCTCGCTGTAGCCCTGGAGCTCCCCGAGCGCGCTCGTAAGGCTCTTGAAGCGCCAGCCGCGGACGCCATCGATTCCGCGTGCGATCTGGAACTTCGGATCCACGTCGCCCGGGATCAGCACGCACAGCTCGGCCTCGGAGGCCGCATGGTCCGACACGCTGCCGCCCCGCGCGTCGAACAGCTTCTTCTGCAGCGGCTCGATCTCCGGATCGCTTGGCACCTGCGTCAGCGTGCCATTCTCGTCGAGCCAGAAGTCGAAGAACGCGCCGTCGATGCGCTCGGTGACGCCCTCGGCGCTCATCGCCTTCAGGACCGTCTCGAGCTCCGCCTTCGTCAACCTGCCGTCGCCTAGGAGCCCGACGCGATATGCCACTGACATTCAATCCCCTCTTGCCCATGCCGGTGTCGTATCCGGCGGGACGTAGTCTTGATCGAGGCGGACCTCGACGCCATCGCGGATCGTCCAGACCTGATGGCCGTAGCGCCAGATCAGCGGGAGCTGCGCGCGCGCGTCCGGATCGTCCGGGAACACGAACGCGACATGCTCGACCGGCTGCGCGAATCGCGACTCCTTCACCGCTGCGGCCCACTCGAGGAGCTCTGTGCGCGGGACTTCGCGGCCACGCACGACGACCTTCATCGTGTGGTTCGCGCCGTCGTACGCCCCCTGGAGGTCGAGCTGGTAGACGAAGGGGTGATACACGAACCCGCCCTCGCCTCGGATCGTGAACTCGCGGTGCCCGAGTCTGGCCTGCTCCAGCGCGGTCATCGGGTCGGCATCGAGGGCGTGGAACTGGACGAGGCTGACGTCACCGTCTCCACACCAGAGCTTGAAGGCATCGCAATGGAGCCAGTTGCGCGAGACGAGCCGGTCATGGCCTGCGCCGCGAAAGGCCACCGCCCACCCCAGCTGCCCTAGATCAGCCGCCGGCGCACTGTAGGCATCGTCGTCGATCGCGATGTTGCCCCAAGCGCCGCGATAAAAGTGCGGGAAAGCGGCGAGCTCGAACGGAACCGAACCCAGGCGTGCGACGAGGTCCGCGACGCTTGTATCGAGGACCGCGTTCGTTCCGTAGTCGACAGCGAACCCGACGCTCCTCGAGCGTAGATCGACGACAGCACCGACGTTGTTTGCGTACGACGCGCTGACCGCGTACGTGGCGCGTCCGAGCGCTGACTCGAGACTGGTCCCCGTGACGCGGTTATCGTAATCGTGGTCGATCTGGAGGTACTTGGGGTCGCCGCGTGGGATCCAACCCGCTTCCTGCATCGCGTGTGTGATCGCGATCGGATCCGGACCCCAGACGTGCATCACGAGCGGAATCGAGGCGTGGTCCCAGGACGTCGTTGTCATTTCGCCCAGCTTTGGATGGCGGAAATCAGACCGTCGGCACCGCCGGAGATGTTGAAATCGCTGCGAGCAAGATGCTCGGTCGTGATCACTTTTCGCTCGCCGTGCGAGTTGAAGATCTCGAACGCCATCGATTTGGCATTCACATTATTGGGTCCGAGGATCTCCGCGATATAGGCGGCATTTGCGCGTGCGCCAGCCGGCACGGTGAATACCACGGTGAAGGATTCAAACGTGTATGTAACCCCGCCGATCGTGATCGGCTTCGTTAGCAGCATCGCGAAGTCGGCGAGCTGGATGACATCGTCGGCGCCGAGCTTGCCCGTGACGTGCTTGATGTCCTTCAGCCGGTTGAGCTTCTGGCCGTCGATGAGATCGGGGATCCGTTTCTCGGGGCTGTCTTGATGGAACTTGATGCCGAGCTTCGCCATCTCCGATTTCGAGAACTCCGGGTGACGCTTCGCCATCGGCTCCCCGTTCGCGTTCTTCGCTCCCCAGATCTGCACGTACCACTGCTCCGCCATCGACCCGCGATCGCCGGAGCCGAGGCCTTCGGTGAGCTTCAGGAGCTCGCGGTGGCTCGCGATCTGTTTGATCTTCTCCTTGTTCGTGACGCCCTTGTAGAGATCGCCGTACTTGGCCTCGAGGAAGCTGGAATCGCAGATCTTGGCGACCATCTTCTTGGTGCGGCCCTCCTTGAGTCCGTGGCGGATCGTCCGGAACGTCAAGCCCTTGCTGGGATCGCCGAGCTCCGCGGTCAGCTCTGCCTTGGTCTTGCCGAGCACGCGCTCGGCAGCGGATACCCACGCGCCGAACTCGGTGTTCGGATCGTTGCCGCCGAGGAGCTCGAATGCCTCGGCCCTGGTCGTGCCCTTCGCGAACGTCGGCTCCGTTCGAGCGCCGGTATCGGGGACGAGGATGCCGAGCTTCTCGTCGTAGATGCGCTTACCGGCGGTCTCGGTGTCGCCGCGAACGTAGCGCAGCTTGCCCTCGAACAGTGCCCAGTAGTCGCCCTTGTCTGCTGCCGGACGGCCCTGGTACTCGGCCTCCTGGCGACCTGTCCACGTGCGCGTGTTGCCGCGATCGTCCAGGTACGTCGGCTTGTTCTTGACGTCCGCCGGGCGCAGGCGCGCGAGCTCGACGTGACGCTCGATCGCGGTGCGGATCGCTTGCTCCGGGGTACCCGGCGGATAGTGGACCTCGTAGGTGCCGCCGGGCTTGGTCGGCGGGCGCACGCTGATGTGCGGAAGCGCGGCGTTCTCAGCCATGCTGACGTTGTCGAGCTTGATCTTGAGCGTCGCGGCCATGTTCTGGCGAAGACGCAGGACGTCGACGGTGGGAGGTGCCGGTGTCTGGCCGGTACCGCTGCTCCTGCCGGCCCTTCCCGCGGACGTCGCCGTGGGATCGAACGTCGAGACCGGCACCTCGGGCAACGACTGCATCGGCGCGAGCGTGTCCGGTGCCTTCGTCGATGGAAGATCGCCGAGCTCGGGATGCACCGCCTGGTAGATCTCGCCCGTCCAGATCACGCGATCGCCGGCCATGACGTGGACCGTCGCCTTGTAGACCGTGATCGGCGAGCCCTCGGCGAGTGTGCCAGCCAGCTCCGCGCTCGTGATCACGAAGTCGATGGTGTCGTGACTCGCCGTGAGGTCGGGGTTGGCGATACGGCCCTCACCGTCGAGGACATACGGCGTGTGAACCGAGTGCGGCTTACCGGTGCGCACTACTTCCGCGACGTCGCTCGTGCTCGGCGTGAGCCAGACGAGGTCTTCGTGGGTGGCATCGCTCAGATCAGCGGCGAGGCTCCGCTTGCCCTGCGTACCGACGAGTCGCCGCTCGAGACCCGTGATGGGATCGCGGAACGGGTGTGAGTGCGCGAGCGGTTCGACGTCGGGCAGCGCCGACCAGTTCACCTCGCCGGCGCCGCCTCGGACGAGCACGATGCTCCCGTCGGAGCGGCGGCCGAGTCCCCACTCGGTCGTTCGCGGATCGAAGCCGGCCGGTGGCTCGACACCCGCGAGGCGAAGCGCGTTGGGCTCTCCTGCGGCGAGCATGCGCATCACCTCGGTGCCGACGGCTTCGGAGTGGAGGACGCCGACAAAATGCGTGACACCGCCGACGCCGCTCGTCGGAATCGCGGTGGTGCCGCCGGCGCGCATCGCACCAGGACGCGGGCGCCAGCTGCGCGTGATCGGGTCGTACTCGTAGCCGCCGCGATACATCGCCTCGAAGTCGGCGTGCGTGAGCTCGTGGTCGCCGATCCGGCTCTCCTTCGGATCGCCGGCGCGCTGGAACTCGTAGTGCTCGAACGCGCGCTGCGGATCGCCGAGCGGATCCTGCGCGGCCTTGGCATGCTCGGTGTCGTAGCCGATCCGCTCTGCCTCGTTGACGGCGGCGATCGGGTCGCGCGCGTAGAGCTCGCGTAGCCGGCTCTTGTAGAGCGCGCTCGTCTCCGGGTCGGGATGCGCCTGCTTCGCGTCGTCCGCGAGCCACGCCTCGAGCTTCCGGCTCTCCTCGATCGACACGGCGCGCTCGTTCGCCGGGCTCGTCAGCTTCTCCTTGATCGTGATCGGTGCGCCCTCGCGCGGCTGGATCGTGATCTTGCGGACGCCGCTGATCGGGTCCGTCTCGACGGCAACCACGTGACCGTCTGCCGCCTGTTGCTCGCCGATGATCGTGTCCATCGCACGCCGATCGGCGCGATAGAGCCCGGGGCCGATCTCCTCGAGTGACATCACCGCATGCGCCTTCGCGAGCTCGGCGCTCGCGCGGTCGTACGCAGCGAGTGCCGCGTTGAGTCGATCGGCCTCGCCCTCCGGGAACATGCCCGGCTTGCGCGTCGCGAGGTCTGCCAGCTTCTCCATCAGCTCGCGCTCGCGGATGCGATATGCGCCCTCGCGCTCCATGAGCTGCTGGGCCTTCTCGGGATCCGGAGCCTCCTGCAGCTGCTTGCCGAGCTTGCTGATCGCCTCGCGCTCGCGGGTGAGACCGTCGAAGTCGAGCCCGAGCTTCTTGTTCTTCCAGCGCGTGATCGATTCCTCGACGGGACGCCGCGCGATGTGCATCCCGATCGTCATGATCAGGTTCTGCACCAGCATCTCGGGGAGCTCGTCCGGCGAGATCAGCGCGTGGTTGTCGATCAGGTTCTGCGCCTCGGCCTGGACGAGACCCATCGCCTGCATGACGAGCGCCTCGTAGCCGAACTTCTTGCCGGCGGCGAGCAGACGCTCCACCTTGCCCATCTTGGCGAGGTCGGCGATGCCCTGCTCGGCGATCACCGCCGTCGCCTTCTCGACCTCTGCCGCGGCCCCCGCTGTCTTTGCGAGCCGGCCGATGTTGCTGAACTGGCGAAGCATCCAGAAGCTCGTGACGGCACCCGTGATCAGGCTGCCCGCCGTCGGTTTTTGATCGAGCACGAGGTAGTTGAGCGAGATGCTGACGCCCTGCTCGACGACGGTACCGACGACCAGGCTGCCGAAGAGGGTCGCGCCTTCGCCGGCGACGAGGTAGGCGGCTCCGGCCCACTGTCCCAGCGCGAACGCGACGACCGCGATCGCGACCGCGACGACGATCTTTGCCCACTTCTTGTGCCGGTGGACGCCCTCGAGGTGGTCGATGACGGCCTTGAAGTGAAGCGTGAACTCCGTCGTCGGGCCGGTGAGCTCGGCGTAGCGACGCTTCGCTGCTTCCTTGCCTTCCGTCTTCTTCTTCTCGTCCGTCTCGGCGACAGCGGCCTTGTAGGGGTTGTAGACCTCGTCGCGAAACTGGGCGTAGAAGCCGCGGTTCTTGTCCTGAAGCTTGAGCCCCTTGTAGGCGTCGGGGACGCCTTCCCAGAAGTCATGCTCGTCGTTGATCGCCTTCCACAGGCCGTCGAGCATCTCCAGCTGGCTGACGATCGAGATCTCGAACTGCAGATCTGCGACGCGCGGCTGCAGCTCGGCCAGCTGCGCTTGCGCCATCGGATCGTTCGACATCAGCTTGATGCGGATCTCGCTGAACTGCTCGAGATAGCTGTTGAGGTTCCCTTCCATCTCGCCGGGGTCGTAGTCGGCCGTGTCCTTGCGGCGATCCTCCGGCGTCTGCATCGCCGCCGTCAGCGTCGGCTCGCCGGCATGGAGGCCCGCCTCGGCGACCGTGATCGGGAGGAGCTTCAAGAGCCGTTCGCCGAGCTTCACTCTCGTGTCGGCGACGTCGGGAAAGTCGATCGCGGTCACGCCTTCAACGAACGCGTCGACGCACTCGAACAGCGGCGTCTTGACCATGTCCGGAAGGTTCGTCGGATCCGCGGCGAGCTTTCCGTCGTCTTGCAGGCTGAGTCCGCCAAATCCGATCATCTGGACGACGAGCGAGCCCAGGCCGATCGCGATGCGCCCGAGCACCTTGCCCTGACGTTCGGCCAGCGCATGGGCGGCCGCCGGATCGGGGAGCGTGCATGCCCCGGCGCGCTGCTTGCGGAGCAACATGGTCGTCGCGCGCTCCGTCGTGACGTTCGTCGTCAGCTTGAGTGCGGCGAGGCTCGACTCGATCTTGACGAGCAGCGAGAGGTTGCTGTCGAGCAGGTCGTAGGTCTCGAGCTGATCGTGGAGCTTCGTGTCCTTCGTCTGTTGTTTTGCGTGCGCGAGCGCGAGCTGTTCCTGTCCTTCCATGCCCTGGAGCTCGGTCATCGGATCGAGCTCGTCCCGCGGTAGGCCGTAGTGCGGCAGCGGCGCCTTGTCGTTGACCCACGGATACTTCTCCGGGTCCGGCATTCCGTGCTCGAAGCTCGCGTACTCCTGCCAGTGCGCCTGCTGATTCGCCTCGAAATAGGCGATGTCCTTCGCGTTGAGGACTGCCGGCGTCGCGTGGTTGTGCCAGGCCTCGGCGTCGAGGCTGTCTCGCATCGCGTCGGTGAAGTAGAGGATGTCGCGTGCGTGGAAGCCCCAGAGAGGGGCCATCGGGATCAATCGGTACGCCTGTTCCTCGTTACCGAACAACGCACGAGCAACCTCCTCCGCGGTCGCGTCGTCCGGCTTCGCCTCGACCCAGTGCCACAGACCGCGCGGGTTGAAGCGAAGCTCCACGGTGCGTGACTGCGCGCGCGCGGTAGGGACCAGCTCGGGGTGGTCGTACTTGAACGATCGGTCGAATACCCAGATGTCGGGCTTACACAACGCCCTCGCGACCGCGCGATCGAGCGGATGGCTCACCGGCAGCGCGTCGGCGCTCGGCTTCACCATGCCGAATGGAAGGTTCAGAACGACGTTGTTGATCGGCCTCGGATCGAGCCGCCATGCCTCGGCGACGTAGCGCGGGATCATGCGCTCCATCGATTCGAAGAAGCGCCGAACGAAGGCGTTCTCGAGCTCGCGGATCACGCCCAGTGACAGGTAGGCCGGTCCGACGTCGGTCAGTACCCGGATCTTCTTGCCGTCGGGGCCGGTCTGCTCCTCGTCGAACCGGCGGCGGGCGGCGTCGACGATCTTCTCCATCGACTCGGGCGAGATGATGCTGTTCAGGACGTAGCCCTTGCGCTCGAGGCTGTCGACGACGGCGAAGCCGAGCTCGTCCTTCTGGCTGATGTACGTCCCGAACGGCGCGGAGCGAGTGAGCGGGTAGGCGGCGAACAGGTTGCGGATCCCGTCGAACGCGATCTCGATCCACTTCTCGACGTACTCCCACGCGGTGAGTCGCGGCTCCTCCTCGAGCTGGATCCCGGTGGCGTGGCCTTCGATCGGATCGGGCACGAGACCGAGCTCGACCTGCTTGGCGATGCGGCGTGCCTCGGCTTCGGTATCGACCGCGCCGCCGGTCGCACCCGAGCTGCGGGCCTGCAGTACGTGCACGACTTCGTGGACGAGCGTCCCGACCGAAGGCGCGGCATCCGCGAACGCGACGACGTCGCCGTCGGCCGCGCCGGCCGCACCGAGCTGCTCGAGGAGGCTCGCCTCGCCGAGGTGGGCGCGCACCGTCGAGAGCGACGCACCGAACAGGCGCTCGAGCGCGCCGACCATCGGCAGCTCGACGGGAGGCGTCCGCACCATATCCGCCAGCGAGTGAGCGTCGCACGCCATGCCGGCGGCGCAGCACAGGCATCCCGATGGGAGCGTCTCCTCGAGCGAGCGTCCGGTCTTCGCGAACATGCGCTGGAGGTCGTCGGCCCCCGAGCCCGGGGCGCTCGCGCTCGTCGGCTCGCTGCGCTTGCGCTCGTTCATCGGCGCTGGATCGCCGCGTACGCCGCGACGTGGGCCTGCCACGGGGCGAGGTCGCCCGGCGTCTGGAGGCGACCGGCTCGCTTGATCTCGCGCCAGATCGCGATCGCGAGGTGTTTCATGCCGAGCGGCTCGCCCTGGTGATCGGCGATCAGCACCGCGGCGACGACCGCATTGCGAATATCGCCACCCGCCAGCGACGCCGAGCGTGCGAGCAGCTCGACATCGACGTCCGCGTCTCTCGCCTCGACGGCCGGTAGCAGCAGATTCCAGATCCGCTTGCGCTCCGGTGCGGCGGGCAGCGCGAGCTCGACGATGACGCCGACGCGGCGCTGGAATGCGGGGTCGAGGTTGTTCTCGAGGTTCGTCGCGAGGATGACGATGCCGTCGTGATCCTCGATCCGCTGGAGCAAAAAGCCGGTCTCGAGGTTCGCGTACCGATCGTGCGAGCTCCGCACCGACGTGCGCTGTGCGAATAGCGCGTCAGCCTCGTCGAAGAACAGCACGACGCCGGCGGCCTCGGCCTCGCGGAACACGAGATCGAGCCGCTTCTCGGTCTCGCCGATGTACTTGTCGACGACCTGCGAGAGATCGACGCGATACAGCTCGAGGCCGAGCTGGGCCGCGATCACCTGCGCGGCGAGCGTCTTGCCGGTGCCCGACGGGCCGTGGAACAGGCAGGTGAGGCCCCGCGGGGCTCGCGCGTTGGCGCCGAGGCCGTCGGCCGCGAACAGCTGCGCCCGGCGACGTCCCCAGGTGACGATCAGCTCGAGCTCGCGCCGCACGCCCTCGGTGACGACGAGGTCGTCCCAGGTCCGCTGGCCGCGTACGTGCGTGGCGAGACCGCCGGCGCGGACCTCGGGGATCGAGCGACACAGGGCAACGACATCGTCGTGCGACGGCGTCGTAGGGCCCGAGGCGATCGCGGAGACAACGGCCTCGATGCGCGACGGGCTGAACCGGAAGCGTGAGCCGAGATCACCGGCGTCGAAGGCCGCGAGGTCGAGGCTGCGCGACTCGAGGACCTTGCGCCAGATCGCAGCGCGGTCGGGCGTGGCGAGCGGCTCGGTCTCGACGACGCGCATCGCGCGGTTGGGCGCCATCACGCGCTCGGCGATCGGGTGCGTGCTCGTTCCGAACAGCGGGCACGCGGCGAGCTTCGCGAGCGCGGCGAGCGCGTCCGGATCGGCGCGGTCGGCATCGGAGATGACCGGTGTCGCCTGGTGCCACGCAATCTCGCGACGCAACGTCCCGACCGACGACGGCGTGACGCGCGCACCGTCGATCGGAAGCACGGGACAGCCGAGCGTCGCTGCGAGCGCCTCGGCGATCGCCGTGCGGCCGGTGCCGATCGGCCCCTGCACGACGACGGTCGGCCACGTGCCCTTGATCGACGCGAGCCAGCGCGCGGCCTGCTCGGCCTGCGCGTGCACGCGGGGAGGTGACGCCAGATCGCCGAGCGGGCGCCCGGGACGCGACTCGGTGGGCCCGCCGAGGCCGAGGAGTCGGGGCCAGACGTCGTCGGAGAGTGACGCCGCGCGATCGAGTCGAGGACCGTCGCCGCGAAGCTCGATCAGCGCGAGTGCTCCGAGCGTCGCCGACTCCGCGAACGCCGCGAGGAGCGCGACGCGATCGTGGATGCCGGAGAGTTGCTCGATCACGTCGAACACGCGGAGTGGCTTGGGCTCGGAGGTCGCGGCGGCCAGGAGCAGCGTGACGATGTCGCGCTCGGCCGCGTTCAGGCCGAAGACGCGCGTCGCGTGAGCGATCCGCATCTCGGGAAAGGCCTCGCCCTCGACCTTGATCCATGCCCGCCCCATGCGCGGCGGTGATATCACCGATCGCGAATCGATTGGAGATCTGAGAGAGTCACTCCGTGCTGGCCAAACAGATGTCGGACGAGCTGTTGAAGTTCTCCGATCCGCTGGCGCTCGGCTTCAGCGGCTTCCCCTCGGATCGCGACGACGCGCGCGGCAAGTGGGCCGACGCGTTCGAGGCCATGCTCGATCACATCGTGCCGGCAGCGACGCTGCAGCTCACGTACGCCACCGTCGCGCGAACTGCATTCTTCGACACGCTCGAGCTGGCGAACGGCATCTCGGCGAAGGACGCGGCGACCGATCTCGCCGATGCGTGGAGCGCGGCGATCATGACGTTCGCCGCCGGGACGTCCCTGCCGGCCTTCGGGAGCTGGACGCCTGGTATGGTCGCGCTGCAGCACGCGGCGCTCGAGACGGCGCTGAAGGGGCTCTTCTCGACGCCCGGGTTTGTCGCGGCGCAACAACTTGCTGCAGTCGCGGCCGCGCTTCATGCCGCGACGGTCACGCTCACGGCCGTCACGACGAACGGTGCTGCGCTCGCGTACACGTAGCGCTACAAGCTGAGGACGCTGACCGAGCCGCCGAAGAACAGCACGGCGGCGACCATGTGGCGCAGGCTCGAGCTGTAGCCCTCGACCTTGCCGACCGAGCTGTTCGACGAGTTGCGGATCGTGCCGTCGCTGTCGATCTTGCCGACGGAGCTGTTCGAGCTGTTGCGGATGGTGCCGTCGCTGTCGACCTTGCCGATCGAGCTGTTCGACGAGTTGCGGATCGTGCCGTCGCTCTCGACCTTGCCGATCGAGCTGTTGGACGAGTTTCTGATCGTCCCGTCCTTCTCGATCTTGCCGACCGAGCTGTTGGACGAGTTTCTGATCGTGCCGTCACTGTCCACCGAGCCGACGCTGCTGTTCGAGCCGTTCCGGATCGTGACCGAGCCGATCGTGATGTCGGCGCGCGCGATGCCGGTGAGGAAGAGGAGCGCGATCAGGATCCAGCGGGTCATGGGCGAACCGTACCGCGGCCGGTGTGCCGATCCATGGCGTTCTTCCGAGGTTCACGCTTCTTCATCGTCGTCGTTCTCGTCGTCCTCGTCGTCCTCGTCGTCGTCGTCCTCGCCATCCTCGTCCTCGTCGTCCTCGGCACTCGCCTTCGCCGCCTCCTCTGCCTTGAGCAGCTCGACGATATGGCGGAACAGCGCCTTCGCCGCACCGGGCGGCTTGCCGATCGCCTTCTCGCGCTGCGCGGCGTCGAGCAGGCGCGGCAGCTCGGCGTCGCCCCCGCCGGGGAACGCTGCGATCGCGGCGGGTCCCTCCTCGATCAGCCTGGTCCGCCACTGCTCGGCGAGGTGGAACTGGCGTGCGTGGAGCGTGCCTGTCTCGGCGAGCTTGGCCAGCTGATCCTCGAGGGCGCCGATATCGAAGCGCCGCAGATCGCCGGCGAGCGTGCGCTCGGCGCGGCGGCGGGCGATGTTCGTGGACACGGCGCGGGCGCGGGCGATCGCATCGGTGAGATCCTCGTCGAGCTCGAGCTTCTTGACGGTCGTGTCGGGGAGCTTCATCAGCTCGCGCGCGAGCTTGGCGGATCGGTCGCCTGCGCGGCGGCGCTTGCTGCGCGAGATCTCGCGGGCGGTCCGGGTGTCGTCGTCGTTGCGCGGGCTCATCGCGCCGCATCATCGCCGCCTCCTACGTGGAAAACCGCAGCCAAGCGCGCGATTTGCCAACCGATCGATCGAGTTGCTCAAACGTTGGGCAACCCGTGCAGCTCGATTCACTTCCGTCATCACGGAACCGAGGCGCTGCGCGAACTTATGTCGCGGCATAACGCATGAATAGGAGACCTCTCGCACACCAAGGGGAGGCACCTCGTGACCAAGACGCTGCTCGCTCTCGTATCCACGCTCGCGTTCGCCGCCTGTCAGTCCGCCGACACGACCACGCAGCCGCCGTCCGCGCCCGCCGATGGCGAAGGCGTGACGATGCGCATCGCCCAGCCGGATCGGCTCGCCGGCAGCTACCTCGATCCGTCGGGTGTGAGGATCGACTTCGAGACTGCCCGGTCGGGTGACAACCTGTTCATGGATATCAGGAGCAAGGGCCACGAGATCATCCACGCCGAGACGACGGTGGATCAGTACGTGTTCCGCTACCTCGATGGCCGCCTCACCCTGAAGGTCGACAAGGAGTGGGTCCAGCGCGTGCGTGACGAGGGCGAGGGCGGTCCGGCGGCGCAGGACACGAGCGAGATGCACTGGACGGGCGACATGAACGTCCTCGACGAGATGATCAACATGCCGGAGGCGAAGGCGATCCCGTGGATGTCTCGCGCGCTCGGTTCGCTCGGCTACACCGGTAGCGCGTACCCGGCGAGCCTCCCGATGCACAAGATGGCGCGCCAGAGCGCCGAGGCACTCGGCATCGAGCTACCGCCGCTCGTGACCGCGGAGAGCGAGAACAGCCTCTGCACCGCGTACCCCAACCAGGGCAACCAGTGCTACGGCATGTGCGGCAACGGCTGCAGCTGCTGGTCGTGGGTGTGCGGCGACTGCTGCTACCACGGTGGCTGCGCGCGCCACGACGACTGGTGCCGCTCGGGCCAGTGGTACTACTGCTACAACATCACGGCGGTCATCGCGCTGTTCGGTTGCTAGCTGATAGCCTGGACGCGTGAGCATTCTCCGCCGAGCTGCGGTCCTCGTTGCCGCACTCGGCGGTTTTGCCGTTTCGGCCGCCCCGATCACCGGCGGCTCGGCGAGCGACGACGGATCGGTCGTCGCGATCGCGCAGAGCAGCACGGTCATCTGTAGCGGCGCCATCATCGCGCCGCACGCCGTCCTCACCGCCGCCCACTGCCTCTCCGACGCGCGGCTGCCGGATGTCGTCGAGGGACCGGTGCCCGCGACCGGCGTGCACCATCGCGTCGTCGGTGCGTTCGTCCACCCCGACTACAACCCGGACACGTTCGATCACGACCTCGCCGTCGTCGTCGTCGAGGACGTGCTCGCGGGCGCGCCGCTGCCGTATGCCTCGACACTTCCCGCGGCCGCCGTTCCGGGCGCGATCGTGCGTGTCGTCGGCTACGGCAGGACGGTCGCGAACGATCCCGAGCCACCGGTGCAGCATGCCGGTACGTCGCGGATCGATGCGGTCGACGCGCTGCGCATCCAGTCGAGCGCCGCGCCCTCGCAGGCGTGCGAGGG
>JAEWJO010000233.1 GCA_023386455.1 Pseudomonadota bacterium | reverse complement strand
CGCCGCCTCGCGCTCGGCGGGCGACATGCGGATACGCCCGAGGCCGAACTTCGTCCCGAGCAAGAGGACGGTCAGCACCGCGCTTCCCGGGATGGCGACGCCGGCGCGGATCGCATCGCCGAGCCAGCTCTCGTACCAGCGCAGGTAACCCATCTGAGGCGCGGACTGCGCGCACGAACCGATGATCGACAGCGCCTCGACGTAGTCGCCCTTGCCGTGCAGATGAAACGCCCGCGCGGCCGCCGCACCGACGAAGCGGTTGTCGTCGAGCGAGTCGACCAGCCGTTCGTCGGCAAACAGCTCGCGCAGCATCGGGATCCACTCGCGCCGGTTCGGCTCGAGCGCGAGCGCACCGCAGCAGTGATGCAGTGCGTGCGCGCGGTCGTTCGCATCGATGAGCCGGCGCGTGAGCTCGAGCTCGTGGCTGTAGGTCGCGGGATCGGATTCGCGGCAGTGGTCGTGCATGACGCCCGCGCAGCATACAGCGCTCGCGTGCCGTCCTCGACGAAGCGGCTACTGCTCGGTCTTCTCGCCCTCGCCGAGCTCGTGCACGAGGCCGGTCTCGTCGAACGTGCCGTAGATCCCGAGCAGCGGGCTCTTGCCGGTCGAGACCCAGAACAGCAGCGCGGACGCGCTGACCGCACCGGACAGCCGCTTGCCGATCGGCAGCGGATCCCGCGCCTGAACGTTCTCCTGGGGATTGGCCTCGGACGGTCCGAGTCCCTGCTCGACCGGATTGCGCGTCGGATCGGGATCCGGCGACTGACCGATCGGCGCCATCCGCGGCACGAGGCCGATCCTCGCGGGGCCGACCATGCAGCCGGCGAGGAGCACGAGGAGCAACGCAGACCTGCCCACGTGCTTCTGACCCGGGCGGGCGTGCCCGCGTTGCCTCGTTCTCGAATCCTGTTGACGGAAAGGTTCGACCGGGCGATCTACGCGCGCCGTGGGTCCACAACCTTGCCTCGTTCACGCCGTACCTCAGCCCGGGCTGTGCCAGACGTGCGCGCGTCGAGCCGCGTATGGCAAGAGCCGGAAGCGCACGGTGATCGTGCTCCTGTGCGTCGCGGCCGCGACCGCGGGCATCGTCGCGTTCCTGTCGACCCGGCCGGCGAAGGTCGCGCCTCCGCCGAAGAAGGAAGGCGACGTCCTCGAGAAGTACAAGCGCGAGCGACTCGCGGCGCAGCCGTGCGACGCGGACACGAACGTCGATCTCGTCGAGTACCTGATGCAGAACCAGCGCTGGGCCGACGCGCTCGACGTCGCGCAGATGTCGTTGACCGCGTGCGGCGAGCTGGGGCCGATGAAGCTGCGCATCCTCCAGTGTCACCAGCAGCTGCATCACTGGACCGAGGCCGCGGCGATGATCGAGGAGCTGCTCGTCGACGAGCCTCGCTCGACGTCGAAGTGGTGGTGGCACGGCGAGACGTGGCGCTACCGCGAGCAGAACGCGCTCGCGCTCGTCGACTTCCGCCAGTCGCTGTCGAACGCGTACTGGGATCGCGGCGCGACCGCGGTGAAGCTGTTCATGTACGCGGCCGAGGCGATGAAGATCCCGTGCGAGGCCGATCGCGCGTGGCGCTACTACAGCACGCGGCTCGGTGGCAGCATCGATGACGAGGGCCGCAACCTCGTGCTCGCGCTCGAACGCGACAAGACGTGCGTCGCGGAGGTCGGCACCGGACGCGCGCGGCTCGACGTCGGCAAGAAGGTCAAGGCGACGATCGACGGTGCGAGCGCCGAGCTGATGATCGACGCGCGCGCGGGCACGACGATCCTGTCGCGCGAGGTCGCCGAGCGTGCGGGCCTCGTGCCGCTGACCGACGCCAAGACCGCGACGCTGTGGAGCGATGTGCGCCTCACCGGCCAGCCGGCGCGCGTCGCGAAGCTGACGCTCGGCGGTCTGTCCGTGCAGAACGTCGAGGTCGTGATCAGCGATGATCTCGCAATGGGCGACGACGGCGTCGTCGGGCTCAGCTTCCTCTGGCACTTCGAGTTTCGTCGCTCGCTGACGCCGGACCCCGGAGGCCAGACGAGCCACGAGACGGTCGTCGTCGAGTCCCCCCGCTGAGTACTCGATCAGGTAGGATGGCCGCTGGTGTCGGACGCAGCGCGCAGGTCAAGACAGGCGTTCGACCGCCGGCTCGCGATCATGTACCAGCAAGCGGTGCGCGCGCGCGCCGAGGTCGAGGGCATGACCGACCTCGCGAAGGATGCGCGCACGCAGCTGGACTCACTGCGCGCCACGCGCGAGGACGAGACGCCGATGTCGCGCCTCGCCGACCGGCTCGGTCTCGGTCGCGAGCACGTCGATCTGGTGTGGGCGATCGTCGCGTGCTCCGTCGATGGCCGCGCGCTGCCGCACCTCGAGACGCTCGGCGGCGGCCACGCTCGTCGCGGCCTCAGCCTCGCCGTCTACGCGATGATCGCCGAGCTCACCGACGAGTCGGTCGCGGCGCTCGCGCACTGGCTCGCATCGCCAAATCCATTGATCGCGGACGGCCTGATCGTCGCGACCGAGGCGGTGTCGCCGGCCGCCCGCGCGCACGTCGCATCGCCGCGCCTCGTCAGCTTCCTGCGCGGCGAGGACCATGCCGTCGCGCCGCTGCGGATCGTCACGGCGCCCGACGGCCTGCTCCACGACGCCGTCCAGCAGGCGACGATCGACGAGCTCGCCGCGGCGCTGTCGCGCAGTGCCCGGCCGATCCTCGTGCTCGAGGGCGCCGCCGGCTCCGGCCGCGTCACCG
>JAEWJO010000229.1 GCA_023386455.1 Pseudomonadota bacterium | reverse complement strand
CGACCGGACCGAGCCCGAGCCCGCGTCCGTCGGGCGCATCGTGGGGCAGCGCGATCCTCGTCAATCGCGACGGCACCGATGGCCAGCGGTTCCCGCTGACGTCGGAGGACACGGTCATCGGACGCGCGGGCGCCGACATCGCGTTCGACGAGGATCGCTTCCTCGCGCGCCAGCACGCGCGGATCGAGCGAGGCTCCGACGGCAGCGTGAAGATCCATCCGATCGACACGACGAACGGCGTGTTCAAGAAGGCCGAGGGCTCGGTCGAGATCGTCGACGGATCGATCATCCTCGTCGGCCGCGAGGTGCTGCGGTTCGAGCGCGTCGCGACCGAGGAGCGCACGGTGCATCCGCTCGTCCGCCACGGCGTCGCCCTGTTTGGCTCGCCGCCGCGCGAACCGTGGGGCCGCATCGTCCAGCTGATCCCGTCGGGCGGTGCGCGTGACATCCGCCACCTGATCGGCGACGAGATCGTCCTCGGCCGCGAGGAGGGCGAGATCGTGTTCCGCGACGACGCGTTCATGTCGCGCCGTCACGCCGCGATCACGTGGGACGGCAAGCGCGCGCTGATCACCGACCTCGGGAGCTCGAACGGCACGTTCGTGCGGCTGACCGGCCCGACGTCGATCAAGCACGGCGATCACGTTCGCATGGGCGATCAGCTGCTGCGGATCGAGCGTTGACCGAGCCCGCGCACCTCGACGTCACGGTGGCCGCGGCGAGCGACGTCGGCTCGGTGCGCGACCAGAACGAGGACAGCGTCCTCGTCGGTGATCTCGATGGTGCGCAGCTCGTCGATATCGGAGCGCCGTGGCACGTCGAGACCGCCGAGCGTGGCCCGCTGATGATCGTCTGCGACGGCATGGGCGGGGTCGTCGGCGGCGAGGTCGCGTCCGAGCTCGCGGCGCAGGCGATCTGGCGCGAGATGAAGGCGACGCCGGGCACGCGCGATCCGGAGGTGTTCGCGCGCCTGCTGCGGCGTGCGACGCGGGTCGCGAATCACGACGTCCAGGCGATGGCCAGGCGCGAGCCGGGGCTGCGCGGCATGGGCACGACGGTGTCGGCTGCCGGCATCGTCGGCGATCGCCTCGTCGTCGCGACCGTCGGCGACTCGCGTGCGTACGTGCTGCGCGGCGGCGAGCTCGTGCAGGTCACGCAGGATCAGTCGCTGTCGTCGGCGCTGCTCGCGGCCGGCCACGATCAGGAGCAGGCGGATCGCGCGGGCTCGGCGATCCTGCAGGCGCTCGGCGTCGGCGAGGATGTCGAGCCGTCGCTGTCGATCATCGAGCTGCGCCGCGGCGATCGCATCATGCTGTGCAGCGATGGGCTGCACGGCCTCGTCGGCGATCCGGCGATCGCGCTCCTGATGTCGGAGCCGCACTCGGTCGCCGAGTCGGTGAAGCTGCTCGTCACCGCGGCGCGCGCGGCCGGCGGCACCGACAACATCACCGCCGTCGTCGCGTACGTCGATGGCGAGCGGCTGGTCGCGCGCAAGAGCGACGACGACATGCCGACGTTCCGCGAGTTCGACCCGCAGAAGGAGGGCGATCCGGCGCTGACCTCGACGTCGTACGTCGCGCGCCGACTCGCCGCGCGTATCGGTCTGCCGACCTCGTCGATCCCGCCATCGATCCCGGTGACCGGCCAGCACCCGGCGCTGCGCTCGCGCATCGGGATCCGCGTGCCCGCGACAGCGCTGCCGATCGAGGATGTCGATGGTCCCGCACGGCAACGTTTGCGTGGGGGGCGCCTGACCTGGTGGTGGTACCTCGTGATCGGCGCTGTGGCGTGCGCGCTCGCCTGGGTCGCGGGTGGCCGGTAGCCGCGCAGCGCGACAAGCTGCGGTAAGATGCCTGCGTGCGAGTGGTGATCGACCACATCGCGGGGAGCAGACGCGGACAGCGCCAGGAGTTCCCCGCGACCGGCCGCGTCCGCTTCGGTCGCCATCCGGACTGCGAAGTCTCGTTCGATCCGCACCGCGATATCGACGCCAGCTCTCGCCACGCCGAGCTGCGTGTCGCGACCAACGCGCGCGCCGCGACAGACGAGCTGTCGCAGGGGTGGGTCCTCGTCGATCTCGGTAGCTCGAACGGCACGTACGTCGAGGGTCATCGCGTCACCGAGACGCCGATCGCGTCCAACATGCCGATCAGTGTCGAGTTCGGTCCGGGCGGGCCGCGCATCCGGCTCTTCGTCGGTGACGATTCCGCCATCGAGGGCTTACCTCCGGCGCCACTCGAGCGCCGACGTCCCACCTGGGTGAGGACTGCAGCGATCGGTGGCGGTGTTTTCCTGGTGCTCGTCGTCGCGCTCGTCCTCCTGCGCTGCTAGCGACAAAAAGCCGGGAACATTGATGCGAACGCCCGATTCTTCTGGGAGAATTTGCGTGGGATGAACTGCCCATCGTGTGGGACTCCGCTGGAGCCGAATGCTCGGTTCTGCGGTGTGTGCGGGTACCGTCTGCAGCCGAAACCTGCAGCGGGAGCGCCCGCGCCGTCCGCGCCCGCGGTCAGTCCTCCGCGCGCGGCATCGCCTCCCGCAGGCGCGATCGGCGCTTCGGTTCCCGCCGCGCCGGGCGCGCCGAAGCCGCCGCAGAAGCCGCGTCCTGCACCGCACCGCCTGAAGGGCGACGAGATCTACATCGGCACGACGCTCAACAATCGCTTCAAGGTCGAGTCGAAGATCGGCGAGGGCGGGTTCGGCGCGGTGTATCGCGGCCTGCAGCTCGCGACCGGTCGCAAGGTCGCGCTCAAGCTGCTGCACCCGGAGATGACGAAGGACGAGAACCTCGTCGCGCGGTTCCGCCGCGAGGGCATGGTGCTCTGCAACCTTCGCGACGCGCACACGATCACGACCTACGACTTCGATCAGACGCCCGACGGCACGCTCTACATCGCGATGGAGCTCCTCGAGGGCAAGAGCCTCCACCAGGTGTTCCACGAGCAGGCGCCGCTCGAGTGGAAGCGCATGTTCAAGATCCTCGGCGAGATGTGCAGCTCGCTCGCGGAGGCGCACTCGCAGGGCATCGTCCACCGCGATCTCAAGCCGGAGAACGTCTACCTCGAGAGTCGACCCGGCAATCCCGAGTTCGTGAAGATCCTCGACTTCGGCATCGCGAAGGTGATGCGCGGAGACTCGATCGATCCGCAGTCGCCGCAGCTCACCGCGACCGGACAGACGCTCGGCACGCTCGAGTACATGTCGCCCGAGCAGCTGATGGGCAAGCAGCTCGATGGCCGTAGCGACGTCTACGCGCTCGGCGTCGTCGCGTACGAGATGATCACGGGCCGGCTGCCGTTCCCCGACGCCAAGGGTCCGGCGGGCCTCATCACGGCGCAGCTCAAGCAGACGCCGATGCCGCCGTCACAGGCGAATCCGAAGGCGAACCTGCCGCACGCCGCGGATCGCGTGATCCTGAAGTGCCTCGAGAAGGACAAGAACAACCGGCACGCCGATGTCTCGGCGCTCGCCGCTGCGCTCCAGGAAGTCGTCGACGCGGCGCGCGAGGGAAGCAACCCGATCGCGACGCCGCTGCCGTCGGCAGCGAGCTCGTCGGGCCGGCTGCCCGGCGGCGCGGATCTCCTCGAGACCCGTCGCGGTGAGCTGCCGCAGATGGCGCCCCCGCCGCTGCCGAGCGCGCAGCCGATGGGACACTTGCCGGGCATGGGACCGGCGCCGGTGAACCACGGCCCGATGGGGCACAACCCGATGGGACATCCCGGCGCGAGCATGCCGGGGATGCCGGGCATGGGCATGCACGGTGGAACGCCCGGGGTGAGCACGCCGCACATGAACCCGATGGGCTACCCGCAGGCGCCGCCGAACCACGCGATCGAGCACATCGCGCCGATGCAGTATCCGCAGGCACAGCCGCACATGTACACCGGCTCGGTCACGACCGAGGTCAACCGGGCGGGTAGCCGCAAGTGGATCGTGTGGGTCGTCGCGCTGCTCGTGCTCGGTGCAGGCGCGGGCGCGGTGCTCGCGCTCGTGATGCGCTAACGATTCACGAACGCGCGCGCGCGTTCTTCGCCGGCGGGATTGTCGGCGCCGCCGTCGAGCCACTGCTGGTACGCACGCTTCGCGCGCTCGCGATCGCCGCGCGCCGCCGCGATCACGGCCTCGAGCTCGACGGCCTCCGGCAAGCTCGGCGCTCGCGCACGCGCACGCGCACAGGCCTCGGCAGCACGCGCGTGGTCGCCGCGCAGCATCGCCGAGCGAGCGGCGCGCAGCTCGGCGCGTGCGGCGACGAGGTTCGTAACGCGATCGGGCTCGGCCGACGGATCCGCGGCGATGTCCGCGGGCGGAGCAGGGCGGTCGCCTTCCTTGCGCAGCTCGTGGCGGAGATCGAACGCGCGCATCCGACCGGCCGCCTGCGGATCGGCGACCCACAGCTCGAGCGACGTCGGATCGAGGATGATCGTGTGGCTCGCGCGGCCATCGTCGATCACGCCGCGATGTCCGGGAGGCCTCGGCGCGTCGTCGGGGGCACGCTGATCGCGCATCACCGCGGCCATCGCGGCGACATCGGGCAGCGGCGCGCGCACGAGGCGGGACGCGCGCTCGACGCGCGCACCGGTCGGCAGCATGCGACGTGCGCGATCGTTCTCCGGATCCTGCGAGAGCGCGTTCGTCACGAGCACGTCGCCGAACGCGGGCTGCTTGGGCTTGCGCTCGAGGATCGCCTTGCTCGGCGTGCGCTCGACGACGACCCACGTCCCGGTCGTACCATCGACGAGCACGAACAGCGCGGCGCCGAGGGTCTGCGTCTGCTCGACGAGCTTCACCGCTTCATCGAGTGTCTTCGCCTGCTCGAGCACGGTGCGCGCGAGCAGCGCGATCGGTCGCGCCGTTCGCGTCGGCCGGACGTCACCCGTGCGCGCGGGATGCACCATCACCGCGATCCCTTGCGCGTTGACGCCGGTGACGACGCCGGCCTGGCCTGGCCAGCCGACCGAGGCCCACGGGATCTTGCCCGCCGGTGTCACGATCTCGACGACGGGAGCCGCCGAGTCGCCGCCGTCGGCGACGCCCGACAGCGCGAACGTCCGGCCGATCCACACGCGCGCCGGTGCCTGCGTCTGCTGCGCGACGACCGTCAGGCTGTGCGCGAGGCTGAACCGACCGATCTCGCCGCTCGCCCGACCGGGTACACCGACGTCGAGCACGGCCTGCGCGCGCAGCATCTCGTCGAACGCGAACGACGCGCCACTCGCCGCGGCGCCCCGCGTCATGCCGGCGATCAGCAGCCGGTCGGCATCGGTGAGACCGTCATCGATGAAGCGCCATTGCCACGCGAGCCGCATGTTGTGGGTCAGCCCACCGAACAAACCTTCGTCGGTCACCGTGCCCTCGATCGAGGGCTCGGTCGCGCGCAACGCCGGCGCGATCAGCGGGCCGAGCAGTCGGCCATGCGCCGCACCGATTGCATGGGATTCGCCCGTGGTCCTCAGCACGGAGATTCCACCGACCCACTCGAGCGACGACGATCCGAACGTCAGGACGGGCGCCGCTCCCGGCGCAGCCTGGGTACCCACGACCTCACCGGTCACGTAACCCTCCGGGACCTCGTACGCGACCGAGCGGCGGTAGATGAACCAGGCGACCACGAGTGCGACGCCGAGCAGTGCGAATGCGATCCCGGCAGCGCGCCACGGGCGTGGAAACGCGGAGCGGCGACCGCCGATCACCAGGTCCGGCATGGGACGAGGTAGTACCTCGACCTCGACGAAGACGCCAAGCCGCGTCGCGGAATCCGCGTTGACCGCCCCAAACGCGATTGCTAGCCTTCGAGGACAGGCTCGTGATGTCCGGACCACCGTCGGCGAGCATGACCCTGGCCTCGGCGCAGCCGATGCTGGTCGCGATCATCGGCCTCTTGTCGCTGGTGATCGTCGGGCTCGTCGCGATGGCGATCGTCGTTCGCCGCCGCGGCCGGCCGCTCGTCGATGCGACGACCGATCAGGTCCGCGCGCTGCCGGCGCCCGAGCTGCGGCCGCCGCCGCGTCCTCGTCCGCGCCCGCAGATCGTTCGCGGCGGTGGTGGTGGTGGCCTCGCGGTCGCGACGTCGACGGCGATGGTCTGCCCGACGTGCCGCACCGAGTATCACGGCATGGCGTACTGCACGCGCGACGCGCGCCGGCTCGTGCCGCCCGAGGAGATGCTCGGCGGTCCACTGCGCGCGCTGACGAGCGGCAAGAGCGCGGGCCTCGTCTGCATGGCGTGCCGCCGCGCGTACGAGCCGGGTCTTCGCAGCTGCCCGCACGACGGCAACGAGCTCGTGCCGTTTCCCGTCTACAACGCGACGCGGCCGCGCAGCCGTCGCAACTCGACGGAGCCGTCGGGCGTGATCGCTCGCATCTGTCCCGTGTGCGGCGCGAAGTACGATCTCAACGCGCGGTTCTGCGGTCACGACGCCGGCGAGCTCGTCGTCATCAACTGAAGTCAGCGCGCGACGGTCGCGAGCAAGAACGCGCCGAGCACGATCGTCGCGATCGCGAACACGACGCGGAAGCGAGCGAGTGACTTCAGCTGCAGCCACGTCGGCAGCCGCGCCTGATCCACGATCAGCCACACGAGGCCGACCACGACGAACGCGATCCCGAAGACCAGCATCTGCGTCGCGGGACCGTTCATCAGATCGCCTCGACGAACTCGATCCGGCGCGGAACCTTGTACGGCGCGAGGTTGCGCGCGCAGTGATCGATGATCTCCTCGGCCGCGCACTTCTGCTTCATCACGACACGCGCGACGACCATCGCACCGGCCATCGGGTCGGTGACGATCGTCGCCTGCGCCGCCTTGATCTTCGCGAACGCCTCGAGGCAGCCCTCGACCTCGCCGAGCGCGACGCGCTTGCCGTCGACCTTGACGACATCGTCCTCGCGGCCCGTGATGCTGATGCGGCCGCTCTTGTCGAGCTTGCCGAGGTCGCCGGTGCGGAGCCAGCCGGTCTTGTCGATCGAGCCGATCGCGACCATGCCCGACGCGCGCGACGCCGCCGGCTTCTCCTCGTCGAACGGCCCGATGCTCTTGGGCGAGAGCGTCTTGCTCTTCACCCAGATCAAGCCTTCCTTCGCCCCTGCCGGCTTGCCGTCGGCACCTGTGACCTTCACCTCGACGCCCTCGATCGGCTTGCCGACCGTCGTCGGATACTTGCCAGTGTCCTCGAGCGCGACCGTCGCGGCCTCGGTCGAGTGATAGCAGGACTGGATCCGCACGCCGTACTCGTTGAAGAAGCCGTCGGCGACCGTCTGGTCGAGGCGCGACCCCGCGGCGAGGTACTTCGGCTTCGCGAGCTCGAGCTTCTTCGCCGTCGGCAGCTTCGACAGCTCGGCGTACATCGACGGCGTGCCCGGCAGGATGTCGACCTCGTGCTCGCGCACGAGCTTGCCGATGCGGCGCGCCGAGATTTCTTCCTCGAGGAACATCGTGCAGCCGAGCTTGAGCGTCGGCAGGAAGCCGAGGTCCCATCCGTACGCGTGGAACAGCGGGACCGCGACGAGCACCTTCGTCTTGTCGGTCATGTCGAGCGCTGCGATCGCGTGCTCGACCGCGGCGACCGTGTTCTTGTCGGTGCGCAGGACGCCCTTCGGATCGCCGAGCGAGTCGGCGGTGAACAGCACCGCGATCGGATCGACGCCGTGCTGCGGCGGGTTGCGCTTGTACACGCTGCACGTCAACAGCGTGCCCTGGAGCCGGCGCCTGACCTCGGCCGCATCGGCGGCGGGCATCGGCGGCGGCTGGCCGTCGCGCGGCGGCTGCGTCGGCCGCTGGACGCGCGAGCGGGGCAGGGTGCTCGGCGGGACCGGCGCGCTGGTCCCGTTCGCGCTGATCGAGCCCTCGCTGCCGCGCGGCCGGGTGACGAGCGCGCGAAGCGGGGCCGCGGCGAGGATCAGCTCCAGCTCGCGGCCGCCGGTCGTCGGATCGATCGGGACGATCGCCGCGTCGAGCTTGGACAGCGCGAGTGCGAGAATCACGAAGTCAGGGACGTTGCCGAGCATGAGCCCGACCCACGCACCCTCCTTGATCCCCATGCTCTTGAACTCCTGCGCTCGCCGGTCCACCCGGTGCAGGAGGCCGCGCCACGACAGGTAGTTGTCGCGATAGACAACCGCCTTGTTGTTGCCCTGGACCTTCGCTGCTTTCTTGAGCCAGTCGTACAGAAGCGTCATCGAACCTCTTAGGCCGCCCAGGACAGCCCAGGCCCGGCCGCACTGTACCCCGCAATTCCCGCGGTCTCAACGCGGAGACAGGGCTTGATTTGACCGCCATTTCGGGGGACGAACACTCCCCATGAGCGCGGCACCCCGCCCCCAGACCGCCGACGAGCAGGCCGAGCCGGCCGCCTCGTCCGCCGACGCCGAGGGCTGGGCACTTCTCGAAGGCCTGCGCCGCCGACTCGACGAGCAGGCGAACCAGCATCGCAAGACCCAGACCGAGGTCCGCCAGCTCACCGACTCGATCGCCGCGCTCGTCGATCACCAGCGCAAGCGATCTCGCTGGCTGAACGTCAACTCGTTCGTCGCGTACGTGATCTTCACGCTCCTCTGCGGAGGCGCGTTCTATTAACTGTACCAGTCGCGGGCGCGCGCGATCATCGGCCAGCGCGATCGCGTGATCTCCGACCGCGATGCGGCGGTCCGGCGCGCCGACGAAGCGATCAAGAAGGCAGCGGCGCGCGATGCCGCCGACGCCAAGGCGTGGGACGCCTACGTCCTGCTCGAGTCCGGCAAGCGCGAGGACGCGGCGAAGAAGCTCGCCGAGCTGACGAATGCTCCGCTCTCGAAGTTCGAGCGCACCGTGCTCGACTCTCGCGCCAAGCAGGCCGAGGTCATGCAGGTCGACTCTGCGCTCAAGTCCGTCGGCGCCGCATTCAAGGCCGGCCGTCACGCCGACGTCGTCGCGCCGCTCGAGGCCGCCCTCGCGCTCGAGCCGTCGGGCCCGCGCGCCGCGCAGATGCACTACTACCTCGGCGTCGCGTACGCCAAGGGCGGCGCGCTCGACAGCGCGGTCACGCACCTGCAGGCCGCGGTCGCCGCCGACGTCGATGTCGAGGACGCGCGCTTCCACCTCGCCTCCGCGCTCGATCGCGCCGGCCAGTGGGGCAAGGCGAAGGTCGAGTACGACCGCTTCGCGACCGCGCACCCGATGTCGTCGTACGCCGCGTTCGCGATGCGCCGCGGTGCCACGCTCGCGCGGGCGCCCGCCGTCGCGCCCAGGTCGGTGACGCCGAATCCCGCCGCCGCGCCGAAGCCCGTCGCCGCGCCGAAGGCCGT
>JAEWJO010000118.1 GCA_023386455.1 Pseudomonadota bacterium | reverse complement strand
CTACTACGTGGCGCGCGCGCAGCCCGGCGACGCCGACGCGGCACACGGCGCGATCTGGGCCGCTCCCGTTCGTTAGCCCTCGGTCAGCTCGCGGGCGGCGCGCGACTCCATCCCGTACGGTTGGCTCGGCGTGAACGCGGAGAGTCGCCGGATCCGGACCATCTACCTCGTCCTCAGCCAGTTCATCTGGCTGCCGACGTCGCTGATCGTCGGCGTCAACACGCTGTTCCTCCTCGACGGCGGGCTCAACAACGTCGAGGCGTTCGCGGCGAACGCGATCTACACGCTCGGCCTCGTCATGTTCGAGATCCCGACGGGCATGATCGCGGACACGTTCGGCCGCCGCACGTCGTACCTGCTCGGTGCCGGCATCCAGCTCGTCGGCAACCTGCTCTACTTCTGGATGTGGTACGTGCACGGCCCGTTCTGGGGCTGGGCCATCGCGTCGCTCGTGCTCGGCATGGGCTACACGTTCTTCTCGGGCTCGCTCGAGGCGTGGCTCGTCGACGCGCTCGACCACGCGGGCTACGACGGCGAGCTCGATCCGATCTTCGCGAAGAACCAGATCGTCACCGGCGTCGCGATGCTCGTCGGCTCGATCGCGGGCGGCTTCATCGCGCAGCTCGCCACGCTCGGCGTTCCGTACCTCGTGCGCGCCGGCATCCAGCTCGTCAGCTTCGCCGTCGCGCTCGTCGTGATGAAGGACATCGGCTTCACGCCGGATCGCAGCCGCGGGCTCGTCCATCACGTGCGCGCGCTCGCATCCGCCGGCTGGAAGTACGGCCTGAAGAACCGGCCGGTGCGCTGGGTGCTGCTCGCGGCGCCGTTCTACATGGGCACCGGCATCTATGGGTTCTACGCCGCGCAGCCGTACCTGCTCGAGCTGTTCGGCGACAAGCAGGCGATCGGCGTCGCCGGCATCGCCGCCGCGGTCATCGCGACGACGCAGGTCGCGGGCGGCTTCGCGGTGCCGTATATCCGCCGCGTCGTGCCGCGCCGCACGCACATCCTCATGGGCTGCGCCGCGCTGACGACGGTGTCACTCGTCCTGATCGGGCTCATCCAGATCTTCGCGGTCGTCGTCGTGCTGCTCGTGCTGTGGGCGGTCTCGTATTCGGTCAACGTGCCGGTGCGGCAGGCGTACATCAACTCGCTGATCCCGTCGCACGAGCGCGCGACCGTGCTGTCGTTCGACTCGATGACGAGCTCCGTCGGCGGCGTCGTGTTCCAGCCGGTGCTCGGGCGCGTCGCCGATACGGCGGGCTATGCGGTCTCGTATCTCGTCTCGGGTGCGATCGCGTTCTTCAGCCTGCCGTTCCTCGCGCTCGCGCGGCGCGAGAACGTCGACGCGGATCGCAGCGCCAACCACGTTTCGCGTTGACAGCAGAGCTCGCACGGATCGAGGAATTGCGCGCCTGCTCAACTGAGCTACCAGCTCTCGCCGAACGGACGCGCCTCGACCTCGAACGCCCACGCCGAGCGCGGCTGCGCCGCGAGCCACGCCGCCGTCGCCGCGACATCGTCGGGCCGCACGAAGAAGTCGTCCGGCTTGCCCGGCATCATCTTGCGCGTACGCTCGAGATCGACGACGCCGTCGATCACGATCAACGACACGTGGATGCCGGCCGGCCACAGCGTCCTCGCGAGCGACTCGGCAAACGAGCGCTGCGCCGCCTTCGCCGGTGCAAACGCGATCGTGCGCGGGACGCCGCGGCGCGACGCCGTCGCACCGACGAACACGATGCTACCCGCACCCGCCTTCTTCATCGCCGGGACGACCTGCTTCGCGACGAGGAACCCGCCGAGCGCGTTGACGCGCCAGCTCGCCTCGAAGTCCTTCGCGGCGACGTCGTCGAACGTGCCGAACGCCCCCGAGCCCGCGTTGTAGATGACGACCTCGGGGTCACCGAGCTGCGCGCGGATCCCGTCGAACGCGCGCTGCACCGACGCCTCGTCGGCGACGTCGCACTCGAACGCACGCGATCCGGTCAGCTCGCTCGCGAGCTCCTTCGTCGTGTCGAGCCCGCGCGCGAGCAGCGCGACGGCGTAGCCATCCTTCGCGAAGCGCCGCCCGAACGCCGCACCGTTGCCAGGTCCAACACCGACGACAACACAGACAGGTCGCTTTGCCATGGCGGCAACCTTAGTCGACCGCATCCGGGAGTCGAAGCGGCAACGCGTTCGCGTTACGCTGGTCGGAGTGGACGACGAGCCGGAACGTGAGGAGCACGAGTGGAAGCTGCGCGCGGGCTCGGTCCCGATCGCGGTCGTGCTCGCGATCGCGTTCCACAGCTGCGACACCGGACACTTCGCGCAGCGCACCGCGCTGACGATGCCGCTCCACGAGCTCGGTCACGCGATCACCGCCTGGTGGTGCGGGTTCGGCGCGGTACCGACGCTGTGGAAGACGCTGATCGGCGAGTCGCGAGGCGTCGTCGTGCCGCTGCTCGTCGCCGCGTGCAACGCGTTCGTGCTGTGGCGCGGCTGGACGACGCAGCGAATGGGCCTGTTCGGCCTCGGGCTCGTGCTCGCCGTGCTGCAATTCGCGGGCACGACGAGCTCGACCGACACCGCGTTCACCGCGTTCACGTTCGGCGGAGATGCCGGTGCGATGGTCCTCGGCAGCCTGCTGATGATCGCGTTCTTCGTCGGGCCGGCGTCGCGGCTGCGCGCGGGCGGCTTGCGCTTCGGCCTGCTCGGGATCGGTGCGGCCGGCCTCGTCGACACGCTCGCGATGTGGTGGTCCGCCCGCCGCGACCCCGATGTCATCCCGTTCGGCGAGATCGAGGGCGTCGGCCAGTCGGATCCGTCGAAGCTCGTCGAGGTCCACGGCTGGCCGGTCGAGCGTCTCGTCGACCGCTACGTGCTCGTCGGTGTGGCGTGCTGTGTCGCCGTCGCCGCGGTCTGGGCGTGGAGCACCTGGCAGGCGTGGCAGCGACGATCCTCCGGATGACCATCGACGGCGGGCTGCCGCGATGTAAACCTCTGGTATGCGCACCACGCTGCTTCTGACCGCGGTAGGCACGGACAGGACGGGCCTCGTCGACTCGCTCGCCCAGAAGATCGCGGCGGTCGGTGGCAACTGGGAGGAGAGCCGGCTCGCGCGGCTCGGCGGTCAGTTCGCCGGCATCGTGCTCGTGTCGATCGACGACAGCAAGACCGACGCGCTGATCGCGAAGCTGCGCGAGCTCGAGGGCGCGGGCCTGCAGGTCACGTCGCGTGTCGTGCCGCCGCCGTCGGGCGCTCCGCGTGGCACGAAGGTGCGGCTCGCGGTGACCGGCAACGATCGCGCTGGCATCGTGCGCGACGTCGCGCGGATCCTCGCCGAGCGCGGAGTCAACGTCGAGGAGCTCGAGTCCTCCGTCGGCAGCGCGCCGATGTCGGGCGAGGCGATGTTCGTCGCGCGTGCCCGCCTGCTCGTGCCGCCGACCCTCGAGCTCCACCTCCTGCGCGTCGCGCTCGAGGCGCTCGGCAACGAGCTCATGGTCGATCTCGTCGCCGACTGATCGGACCGTCGCCCGGCTCGCGCGTCACTCGCCGCGGTGAGCGCGCTCGAGTGCGGCGATGTCGATCTTCTGCATCGCGAGCATCGCCTGGACGACGCGGTTCGCCCGCACGGGATCCGGATCGGCCATCAGCTCGAGCAGCTGGCGCGGGATGATCTGCCAGGACAGGCCGTACTTGTCGACGAGCCAGCCGCACTTGGACTCGCGGCCGCCTGCCGCCATGAACCGGTCCCACAGCGCGTCGACCTCCGCCTGGTTGTTGCACGAGACGAACACCGAGATCGCCGGCGTCAGCTTGTAGTGCGGGCCGCCGTTGAACGCGACGAAGCGCTGGCCGTCGATCTCGAAGCTCGTGCTCATCGGCCCGCTGCTCGTGATCTTCGAGACCGGAAAGATCTCGCAGTAGAGCTTCGCGGCCTGCTCGGCGTTGGCTTCGAACCAGAGGAACGTGGAAACCTTGTTCTGCATGCCCGTGGGTCGGAGCCGACCACGGGTTCTCGACATCGGTCAACGCGCTGTCTAACAGCTCAGGATCACACCGCTATCGTCTACTGCACGCGGCGCTACGGCAGCAGGCGGAGCTGCTCGTCCCGCCGGACCATCGTCAGCTGGACGAGCACGATCACGGTTCCAACCGTGTAGTCGGCCACGAGGGACGGGAGATTGAGGAGCGTGCGAAGCATGCGATCAGGCTAGCGAACGCAGGTTTCAGCTGCGTTTCGCCCTCGCAAAAGCTCGGCGACCTTTGCGTTACCAGCCGACGGTCGCCATCAGGCCGACCTGGAGGACATCGCCGCCAAACCGGTAGTGCTTCTCCGGTACGTCGTCGCCCGGCGACGTCGCGTGATCTACCTCCTGCGCGAGCAGGTGGTCGACGCGGACGAATGCGTCGGCGGTGAAGCTGACGGAAGGCAGGTCGTAGCGCCACCACCGGCGCGGTGTCGACGTCACCTTGCGCGGGCGCGGCGCGCCGGGCTTGTACGAGGGCTTGCCGGCGTGCCACGAGACGCCGGCGCTGCCGGTCACGACGGGCGCGTCGAGCAGGTTGACGTTGCTGTCGTCGGCGCTGTTGACCGCACGCGTACGGTAGCCGCCACCGACGCGGATCTTCACGTCGTCGTCGTGCGTGCGTAGCTCGCCGCCCGCACGCCACGCGACGTTGTTCTTCCAGCCCGAGCGGATCGGTCGCGGGAACACGAGTGCGCCCGACGCGCCGTCGGGATCGAGCGAGTACATGTTGAGGAACGGGTAGCTCGAGTCCTTCGTGCGCAGCTCGCCCCAGCGGTAGTAGGTGACGTCCGCGGTGAGCGTCAGGTTCGGGACCGGCTCGCCACTCGCGCCGGCGGAGAGCTGGCGCGGCGAGAACCAGCCGAGCGAGTCGACGTGAACCGGCACGGGGATCTCGATGATGAGCTTCGCGGTGATGTTCGCGTCGACGTCGAGGTCGTGAAACAGCGGTGCGCGGTACGCGGCGCCGATGCGGAACCGCGGCGACGGTGTCCACAGGAGGCCGGCGCGCGCCGCGAGCTTCGCGCCGAGGCCGATACCGAGCGAGAACCCGACCGGGCGATAGCCCGATGGATCGGTCGGATCCGGCTCGAGGATCGGCAGGTCGGCGGTCAGCGGCAGCTGCGACTCGAACAGGGCGGCGAAGCCGGCGCCGATCGAGAGCGTGCGCGACGCGCGCCACGAGAAGCCGAGACCGACCGAGAGCTGCTCGTGGTTCTCGCCGTACATCACGAAGTTCGGCTGCTCGCTCGCGGTCTGCTGATCGAGCCGGATCGCACCCGGCGTGCCGAACCCGAGCCCGAGGCCCGCCGTGATGTCGAACGGCAGGTCGAGGCAGGCGCCGAGCATGATGCGCGTCTGGTTGCGCGTGCGCTTGGGGACGAGCGGCTCGAGGCGGCCGGTATCCTCGTCGGTGAACGCCAGGTGATGCGAGATGTAGCTGACGTCGAGCGTCAGCAGATCGGACTGGCAGTGCGAGAGACCGGCCGGGTTGTAGTGCACCGCGCTGTAGTCGCCGGGCAGCGCAGTGCCGGCGCCGCCCATCGCGATGGTGCGCGCCGATGCGCCGTAGACATCCTCCGGCGTGTTCGCGTGCGCGAGCGAGGGTGCGGCGACGAGCGCGGCGGCACAGAGCAGGCGAGGCGACGACAAGGGGGACCGGAGATTGCGAGGTTTAGTGCGGGGCAAGCGTGCCGACCAGCTTCCAGATCGACGTGATGCCGTTGACGTCGTCGAGCAAGAAGTCGGACAGCGAGGTCACGACGTGCTCGAGGATCGGCACCGTCACGATCTCGCGGACCGCGCACGAGTTGCCGGTGTCGATGCTCGCGACGTCGCCGAGCGTGTCGGCGAACACCGAGACGGGCGCCGCGTTATCGGTCGCGGGGCCGGGACCGACGAGGTTGCGGAGGATCTGCACGGTCGCGCCGCTCGTGTCGCTCTGGATCATGTCGTCGAGCGCGGTGAGCGTCGTCATCGCGGTCGTCTCGTTGTCCTTGGCGACGCGCTGGAACCACGTCGCGACGCTCGACAGATCGTCGCCGGCGATGTCGGCCGATGCGGCCGCCGCGGTCAGCTGGAGGAGCGGGCCGTACGCCTCGATCGCGGGCGCCTGCTTGCCGCGCAGCAGCGACACGAGCCAGTCCTCGACGGGTGCCGCGTTCGGCGAGACCACGAACTGCTTGGCGACGCGGACGAGCGTCGCGAAGTTGCGGCCGGTCAGGAATGCCTGGCTCTCCTTCTGGAACTGATCGATGTAGCAAGCCTGGCTCGCCGGCGAGAGCTCGGACATGTCGGCGATCGCCTGCAGGCCGACCGCGACCATCATGCGCATGTTCGAGCGCGCGAGGACACGACGGCCGCCGGCGAGCGTCGTCGTCTCGGTGAGGTACTGCGCCGCGAAGTCGGTGACCGCCGCGACCGCGGGCTTGGCGTTCGCCGCCTCGATCCGCTGGCTGATCGTGCGCGCGACCTTGAGCAGCTCGGTCGCGATCGAGGTGCCCGCGACCGGCGCGAGGCGCGTGTTCACGGTGCGCAGCTTGATCGCGTAGTCGACCGTGTCGACGAGCAGGTGGCTCGCGCGGTCGGTCGAGCCCGGCACCGGGATGCCGTGGAGCACGTCGAGCGCGGCGAGGATCTTCACGATCGCGCCGGCCTTCGCCGACGACAGGATCGGCGGCTCCAGGCGCCGCACGAAGCTCGCGGTGCTGTCGAGCCTGCGGTCGTACTCGCCGGCCTTCCACAGGTCGGCCGCGATGTAGTCGAAGATGTCGACGAGCGCCGCCATCTGGTGCTGTTGCTCGAACACGCGCGCGATCGGCAGCAGCCAGTCGAGGCCGCCCGAGTTCGCCAGGCTGACGAGCGCCGGGATGTGCGCCGCGGCGTCGTCGGCCTGCGCCGAGCTGCAGCCGAGCGCCTCGAGCGCGCAGCCCGCGCCGTTGCAGACGAACGGGATCGAGAACCCGTTGAACCAGTCGACGACGTCGATGAGGCTCGACACGGTCTGCGGGGACTTGCTCGACATCGCGCTGACGAGCCACTCGGACACCGTGCCGTCGTCGGGATCGCCGAACGCGCCGTTGAGCGCGGTCGCCGCGGCGCAGCTCGTCGAGAGCGTGCCACGCGAGCAGCCGATGAAGCCGCAGTCGGCATACGCGAACAGCTCGATCGCCTGCTCGAGGCCGCTGCGGTTGTCGACCCAGTTGCTGCCGTTCAGGTAGAAGCGATTCCTCGCGTAGTCGACGCGTGGACCGTTCGGCGTCGGGTTCGGCCGGCTCGCGAGCGACTTGTACTCGACCATCCACGCGAGCGACTGCTCGATCTGCGCCTTCTCGGCGACCGTCATCCCCGCGATCAGATCGACGAGCAGGCGCGGCGTCGACTTGCCGGTGGTGTTGCTCGTCGTGAAGATCTGGCGGACGAGCGGGACGATGCCGATGAACGCGTCGTACATCGCCGTGTCGGTGATCGTCAGCGTCGAGCGCTGCATCGCGCCGATCACATCGCCGAACGCGACGAGCAGATCCTCTGCCTTGTCCGGATCGCCGACGAACAGCTCGTGCAGCACGTGCATGAGCTTCGACGTCTGCGGATACCGCAGCATCTCGAGCCCGAGGTGCGTGGCGTCGGCGAGCGGATGATTCGCCGACGAGTACGCGCGGCACGTCGGTCCATCGGCGCACGTCATCGGCGCACCGAGCACCGCATCGGCGATCGCCGGGATCTGGTGGTGGACGTCGGCCTCGAGGAAGTCGGCGCCGATCTGCATCATGAACGACAGCGGCGTCCGCTTGACGTCGTAGTAGTCGTACAGCAACCCGCCGTGCGGGTTGATCGCGCGGCCGCGGTTGTCGCGCGCGCCGGTCGTACCGAGATACGGCAGATCGATCAGCCGGCCATACGCATCGATCGGCAGGCCCGACGGCCCGACGTCGGCGACCTGGTTCTCGTCGGCATCGACGAACGGTAGCGCGAGCTTGTTCGTCACCTCGTCGACGAGCACCTTCGGATTGCCGTTCGGATCCGGCCTCACCATCCAGCCCGGCTGGCCGAGCGCGTAGCGCGTGTCCTCGACGAAGCCATCGCTGCGCAGCAGCGTGCCCTGGACGTCGTCGAGCACGAGGCCCGTGCACGAGCCCGGCGGCACCGCGTCGTCGTGCGTCGCGAGGCTCAGCACGTCGTTCAGCACGAGGTCGACGCCGTCGTGCTCCTGCATCAGCAGGCGCGCCGAGTGCAGCACCTTCGGCAGGTTCGGATTCGCGAACACGCCCGCCGCCAGGTTCGTGATCATCGACGACTCGACGAGCGTCGGCGAGCTGGCGAGGCTGACGATCGCCTTCAGCGTCTGGCGATCCGGATCGACCTCGTCGTCGACGAGCAGCTGCAGCGCCTCGCCGACGCGGTCGACGAGCCCGGGGAGCGTCCCGTTCTGGACGACCGGCACGATCGTGTTGCCGAGCAGGTCCGGCAGATCGTTGCGGATGTCCTCGGACAGCGCGTAGTCGAACGAGCGCACGAAGTCTGCGTGGTGCGGCTCGAGCTCGCCGACGTACTCGAGCCGGCAGGTCGACGACGTCTCGAGGTTCGTGCGAACGATGCGGTAGACCAGCTCGCCGAACGTGAGTGACTGGGTGGGAGGATGCTGCTCTTCGGGCACACCGCCGCAGCCGACAGTGACCACACAGGCCCAGATCCATGCCCCTCGACGCATCCGAAGGCCGACGCTAACACGGCGTCACCTCAGGTGATCCAACGAATGAATTGTGGTCCTGCGTACTGAGCGGCAGTTCGGCTCCGGAGCGCACCGGTTGGTCGTACGGTCACCACGTGACGATCCGCAGCGAGCGCCTCGACCTCGTCGTGCTGCCGCGCGGATTCCTCGAGCGCGTGCTCGACGGCGCGGCGCGCCCGGACCTCGGCTTCAGCGATCCCGACGACGTCCTGCGCGGCGCCGGCGATGTGGTGGAGCTGCGGATCGCCCAGCTCGAGGCCAACCCGGCGCTCGAGCCGTGGCTCCTGCGTGCGGTCGTCGTGCGCGAGACGGGCATCGCCGTCGGCTTCTGCACGTTCCATCGCGAGCCCGACGAGCGCGGTGTCGTCGAGATCGGGTACGAGATCGCGCCCGCGTACCGGCGGCGCGGGTACGCGCGCGAGGTGATCCGCGCGATGGCGGCGTGGGCGGGAAGTCACGGGGCACGCACGCTGCGCGCGTCGGTCGGCGCCGACAACGTCGCCTCGCTCGCGCTCGTCCGCGGCGAGGGCTTCGCGCTCGTCGGCGAGCAGATCGACGAGGTCGACGGCCGCGAGCTCGTGTTCGAGCGACCGGTCTAGGCCGGCGGAACGTCGATCGCCGCCGGCACGTGCCGGCCGTGTCGCGCAGGCGTAAGGTTGCCGCATGGACTTCGTGTTCATGCTCACGCGCGCCGATCGAACGATCGGCGACGGCATCGAGGTGCTCGAGGACATCCGCTCGGTCGGCCTGACGCACGTCGGCTTCAAGGACGTCGGAATCGAGGGCAGCGCGCTCGTCGCCCTGCACCGCCGCATCAAGGACATGGGCGCGACGAGCTACCTCGAGGTCGTCAGCACGACCCCCGAGGCGTGCCTGCAGTCCGCCCGGATCGCGCGCGAGCTCGGTGTCGATCGCCTGCTCGGAGGCACGCTCGTCGAGGAGGTGATGCAGATCCTCGCCGGCTCGAGCGTCCAGTACCTTCCGTTCCCGGGCCGGCCGCACGGACACCCGACGAGACTCGGCGGCTCCACCGCCGACATCGCGCGCGACTGCCAGCGCTTCCGCGCGCTCGGTGCCGCGGGTGTCGACCTGCTCGCGTATCGCGCGAACGAGGCCGATCCGGTCGAGCTCGTGCGCGCTGCGCGGCGGGCGACCGACGGCACGCTGCTCGTCGCGGGCGGCGTCGCGACGCCGGCGCAGATCGCGGC
>JAEWJO010000108.1 GCA_023386455.1 Pseudomonadota bacterium | reverse complement strand
CGTGCGACGGCGAGCTCCCGTCGCCATCGCGCGACGACACGTGAAGGCCTTGGCCCGATCGACGACCAGACCGCCGGAGCGTCCGAGCTATCCGCCGCACCTCTTCCTCGAGTCTGCAGACCCGCTTGAATTCGGCAACAAAGCGGAGCAGCCAGCTGTTCGCGCAGCTGCCTCCGTCGCGAGCTGCTCGATCGCCACCGTCGCACGGCTCAGCTCTGCCAGCCGACGAACAGCGTCAGCTGGGTGTCCGGCGAGAACGTGACGCTGTCCATGCCCTCGAGGTCGCCGATGCACACGCGCGAGCTCACACCGACGCGAAGGTTGTCGCGCACGAGCGCGATCGTCGACGAGTACGCCGGCAACGTGCCCCGAACCGCATCGCCGCGACTGTGGACCACGCCGCCGCCGACCGCGGGCTCGAGCCGCAGCGAGGGCGTGAAGTGGACCGCGACATGGGCCTGGCCGAACACGCTCGCGCCGACCAGATCACCCGAGCGCGTGTCACCGATATCGGACCAGGCGGCCGCACCGGCCTCGATGGCGAACCCGAGCGAGACCCGCTGGGAGAGCGGCACCTCGACTCCGCCCCGCGCGTCAGCAGTGGCACCGAGACGGCCATCGATCGCGAACGCGGGACCGACGTCGACGGAGAGGAGCGGACGGACGGGCGAGCCGAGTGCGGCGGAGGGGACGAGCGAGGCGAGGAACAGGAACAGGAGGGGGGACGCGAGGTGGGTACAGCGCATGGACGAGCACTACCTGCGACGGCTCATCTGGCATTCCAAGATCGATGTCGCCAACACTCCCGGCGATGACGGTCAGCCGTCGATCAGCAGGCTCGCGCCGCCGGCGGGGACCTTGATCCAGAGCGTGCCGGATACGGCGGGCTCCCAGAACCAGCCCTCGGTCGCAGCATCGAGCGCGGCCTTGGAGGTGCGCTCGGTGATGATGAACCCGCCGTTACGGATCGAGACCGGCGTGTCGGTGCGGCCGATGATCTCGAAGAGGACGCCGGACGTGAGCGTCGAGCCCTCGATGAACGTGATCTCGGCAGCGTCGGCCTTCTGCTCGATCACGCCGCCGTCGAACACGACCAGCGAGGTCGCGGTGGTGCCTGGAGTCAGGCGCACGGTGAGCATGCCGGGACTGGATGCGAACGAATCGATCGTCGGGTCCGTGACCGGCGCGAGCGTGTCGATCGTGTCGCGCAGCATCGGGACGATGCCGCCGGCGGCGATGTAGAGCGGCAGGGTGTCGAGCGGCGCGTCGACCGTCTGCGTCGTGCCACCGTTGTAGATGTCGCCCGTCCACCAGTCGATCCACGTGCCCGGCGGGAACGTGACCTCGCGCGACGTGGCGCCGGCCGTGATGACGGGCGCGACGAGGAGGAAGTCACCGAACAGGTACTGGTCGGCAGGATCCTTCTTCAGGTCGGGATACGCGAGGCCGAACGGGCGCACGAGCGGACGACCTGTGGTCGCCATTGCCGTCGCGTACGACCACGCGTACGGGAACAGGCGCAGGTGGAGGCGCGCGTAGCGGCGGTAGATGTCGAGCGAGGCGGTGGTGCGGCCGTTGGCGGTCGTGAGCTCCCATGGCATCTCGCTCGACGAATCGCCGACCTGCATCGCCGACCAGACGGTGTTGGCCTCGACCCAGCGGAGCCACGTCTCGTTGCTGGGTGGGGACGAGCGATAGCCGCCGGTGTCGGAGGCGTAGAACGGAAAGCCCGATGCAGAGAGACCGATGCCGAACGCGAGGGCGGTCGGCAGGCCGCCGACGGATCTGGTTGTCGAGCCGGGACGCGGATCGCCGAAACGCGAGAGGTCGGCCTGGAGATCGCCCGGCCAGATGATGACGCCGTTGACCTGATCGCCCCAGCGGCCGGTGCGGGTGAGGAGGAAGCCACCCGCGGCGTCGAGCAGCTCGCGATGGACGCGGTGATAGGCCATCGTGTAGCCGTAGTGCATCGTCCGCTCGTCGGACCCGTCGGCGAATTGCCACGGGACGCGCGAGCCGGAGACCCCGAGGACGATGTCCTCGGCGTAGTCGAGCTTGAAGCCCTCGACTCCGAAGCCGCCGAGACCGAGCGGGGTGGTGTACGTGCGGAGGTTTTGCTGCCACCACGCGTACGCGTCGGGGTTCGTGAAGTCGATCGGCTTGCCCCATTGGTTGAGGAGGAGACCTGTCGTCGGCGGAAAGTAGGCGTGCGAGGTCGCGTAGGCGTGCTGGGCAGGCGCCTGATCCTGGTCGTTGTCGGCGGCGGCGACGTAGGGCGCCTGCCAGATCGCGTAGCGCAAGCCGGCGTCGTGGAGCGCGCGCAGCATCGTTTCGGGCGCCGGGAACTTGGTCGGGTTCCAGTCGAACGTGTTGACGCCCGTCGCGTAGGGACGATCGAACCAGATGCCGCTGGTGGCGAGATCGAGCGTGCGGATCTGGGTGATGTCGTCGAGGACCTGGGCTTGATCGCGGTGCTCGTCGCGCCACAGGAGTGGACCGTAGGCCCACGGTGCGGGGAGGCCGGGATAGCCGGCGACGTCGTGGTAGGGCCGCAGGACATCGAGCGGCGACTCGGCACTGAAGAGGTGGAAGCGCAGGCCGGCGGCGGCGCTGGTGTCGGCGGTGCCGAACGTGACGTCGAGGAGCGAGGTGTCGGTCTTTGCGAGATCGAACACGCCGGGCCGGTCGGACGCGACGAACAGGCCCCAGGCGCGCGTGCTGATCACGAGCGGGACCGGGACGTGGTTCTCGTTGTTGGAGGACTCGATCGTGGTGTCGACCTCGAGCTGTGCGGGGCGGATCGTGCCGCGATGCTCGACGCCGTCGCCCCACTCACCGAGGCCGTAGAAGCGGTCGGCGTCGTCGACGCTGGCGCCGACGCGGAGGAAGGCGGCGTTGGCGAGCTGCGCGCGGAACGTGCGCGCGAAGCCGCCGTCGGCGGATGGTGCGATCGCGAGCGTGCCATCGCCGAGGTCGAGCTTCGCGCCCTGCACGTCGGACTCGAGCACGCGCAGCGACGAGCCGCGGTGCCACGCGAGGCCCTCGGGCGGTGCAGGTGCGTTGTCGATGACGAGCCAGTACGGATCGAACGAGGCGCCGCTGTCGAGATCGTCGACGGTTCCGATCTGGAAATCGGCCGCGTGCAGCGTGACGAGCGTCGTGCCGTTGCGAACGAGGACGAGCGCGTCGCCATCGAGCGCGAGCTCGGCTGCGCCGGACGTGAGCGGGATGAACGGCGGCGCCGCGTTGTCGCCGCACGCGCCGGACGCGGTGCACGCGGCGCACAGCGCGAGCGACGCGACGAGCCGCACGGCTAGCCGCGCTTTCGCCCGAAGAACGACGGCAGGCGGTGACGGAGGCCGCGCAGCTTCTCCATCGTGGAGACGGCGGTGCCCGCGGGCGGCGTCTCGACGCGCGGCGCGAGCTCGATGCGCGGGGTGTCGTCGGCGACGATCTGGGCGACCGGCGTCGCACTCGACGGATCGCCCGTGCGTGGACCGAGGCCCATGCCCTGGCGCGCATCGGAGACAGACTTCGAGAGGACGGTGTGGAGATCCTTGCGGAGCTGGACCTTCTTGAGCGTCGTGCCGATCTGGCGCGCCATCTCGCGCGCGGATGGGAAGCGCTGATCGGGGTTGGCGCTGAGTGCGCGCTGGATGATCTGCACGAACGGCGCGGGGACGTCGGGCCGCAGCGGCCGCAGCGGTGGGATCATGCAGTCGCGCAGGCGCGTGTAGACCTCGTAGTCGGTCGCGCCGTCGAACAGCTTGCGGCCGACGAGCGCCTCCCACAGGACGGAGCCGCACGCGAACTGATCGGACGCGGGAATCGGCCGCTGTCCGGCGACGATCTCCGGCGCGAGATAGCTCATCTTGCCTTTGACGATGCCGGGCTCGGTCGTCTCCTGCGCGCGATCGGGCGCGAGGCCGAGCCCGAAGTCGATCAGCTTCACCATGCCGCGATTGGTGAGCAGCACGTTGTGCGGTGACACGTCGCGATGGATCACGGGGACGACCTGACCGTCGGCGTCGGTGCGCTCGTGCGCGGCGGCGAGGCCGCGAAGAATCCCGACGGCGACGGCTGCGATGAGCTCCCAGCGAGTCTGCTCGCCCTTGCCGACGTGCCAGCGGATCCAGGTGCCGAGATCGACGCCATCGATCCACTCGAGGATCATGTAGTAGTTGCCCCGATCGTGGACGAAGTCGTGGACCTCGGCGACGTTCGGAGACTGCAGCATCGAGCCAAGTCGCGCTTCTTCCACGAACATCGCGACGTACGGCGGCTGCGCTGCGAGATTCTGGTGCATCTGTTTGACCGCGACGTCACGGACAAATCCCCAGTCACCGCGAACGCGACCGCGCCAGACATCGGCCATGCCACCGCGCCCGGCGACTTCGATGAGCTCGTATCGTCCTCCGACGATCAGCCCTGGGCGTGGCTCTTCGGCCATGGAAGAAGCATCTTCGCATATCGACGGGAAACAATCCGCCGATGAGCACTCGAATGGTATTCTCGCGAGCTATGGAAGCTAGCCCGGGGCTCGTGCGGTTTGGCGAGGTCGTGGCGCGGGACGACTTTTCGCTGGATCACGCCGCGCTTCATATCGGCGCGTGGGACTACCCGGAGCGTGATCTCGAAGCGTATCGCGACATGCTCGATTCGATCGCCGCGAAGGCAGCGCCGGATGTCGCGCGCGCACCGAATGGTGTTGGCCGCGCACACGCGATCAGCGATCACCTGTTCGATCGTCTCGGCTTCGCGGGCAACACGGACGACTACTACGATCCGAAGAACAGCTTTCTGTGTGAAGTGATCGATCGCCGCACCGGCATTCCGATCTCGCTGTCGGTGCTCTACCTCGAGATCGCGAGACGGGTCGGCGTGCTCGCCCAGGGCGTGAACTTCCCCGGCCATTTCCTCGTCCGCGTCGCGATCGAGGATGCATGGCTGTTCCTCGATCCGTACTCGCGCGGCCAGCAGCTGACGCCGGCGGATCTCGAGGAGCTGCTTCGCAAGACGACGACGCCGACGGCGGTGCTCGAGCCGAGCGTGATCGCGGCGGCGAGCAAGCGTCAGATCGTCGCGCGAATGCTCGTCAACCTCGCGGGCATCTACGGACGCAACGGCGACCTGCCCCGCTCGCTCGACGTCCTCGAGCGGCTGGCGATCCTCGAGCCGAGCAATCCGCGCATCGCCCGCGATCTCGCCTCGCTTCGCGAGCGTGTCGACGGCCTGAACTGATACGCGCCGCGGCGATTCGCCGTATAGTGAGGCCGATGTCAGCCGGCCCATCGGGCAAACCGGGTAAGCACGAGCCCTTCTCGGCGGACTCGGTCTCGCGGCAGCTCGACTACTGCACGTACTGCCCGAAGATGTGCCGGCACGCGTGCCCGGTGTCGACGGCAAGCGGTCGCGAGACGTACATCCCGCAGGTCAAGATGGATCGCTTGAACCAGCTGCGCCTCGGCCGCAGCCGGTGGACGACGGAGTCGACCGATCCACTGTGGGCGTGCACCGGCTGTCGCCACTGCACGATGTACTGCGACCACGGCAACGAGCCCGGCCTCGTGCTGCTCGCGGGTCGCGCCGCCGCGGTCGATCACGGTGTGCCTCACCCGTCGCTCGTCGGCTACAGCGAGCGGTTCCGCGCGCGCGAGCAGCGTCTGTCCGCGCAGCTCGCCACCGGCTTCAAGGAGCACCTCGCGACCGAGGGCGACATCGGCTTCTGGCCCGGCTGCGACGCGATCGACAAGGGCACGGCCGACATCGCGGCGGCGATGGCGCTGTTCGAGCGCGTCGGGCTCGACACCGTGAAGATCGTCGAGGCACCGCAGGCGTGTGCCGGCTATCCGCTGCTCGCCGCCGGTCACACCGATCTGTTCCGATGGCATGCCGGCCGCGTCGCCGCGTCGCTACGCGGCTTCCGCAAGGTCGCGATCAACTGCTCGGCGTGCCTCTACGCGATCCGGTCGCAGTACGCGGCCGAGGGTGTCAACGTGCGGACCGAGGTCGTGTCGCTCGCCGACGTGCTCGCGCCCGCCGCGAACAACCTCGCCTGCTCGCTCAGCCGGCGCACGGTCTACTACCACGACCCCTGCTATCACGCGCGCTACAACAACGTCGTCGAGACCCCGCGCCGCGCGCTCGCCGGCCTCGCCGAGGTGCGCGAGCTGTCGTGGGCGAAGGCGGACACCGAGTGCTGCGGTGGCGGCGGCCTCTTGCCGAAGACGATGCCGCTCGTCGCCGATCAGATGGCGAAGCGCCGGCTCGCGGAGGACCAGGCGACCGGCGGCGGCATGGTCGTGACGTCGTGCGCGACGTGCACGTTCATGCTGAAGCGCAACGCGCCGCCGTCCGTCGAGGTGGCAAACCTCGCGACCGCGATGGCGACGCTGTCGGAGACGCCGTTCACGGCGCCGCCGAGCTCGCCCCTCGACGACGAGATCTAGCGGATCTAGGCGAGCTGGGTCGGCCGGCGCACGCGCACGCGCACGGGCATACCGACGCGAAGGCGCCCCGGCTCGATCACCCGGCAGTACCAGCGCATCTGACCGGGTGCCTGGAGCCGCGCGAACCTGCCGTCGACGAACGACGCCGCGATCTGCCGGCACGGGGTCGCTTGCGTCGTCAGCTCGACGACCACCTCGTCGCCGAGCTCGAGCACGCTTCCGGAGCGCAGCGACGCCCAGTCGATCGCCTCGATCGTGACGTTCTCACCGGTCGAGCCCGGCGAGATCGGATGCCCCTCCGCGCGCAGCGCCTCGATCACCTCGAGCGAGAACAGGCAGAGCGCGCGCTCGGGTCCGCCGTGGAACTTCGTGTGCACCTGACGGTCGCCGGCGAGCCCGAGCGGGCCCGCGTGCGCCTCGTCGATCGCGAGCTTCGGCGCGCCACCATCGGAGCGAGCGAGCTGGACGATGCGACCCGTCATGTCATTCGCGCGACTGCGGCTCGCGCTCGGCGTCGGCGGACCACAGCTTGTACGCCGGGAGCTGCGCGACCGCATCGACGTACGCGCGGCACTGCGCGTCGAGGTCGACACCGTAGGTCGTGAACCGCGTCGTCACCGGCGCGAACATCGCGTCGGCGATCGTGAACGTGCCGAACAGGAACGGGCCGCCGCTCGCATCGAGGCACTCGCGCCAGATCTGCTGGACGCGGCGCGCATCGGCGAGGGCCTCGGCCGTGTGTCCCTGGCCGTGCTTCTTCGACAGGATATCCATCGGCATGTCGCGGCGCAGCGCCGCGAAGCTCGAGTGCATCTCGGCCGAGACCGAGCGCGCCTTCGCACGCACGGCGCGGTCGTCGGGCCAGAGGCCGGCGGTCGGATGCAGCTCGGCGACGTACTCGCAGATCGCGAGCGAGTCCCAGATCACCAGGGTGCCGTCGTGGAGCACCGGGACCTTCGACGCGGGGTTCACCGCGGCGATCTGCGCCTTGGTATCCGGCTGGTCGAGCAGGATCGTCTTGCACTCGAACGCGACCCCGGTGTGGGCCAGCGCGAGATACGGACGGAGCGACCAGGACGAATAGCGCTTGCTGCCGACGTATAGCGTGAGGGGCATGCGCGGACTCTATCGCGCGGGCACCCGCCCCTGCGCACACGTTCCGGACACGAGAACCGGTACAGGCCGAGCCTTGGCCAGCATCCGCTGACCGGCGCTCGGCGGTCGAATCAGTCGCAGCTGTCGTCGGTCGGCACGACCGACGTGGTCGGCGCGTCCGGGGTCACCACGGCACGCACGGCCTCGTCCCAAGCGATCTCGGGGCCCTTGCTCTCGCGCGTCTGCTCGCTACGTGCGGCCCGACGCGCCTCCTTGGCCTTCGCTCGATCCTTGAGCTCCATCTCCCGCTGACGCTTCGCAAACGTTCCTCGTTGATTGGACATGCTTCTCCGTACTTCGACGTGGACAGGTAGGTTAGCCGACAAAGGGCGCCGACGCTCGAAACTGGATACAACGAATCGATGCTGCCGATCCCGTTAAAACGCCTACAGAATCAACACCTGGCCAAACAGCGAGTTGGCCCTGTGGAGGTCGTCACGGCGCTCGGGGCGATGCAGGCTCAGGATTATTCTGGTGGATTGTGGGCGGTCGGCCTACGCGCTACGGGCGCCTCGGAGGCGGGTATCGAGCGAGCCCTGGCCGATGGCGAGATCTTACGCACGCACCCGATGCGCGGCACCCATCACTTCGTGGCACGGGCTGACATGCGGTGGCTCATCGGTCTGTTCGGCCCGCTCATGATCCAGCGTAACGCCCGCAGAAACCGCGAGCTCGAGCTCGATGACAGGCAGCTCGCGAAGGCACTCGATGCGATCGCCCGGGCTTGCGAGGGCGGCACGCACCTGGGCCGCGCCGAGGTCGCCGCCGTCCTGACCCGCGCGAAGATCTCGCCGGAGGGCCAGCGGCTCGCGCACATCATCTATCGCGCCGAGCTCGAGGCGCTCGTGTGCAGCGGCCGGCGCAAGGGCAAGCAGATCACGATCGCGCTGTTCGACGAGCGCGTACCGAAGAGCAAGCCACGGCCGCGCGAGGAGTCGCTCGCCGACCTCGCGACCCGCTACTTCACGACGCGTGGCCCCGCGAGCGCGAAGGACTTCACGTGGTGGTGTCAGCTGCCCGCGGCCGACGTGCGCGCCGCGATCGCGCTCGCGGGCGACAACCTCGTCGCGGAGACGATCGACGGCACGACGCTCTACCACGGCGCGCGCACCGCGAAGCCGGCGAAGGGTCCGCGCGCGTACCTCCTCCCGCCGTACGACGAGTACACCGTCGCGTATGCGGACCGCTCGCACGTCGGCGTCGCGCCGAAGACCGCCACGACGTTCAACGAGCGCTCGCTCCTCGGCCCGAACCTCGTGCTCGATGGTCAGATCATCGGCAGCTGGAGGCGCACGACCGGCAAGGCGAAGGTCGCGATCGAGCTGTCGCCGTGGACGAAGGTCGCGGCGACGGACCGCCACGCCGTCGAGGAGGCGGCCGCGCGCTACGCGGCATTTCTCGGGCTCTCGCCCGAGATCACGTTCGCGCGCTAGGACTCGTTCCAGCCGCCGCCGAGCGACCGGTACAGATCGGCGAGGTTCTGCAGGCGCGCGACCCGCACCTCGACGAGCTGCGTCTGCGCGAGGTAGAGATCCTGCTGCGCGACGAGCACGACGAGGTAGCTCTCGATGCCGCCGCGATAGCGCTGCTCGGAGATCTCGTAGCGCTTCTCGAGGGCCGTCACGCGCTCGGTCTGCGCCTGCAGCTGCTCGTCGAGATAGCCGCGGGCGACCAGCGCATCGCTGACCTCGCGGAACGCGGTCTGGATCGTCTGCTCGTACCTCGCGACCGCGATGTTCTTGCGAACCTTCGCGACGTCGAGGTTCGCCTCGTTGCGACCACCGGTGAACAGCGGCACCGAGATCGACGGGATGAACGACCACGCCGCGGCGCCGCCGGTGACCAGCGACGCGAGCGCGGTGCTCGCGAGGCCGGCAAAGCCGGTCAGCGAGATCGTCGGGAAGAACGCGGCGCGCGCCGCCCCGATGTTCGCGTTCGCGCCGATCAGCACGTGCTCGGCGGCCGCGACGTCGGGCCGGCGCAGCAGCACCTCCGACGGCACACCCGCGCCGAGCTCGGCGATCATCTGCTGCGACTCGAGCGGCTGAGCCGCCGGCAGATCCGTCGGCATCGGCTGACCGATCAGCACGCCGAGCGCGTTGTCGGCCTGCTGGACGAGGCGCGTGAGGCGCGCGACCTCTGCCTTGGCCGCGGCGACCTGGCCCTCCGACGTGCGGACGTCGAGCTCGGAGCGCGTGCCGGCCTCGAGCTGGCGCGAGGTCAGGTCGTACGCGTTCTTGACCGCGTCCTGGGTCTGCTTCGCGATCTCGAGCTCCTCGGCGTACGCGCGCTGGCGCAGGTACTGGCTGACGACCTCGCCGACGAGCGCGAGGTGCGTCGCGCGGTGGGTCTCCTCCGCCGCGAGGTACTGCTCGAGCGCCGCCTTGCTGAGGTTGCGCACGCGGCCGAACAGATCGAGCTCCCACGATGCGGTCGCGCCGACGCGATAGAGCTGGCCCGGCTGGGTCGCGGTCTCGCGCTGGAACGTCGCACTGCCCGAGACGCCGGCCTGCGGGTAGAGGTCCGAGCGCGCGATGCGGTACTGCGCGCGAACTTCCTCGACCTGGAGCGCCGCGATTCGCAGATCGCGGTTGTTCGCGAGCGCGAGCGAGATCAGGCGCTGGAGCCGCGGGTCACCGAACATCGTGCGCCAGCCTTGATCGGCGGCGGCGAGCGCGCCCGGTGGCCCGCTCGACGGGAACTGGTTCGCGACCGGCGCGGTCGGCCGCTCGTACTTCGGCGCGAACGAGCACGCGGTCAGCGTGACGGAGAGGACAGCGGCGAGCTTACGCATGGGGCCCCGCAGCAGCGACCGCCTCTGGCTTGGTCTTGGTGTGGCGGACGATCAGGACGAAGAACACGGGCACCAGCAGGACGCCGAGGAATGTCGCCGCGAGCACACCGCCGACGACGGCGATTCCGATCGCGTTCTGCGCGCCGGCACCTGCGCCACTCGCGATCGCGAGCGGCAACACGCCGAGCACGAACGCGAGCGAGGTCATCAGGATCGGCCGCAGACGCATGCGCGACGCCTCGAGCGCCGCCTCGACCGGTGTCTTGCCCCCGGTCACCAGCTCCTTCGCGAACTCGACGATGAGGATCGCGTTCTTGGCGGCGAGCCCGATCGTCGCGAGCAGACCGACCTGGAAGTAGACGTCGTTCGCCTGCTTGCCGAGCAATGTCGCGCCGACCGCGCCGAGGACACCGAGCGGCACGACGAGCATGACCGACACGGGAATCGACCAGCTCTCGTAGAGCGCGGCGAGGCAGAGGAACACGACGAGCAGCGACAGCGCGTAGAGGATCGGCGCGTTCGCGCCCGAGGTCTTCTCCTCGTACGCGAGGCCGTACCACTCGTGACCGACGCCCGCGGGCATCTGCTTCATCAGCTGCTCCATCGCGGCGAGCGCCTCGCCGGAGCTGTGGCCCGGTGCGGGCTCGCCCTGGATCGAGATCGTCGGGAAGCCGTTGAACCGATCGAGCTTCGGCGGGCCGTAGGTCCACCGACCGGTCGCGAACGCCGAGAACGGGACCATCTCGCCGGCCTTGTTGCGCACGTACCAGCGACCGAGATCCTCGGGCTGCATGCGGAACGGCGCGTCGGCCTGCATGTAGACGCGCTTGGTGCGGCCGTTGTCGAGGAAGTCGTTGATGTAGGAACCACCCCAGGTCGCCGACAGCGTCTGGTTGACGTCGCTGATCGTCAGCCCGAGCGCCGCCGCCTTCTCCTGGTCGACGTCGATCTTGTACTCGGGGCGATCCTCGAGGCCGCCCTGGCGCACCTTCGCGAGCGCCGGGTGCTTCGATGCGAGCGCGAGCAGCTGGTCGCGCGCCGCGATCATCTCGGCGCGCCCGAGACCACCGCGATCCTGGAGCTGCATCTGAAAGCCCGCGACGTTGCCGAGCTCGGAGATCGCGGGCGGTGCCGCGGTGAACACGATCGCGTCCTTGTACTGCGAGAACGCGCGCGTCGTCCGCTGCGCGACGGCACTCGCCTTGAGCCGCGCGTCCTTGCGGTCCTCCCAGTGGCGGAGCTTGACGAACGCGGTGCCCGAGTTCTGGCCGCGGCCGCCGAAGCCGAAGCCGATGATCGACAGCACCGAGTCGACCGAGTCCTTCTCGCCGGTCAGGAGGTGGTTCGTGACGCGCTCCATCACGGCGCGCGTCTGCTGCTGCGTCGCGCCCGGAGGCAGCAGCACCTGCACGCTCAGCTGGCCCTGATCCTCCTCGGGGAGGAAGCCCTTCGGCATGCGCGTGAACAGCAGCGCGAGCAGCGCACCGAGCCCGACGTAGACGATCATCGCCGGCCAGCGATGGCGCACGAGCGCGCCGACCGTCTTGTGATAGCCGTTCTGCGTCCGGTCGTAGCCGCGGTTGAACAGACCCCACAGGCCGCGCCGCTTGCCGTGGTGATCGACCGGCTTCAGGATCGTCGCGCACAGCGCCGGCGTGAACGTCAGCGCGACGATCACCGACAGCGTCATCGCCGACACGAGCGTGATCGAGAACTGGCGGTAGATGACGCCGACCGAGCCACCGAAGAACGCCATCGGCAGGAACACGGCGGACAGCACCATCGCGATTCCGACGAGCGCGCCGGTGATCTGCTGCATCGATTTTCGGGTCGCCTCCTTCGGCGACAGGCCCTCCTCGCTCATGACGCGCTCGACGTTCTCGACGACGACGATCGCATCGTCGACGAGGAGGCCGATCGCGAGCACGAGCCCGAACATCGTCAGCGTGTTGATGCTGTAGCCGAACGCGCTGAGCACGCCGAACGTGCCGAGCAGGACGACGGGCACCGCGAGCGTCGGGATCAGCGTCGCGCGGATGTTCTGGAGGAACAGCAGCATGACGAGGAACACGAGCACGATCGCCTCGATCAGCGTCTTCACGACCTCCTCGATCGACAGCTTCACGAACGGCGTCGAGTCGACCGGGTAGACGGTCTCGAGGTTCGGCGGGAACGTCGCAGACAGCTCGGCCAGGCGCTTGCGGACCGCCGCCGCCGTGTCGAGCGCGTTCGCGCCTGCGGCGAGCCGGATGCCCATGCCCGACGTCGGCTTGCCGTTGTAGTAGCTCTCGACCTCCGAGCTCTCACCGGAGAGCTCGACCCGCGCGACGTCCTTCAGCCGGACCTGCGAGCCGTTCGCGTTGACGCGCAAGAGGATCTGCTCGAACTGCTCGGGGGTCTGGAGGCGCGTCTGCGCCGTGATCGTCGCGTTGAGCTGCTGGCCCTGCACCGCCGGCGCCGCGCCGAACTGGCCGGCCGACACCTGCGCGTTCTGCGCCTGCACGGCGGCAGAGATGTCGCTCGGCGTCACGTGCAGCGCGATCATCTTGTCGGGGTTCAGCCAGATGCGCATCGCGTACGACGAGCCGAACACCTGGACGTCGCCGACGCCCGAGACGCGGCTGATCGGGTCGAGCAGCGTCGACCCGACGTAGTCGGAGATGTCGTTGCGCGACATCGAGCCGTCCGTCGAGACGAGCACCGCGATCATGAGGAAGTTGCGGTTCGACTTCGCGACCCGGACGCCCTGGCGCTGCACTTCCTGCGGCAGCTGCGGCATCGCGAGCTGCAGCTTGTTCTGGACCTGGACCTGCGCGATGTCGGGGTCGGTGCCGGGCTCGAACGTCAGCTCGACGCTCGCGGTACCGATCGAGTCGCTCGACGACGACATGTAGCGGAAGCCGTCGAGGCCGTTCATGCGCTGCTCGATCACCTGCGTGACGGTCTGCTCGAGCGTCGACGACGACGCGCCGGGATAGGTCGCGCTGACGGTGATCGCCGGCGGCGCGATCGCGGGGTACTGCGCGACGGGCAGCCGGAGGACGGAGCTGCCGCCCGCGAGCATGATGATGATCGCGATCACCCACGCGAAGATCGGGCGGTTGATGAAGAACTTCGCCACGTGTCACTTCTCCGCGGGTTTGCTGGCCGGCTGCAGCGCTGCCGCCGAGCCCTGGGACGCGGCGGATGCCGAGCCCTGGGCCGTCGCCGGTGCATTCGCACCGACCGGCACGGCGGTCACGGGCGCGCCCGGCCGCACCTTCTGGATGCCCTCGATGATCACCTGCTCGCCCGGCGCGAGGCCGTCCGTCACGAGCCACGAGTCACCGATCGCGCGATCGGTCACGACCGTGCGGCGCTCGACCTTGTTCTGCTTGTCGACGACGAGCGCGACCGCGTTGCCGTTCGGATCGCGCGTGACGCCCTTCTGCGGCACGAGCAGCGCCTGCTCCTTCGTGCCCTCCTCGATCCGCGCGCGCACGAACATGCCCGGCAAGAGCTCCTGCTTCGGGTTGCCGATCGTCGCGCGCAGCGAGACCGACCCGGTCGTCTGATCGACCGTCGCGTCGGTGAACTGGAGCGTGCCCTCGATCGGATACTCGCGGCCGTCCTCGAGCACGACCGTCACCTTCGCCTCGGACGGGCTCGCCTTCAGATCGCCGCTCTCGAGCGAGCGCCGCAGCTTCATCATCTCGGCGCTCGACCACGTCAGGTCGACGTACATCTTGTCGAGCTGCTGCACCGTCGCGAGCAGCGTCGCCGTTCCCTGCTGCACGTACGCGCCCTCGGTCACCTCGCTGCGGCCGATGCGGCCGGCGATCGGCGAGGTCACCGTCGTGTAGTCGAGGTTGATCTTCGCGGTCTTCACCGCCGCCTTGGCCGCCGCGAGGTCGGCGACCGCACCCTTTTGCTTCGCGACCGCGTCGTCGTACTCCTGCTTGCTGACCGCGTTCGTCTGCAGGAGCTTCTCGTAGCGATCGGCGAGCGCGCTGGCCGAACCGATCGTCGCCTCCGCGCGCACCACCTGGGCCTTCGCACTCTCGAGCGCCGCTTGATACGGAGCCGGATCGATCTGGAACAGCTTCTGCCCCGCCTTGACGTCGGTGCCTTCCTCGAACAGTCGCTTGAGGACGATGCCGTTCACCCGCGCGCGCACCTCCGCGATCCGCAGCGGCGACGTCCGGCCGGGGAGCTCGCGAGTCAACGTCAACGGTTTCGGCTCGACCGTATAGACACCTACCTGGATGGGCGCCGGCGACCCAGCAGGCTGCGCCCGTGCGCCGTCATCACGCCCGCAGGCGCCGGCAACGAGCAGGACAACAAACATCGAATATGACTTCACGATCTTCCCTTGCGTGCGATGCAGGAGGTGCGCCGAGCACTCCTTGGCTACCAAGTAGAAGCACGTACGGCGCGTCTGTTCACACTCCGCAACAGGGCAGGTACCGGGCGCTGTAACACACCGTCCGGATTGCCCTTGCGGTCCGAACACCGCTGATACCATTCCCAGCGCTCGTTTCGAGCGCAGCTCACTGAGGGGGAGATCGATTCATGGCCACGGCTGGTAAGGTCAAGATTCCTGTCGACAGCAAGTGCCCGTTGAGCGGTGCAGTCGTCCACGAGGACTACGACTGCATGCTCAACCAGACGAACATCGGTGCGAACAACAACAAGTTCTACGTGATCCAGCTGCTCGAGAAGGGCGGCAAGTACTACGCGTGGACTCGCTGGGGTCGCGTCGGCGAGGACGGCCAGAACGCGCTGCTCGGTCCGAGCGACTTCGGCAAGGCGCTGAAGGACTTCTCGGCGAAGTTCAAGGACAAGACGAAGAACGCCTGGGACGACCGCAAGAACTTCAAGCCGGTCGCCGGCCGGTACTCGCTGATCGAGGTCGATCACTCCGCCGACGCCGGCGAGGCCGCCGAGATCGAGGAGAAGCTGAAGGGCATCGACGCCGATGCCGCGAAGGTCCAGAAGGCGACCGCGAAGAAGTACGCGCCCTGCTCGCTCGAGCCGCGCATCGAGAAGTTCATGAGCCTCATCTTCGACGAGGACATGTTCAAGGGCGCGATGGCGTCGTTCGACATCGACGTCAAGAAGATGCCGCTCGGCCAGCTCTCGAAGACGCAGGTCGAGAAGGGCTACGACGTCCTCGAGGAGCTCGCGAAGGCGATCAAGGGCAAGAACAACAAGAAGGTCGAGGAGGTCACGTCGCGGTTCTACACCGTGATCCCGCACGCGTTCGGCCGCCGCACGCCGCCGCTGATCGACACGCAGGAGCTGCTCGACAAGAAGGTCGAGATGCTGAACGTCCTGAACGACATCGAGATCGCGGTCAGCATGCAGAAGGCCGACACCAAGCAGAAGACCGCCAAGCTGATCCCGCACCCCGCCGACGAGAACTACGAGAAGCTCAACGCCTCGCTCGAGGTCGTCGATCCGAAGTCGAAGGAGTACCAGATCCTCGAGACGTACCTGGAGAACACCGCGCGCGCCGGCCGCAAGCCGAAGCTGCTCGATATCTTCCGTCTCGATCGCAAGGGCGAGGCCGCGCGCTTCAAGAAGCACGACGATCTCGACAACCGCAAGCTGCTCTGGCACGGCACCAACGTCGCCGTCGTCGCCGCGATCTGCAAGACCGGTCTCCGCATCATGCCGCACTCGGGTGGCCGCGTCGGCAAGGGCATCTACACCGCGTCGGAGAACGGCAAGTCGATCAACTACATGGGCTGGGCGTCCGGCGGGATCGGCGTGATGTTCCTCACCGAGGTCGCGCTCGGCAAGGAGCACTCGATCACGCGTGACGACTCGTCGCTGAAGCAGGCGCCGAAGGGCTTCGACTCGATCGTCGCGCGCGGCCAGAAGGAACCGGATCCGGCCGACGACACCCACTTCATGTACGACGGCAAGAAGGTCGTCATCCCGCAGGGCAAGCCGATCGCGCAGAAGCAGTACGCGAAGTCGAGCTTCGATCAGAGCGAGTACCTCGTCTACGAGGAGAGCCAGATCCGGCTGCGCTACGCCCTTCACGTGAAGCTCTGAGGAGGACGAGATGAGCAAGCAAGTCCTCGAGGAGGTCACGCTCAACTGGACCGATCTCACCGGCGCGAAGACCGGCGCGACCGCGCTCGGTTCGAACAAGTTCTATCGCGCGCAGCTGTTCGGCGACTTCACCGTCGTCTTCACCTACGGCCGCGTCGGCCAGTCGGGCCAGGTCCAGACCGTCAAGGGCAAGGACCTCGCCGACGCGCAGAAGCAGATGAAGAAGAAGATCGACTCGAAGATCGCGAAGGGCTACACGAAAGTGGAGCTGCGGACCGACGCCGAGGAGAGGAAGAAGACGGACGCGGCCTCGGGATCCGCGGCGCCCGCCAAGGCGAAGGGACCGACGAAGAAGAGCGCGTTCCACCCCGAGGTCGAGAACCTGCTCGAGGTGATCTATAGCTCGACCGGCAAGGCGGTCGCCGCCGGCCTGTCGTCGTCGGCCGGCGCGTCGAAGGCATCGCCGCTCGGCAACCTCGCCGACGCACAGCTCGACAAGGGCGCCGACATCCTCGAGGAGATCGAGACCCAGATCGCGAAGAAGGCCAAGAAGACCACGCTCGTCGATCTGACGAACGACTTCCTCTCGACGATCCCGCGCAACATCGATCACGCACGCAAGGGCAAGAAGCTCGACCTCGACATGATCGTGATCGACAGCAAGGAGCGGATCGCCGAGCAGCGCACGTTCATCGGCCTGCTCCGCGACGCGTTCCTGCAGAAGGCCGTGTTCGCGGCCGCCGCCGACGCCGACGACCCGCACGAGGTCTGGTACCAGGGCCTCAAGTGCGACATCGCCTGGCTCGACCCGAAGAGCGACGAGTACAGGACGTACAAGACCTACTACGACAAGGGTCAGTCGCCCATCAACTCGAACTTCTACGGCAAGCTGAAGGTCGGCCGGATCTGGAAGCTCGAGCAGCAGGGTCGCAAGTCGGACTTCGAGACGTACGCGAACACCGTCGCCAGGAAGGACGGCGCGACCGGCATCGTTCCCGGCTGGCACGGCACGCGGACCGAGAACCTCATGGGTATCTGCAAGACGGGTCTCGTGACGCCGAAGAACCTGCCGAAGGGTGTGCACGTGACGGGGCGCGCGTTCGGCCTCGGCATCTATCACACGCCATGCTGGGAGGACTCCGGCGGCAAGACGAAGGACGAGAAGGGCAAGACGTTCACGCGCTACAACGGCGCGCTGAAGAGCACGAACTACACGTCGCTGAAGGGCGCGTTCTACGGAAGGAACAACACCGCGGACCGTGGCTACGTGTTCCTCGAGGACCTCGCGCTCGGTGTCCCCGAGCTCGCGCTCGAGGCGTGCTTCGACAAGCCGGCGCCGAAGAAGGGGTGCGACTATATCTACGCCCGCGCGCACGGCCACGCGTCGCTGTCGAACGACGAGGTCGTGACGTTCGACGAGAATGCGTCACGGCGCGTCGCGATCCTCGAGATCATGCACAAGTGAGGGCGAGCGGTCGACGCGTGGCCCGCGTCATCGGGGCCCGCGCGCACCTTGGCCCGAACCGATCCCCCCGGGACAAGTGATCTAGAGTCGGGCCATGCTGCTGCCCGACCTGCTGTCGCTCCGTGCGTCGACGTCCACCGACTCGCTGACCGCGTGGTGGGAGCAGACGCGCGATGCCCGCGAGCGCGAGACGACGACGGTCGATCGCGCGCTCGTCGGCGGTGCCCTCGCCGACCGGCTCGGCTTCGCGTTCGCGGCCGGCTACCACGAGGCGCTGCGTGCGCTCGTGAAGACCTCGTCCGACGACATCAGTGCGCTGTGCGTCACCGAGGCGCGCGGCAACTCGCCGAAGGACATCGAGACGACACTCGTCGCGTCGGGCGACGACTTCGAGATCACCGGCAAGAAGAAGTGGGCGACGACGGCGCCGCTCGCGAAGTCGCTGCTCGTGTGCGCGACGCTCGGCACCGGCGCCGATGGCAAGCCGCGGCTGCGCATGGTCCGCGTGTCGACGAGCGCGCCCGGCGTTCGCATGACGTCGGCGAGCGCGCCGTTCGTGCCCGAGATCCCGCACGCCGAGGTCGAGCTCGAGCGCGTGCGGGTCACCGCCGACGACATCCTGCCCGGTGATGGCTACACCGACTACGTGAAGCCGTTCCGGACGATCGAGGACGTGCACGTCCACGCGGCGCTGATCGGCTACCTGCTCGGAGTCGCGCGCCGCCACGAGCTCGCACGCGATCTGATCGAGCAGCTGATCGCGACGGCGGTCACCGCGCGGACGATCGCGCTCGCCGATCCGAGATCGCCGGCGACGCACCTCGCGCTCGCCGGTCTCATCACGTTCGCCGGCGAGCACGTCGTCGAGACCGAGCGCGCGTGGGAGGAGACCGACGACGACGAGTGGAAGCGCTGGCTGCGCGATCGCCCGCTGCTTCGCGTCGCCGGTGCCGCACGCGCTGCACGCTGCCAGCGCGCCTGGGAAGCGATCGGCTAGTCGTCGAGCTGAGCCTTGCGCTTGCGCTCGTTCTGGAGCGCGTCGTCTAGCTTCTTGCCGTTGCGCTTCTGGTCGGCCGACTCCTCCGCCGGTCCGTTGCGCATCTTGTTCACCGTGTCGACGACCGTGGTGGGCTTCTCGTCGCCCCTGGCCAGCGCGTCGCGCTTGTCTCGCTCCTTGTCATCGTCGATCCGTTTGTCCTCCGGCGTGTCCCTCTTGTGCGTGACGCCAAAGGGCACCGTGATCCCGATGGTGGGCAACAGGGGATTGCCCAGGTTGAGCGCGCCGCCCTCCAGCCGGACGCCGTTCTTCTTCCGCTTCTCCTCCTCGCGTGCTTTGACCAGCGCGATGGGCGCGTCCGTGCCGTCGCGCGTCTCCATGTACGCGCGGATCGCGGCTTCCTCTTCGGGGTGTTTCTCGACGATGCGCACGATGTCCGTCATCAGCCCCGGATCGCGAAGGCCTTCGCCAGGTGCGTAGGGCGCGTAGAGATCCTTGACCCGGGCCAGCCCCGGGCCTGCCGGCGCGGCCGCGGGCACCGGCGCGAGCTCCAGGCCGGCGCTCGGCGTGAGAGTCGGCTCGGCCAGCGGGCTGTCGCTGCTGAACGGCACGCGGTCACCGGTGAGCGTCGCCGTCGTGTAGGGCCCCGCGCTGCCAGCGCCGCCGAGGTCCCGCACGTTCGTCATCCGCCCCGGCGTACCCGCCGCCTCGTGGTCGTGCGCCGCGGCGTGATCGCGCCGCCCACGCTCTACGTCCTTCATGCAGATCAGGAGCACGATCTTGCGATCCGTCGCGCAGAAAGCCGGTGACACGAGGCAAGTCCGCGAAACCGATGGGGCATGTCCGTTGCAACCGCCCCGACCATGCACCACGAGTACTGGCTCACGCTGCTCCTCACGTGCGTGGCGCTCGTCGTCGCCTACGAGGTCGCGTTCCAGGTGGGACGTCGTACGAAGGACGAGGTCGCCGCCGAGAAGAAGACGGCCGTCGATGCGGTCGGTGCAGCGATGCTCGCGCTGCTCGGCCTGCTCCTCGGCTTCACGTTCAGCATGGCGGACGAGCGCTACGCGGCGCGCCGGCACATCGTCCTCGACGAGGTCAACGCGATCGGCACGACCTACCTGCGCGCGAAGATGCTGCCGCCGCCGCACGACGTGCGCGAGCAAGACCTTCTCCGTCAGTACGTCGAGATGCGTACGGTCTATCAGACCCCGTCGTCGATCCAGCACGCGCTCGACCGTACGGCCGACCTGCACAACCGACTCTGGGACGAGGCCCGCGCCGCCGCCGCGCTCGACACCCACTCGCACATCACGGCGCTGTTCATCGAGTCGCTCAACAACATGATCGACCTCCACACCGCGCGCATCACCGTGAACATCTACCAGCGGTTGCCATCGGCGATCCGCGACGTCCTCTACATCGCGGCCGTGCTATCGGTCGGCGTGTTCGGCTATGGCGTCGGTCTTCGCCGGCGCCGAGCGTTCGGCCCGACCGCGGCGATGATGGTCGCGATCTCGCTCGTGCTGACCGTGATCGTCGACTTCAACCGCGCGGGAGACCCGGTCGTCCACGTCGGGATCAAGGGCTACAAGGACCTGCAGACGATGATGTCGCGCGATCGAGCGGCGACGCGGTAGCTGCCGCGCGCGACTCAGACGCCGAACTTCGCGAGCTTCTTGTGCAGACCCTCGCGGGTGATGCCGAGCGTCGCCGCGGTCTTCGTCTTGTTGCCGCCGTGGTCGCGCAGCGCCTCGGCGATCAGCCAGCGCTCGACCTGCTCCATCATCTCCTTGAGCGTCCCCTGCTTCGGCGCGATACGCGTGACCGTGCCCTCGATCTTGCGCAGGCGCGACGATAGATCCGTCACCTCGATCCAGTGACCGCTCTCGGCCTGGATGACGAGACGCTGCACCTCGTTCTCGAGCTCGCGGATGTTGCCCGGCCAGTTGTACGAGGACAGCGCGTCGAGCGCGTCCTGCGTGAAGCCGGGCGACTCGATGCGATACTCCTCGGCGTAGCGCTTGAGGAAGTGCGCCGCGAGCTGCGGGATGTCCTCGCGCCGCTCGCGCAGCGGCGGCAGCTTGATCGGGAACACCATCAGCCGGTAGTAGAGGTCCTGGCGGAACCGGCCCTTCTCGACCTCGGCCGACAGATCGCGGTTCGTCGCGCAGATGATGCGGACGTCGACCTGCTTCTCGCTCGTCGCGCCGACCGGGCGGATCGTGCCCTCCTGGAGGACGCGCAGGAGCTTGGCCTGCAGCGACATCGGCATCTCGCCCATCTCGTCGAGGAACAGCGTGCCGCCGTCGGCGATCTCGAACAGGCCCTTCTTGTCGCTGTCGGCGCTCGTGAACGCACCGCGCTTGTGACCGAACAGCTCGCTCTCGAGCAGGTTCTCGGGCAGCGCCGCGCAGTTCTGCGCGACGAACATCTTCTCGCGGCGCCCGGACTGGTAGTGGATCGCGCTCGCGATCAGCTCCTTGCCGGTGCCGGTCTCGCCCTCGACGCAGACCGTCGCGCGGGTGTCGATCACCTTCTCGAGCTGAGCGAACACCGCCTTCATCGCCGGCGAGTCGCCGATGATGTTGTCGAACTTGATCTTCTGCTCGCGGCGCTTCAGGTAGACGTTCTCGCCGCGTGCCCGCTCCTCGGCGACGCGCACGCGCTGGTGAAGCGTCGCGTTGTCGATCGCGAGCGCGGCCTGCGCGCCGAGCAGCAGCGCGACCTCGAGATCGCGCTCGTGGAACATACCCGCCGAGTGGCGGTTGTCGGCCTGGATGAGCCCGATGATGTCGTCCCCGCGCCACAGCGGCATCGCGAGGATCGACAGGATCTGGCCGCCCATGATCGACTCGCTCGACGACAGCTCCTCCTGCGCGTTCGCCGTCAGCACCGCGGCGCGGTCCGCGAGCACGCGGCGCAGGACGGCGCGACTGGCGCGCACCGGATCGATCGTCGGCGACGGCGTGCCGCTCGCGCCCTTGTGACGCTGGCGCGAGACCGCGAGCGCGAACCGGTCCTTGTCGCTCTCGGAGCGCAGCAAGATCGCGATGTGGGTCGCGCGCGGGAGCAGCTCGAACGCAGCCTCGACCGTGGCCTCGATCACCTCGCCTGGCTCGAGGCGCGCGCCGAGCGGCTGCAGGGCCTTGTAGACGCGCAGCGCCTCGTCGGGCGAGCCCTCGATCTGATCGGTGACCTGCGGCAGGTCCATGATCGACCGCGACGCGACCAGGCGGTCGTTCGGCAGGTCCTCGTCGGCCTCGTCGCCGATCCGGACCGCGATCCGCACGGGGTCGTTGCGGTTGCCGAGCAGGATGATGTCGCCGTCGGCGAGCGCGATCTCCCAGCGCGCGGTCGCGTCGATCGGGATGCGCTTGCCATCGCGCTCGATCGCCGAGCCGTTCGTCGAGCGCAGGTCGCGGAACACGTACACGCCGCCGATCTGCGTGATCTGCGCGTGGTCACCGGAGAGATGGAAGTCGGTGATCGGCACCGTGCTCGCGGGCGAGCGACCGATCGACGCAGTCGTCCCACCGATGCGATGGACGCGTTGCTCGGCAGTTCCAGCCTGGATCTCGAGAACGATCACGTGATTGAGCAAAGGACGCCGAAACGGCTCCCCTTACGTCGGTTTATACTGCACCCTCGATCTCCGCGCATGTCGGGACCCTCGAAAGTCATCGTCCTGGAGCCCGATCCACAGGCGGGACGGCAGGTCCAGCTCGGCTTCGAGCGGGAAGGTGTGCCGACGTATGTCCCGGCGATTCCCACCGAGCCCGGGCAGCTCGCGGACCTCGCATCCGAAGTTCCAGGTCTCGTCCTGATCGGCGGCATCGACGGCCAGGCCGTCGACCTCGTTCGCCGCGCTCGCGAGCTCGTCGGTCCCGACGTCCCGATCGTCTCGACCGCCCGCGGCGCCTCGCGCGCCGACCTCGAGGCCGCCGGTGCCGACGAGATCGTCGCGCGCCCGTCGTATCTCCGAGATCTCGTGACGATCTGCCGGATCCTGCGCGGCAGCCCCGCCGGCAAGCGCGACCACCTGGTCGGGAGCCTCGTCGAGACGACCGGCGTCTACACGCTCGTCCGCGCCCTGTCGTCGCTCGGCCGCAGCGCCGTCCTGACGCTGATCCGGGGCCTGCGCCGCGGCGAGGTCCGGTTCTATCGAGGCGAGGTCACGTCCGCCGAGGTCGGGCTGATCCATGGCCAGGCCGCGCTCCACCAGCTCCTGCTGTGGACCGACGCACGCTTCGACTTCGCGCACGAGGACATCGTCCGCCGCCAGCAGATCCCGCTGACCCCCGACGAGCTGTTCGCGGATGCCGAGCGCTTCCTCGAGGGAATCCGCGAGCACGCGGGCAGGCTGTCGCCGGCGACCGTCCTCGAGCAGGACGTGCCGCGCATCCAGTCCCTCGGCACGCAGGTCCCGACCGAGGTCCACGGCGTGCTCCGCATGTTCGACGGGCACCGCGTGCTCGCCGACATCCTCGAGGACTCGCCGTACCGCGTGTTCGAGACGCTGCGCGTCGCGCAGAAGGCGGTCGAGGTCGGCCTCCTCAAGATCCTCGATGCGCAGCGCCCGAAGGCGACCTGGCGCGCCGTCCTCGCGATCGACGAGTGGCTCGTCGGCACCGACACGCGCGAGGCCGTCGTCGAGCGCACGGCCGAGATCGAAACCGGTCCGGTCTCGTCGACGAGCGCGAAGCGCAAGGGCAAGGGCAAGTCGCGCAGCAAGCGCGCGAAGCTCGCGACCCCACCGGCCGGCGTTCGCGCGGAGATCGACTGGGGTGCGCTCGTGCCGCGCACGATCGGCGTCGAGGTCGGTCCGCTCGCCGGGGTCGTGCCGTCGCACGCCGCCGCGGGCGAGGTGATGATCGCGAGCCGCGACCGCGAGCGCGAGAAGCTCGAGGCGCTGATGGACACCGACAAGCGCGACCGGATCTTCCCCAAGGAGATCGGGATCGAGCCGTCGATCGTCATCGCCGATGACGCCGCGCCGACGGCGAAGGTCATCGCCGCCGCGAGCGAGGCCGAGACCGTCACCGGCAAGAAGAAGCGCAAGAAGAAGAGCGAGAAGAGCGGACCGGTCGGCCGCGTGACGCCACCTCCCGCCGACCTCGATGCCGCCGCGAAGGCCGAGGCCGACGCCTCCGAGCGGCGCACGAAGGAGATCGCCGAGCAGAACGCACGCGAGGCCGAGGCCGAGGCGCGAGAGGCGCAGGCGAAGGCGCGCGAGGCGCAGGAGGCTGCCCGCGAGGCAGCGGCACGCGCCGAGGCGATCGCGCGCGAGGCCGAGGCGAAGGCGCGCGAGGCCGCCGAGGCCACCGAGCAGCAGGCGCGGGTCTCCGCGAGCGTCGAGCGCATGCGCCTCGATCGCATCGCGCGCGAGGAGCGCGAGCAGAAGGAGCGCGAGGAGGCCGCGCGCGTCGCCGCCGCCGAGGAAGCTCGCACCTACGCCGCACGCGTGAAGGCCGCGGCCGAGGCCAAGCGCGAGGAGGCCGAGCGCGCCGCGCGCGATCAGGCAGTCGTCGAGGCCGAACGCACCGCGCGCGACAAGGCGAACGCCGAGGCCGAGCGCGCCGCACGCGACAAGGAGATCGCGGACGCGCTGACGAAGGATCCGGCCGCCGCCGCCCTGATCGCGATCCCGAAATCCGGCCCGATCGCCGCACCGAATGCCGCCTCCGCGGTCGCGGCCGCCGACGCGACGGCGTCCGCTCCGCGCGATCGCGATCCCGCCCGCACCGATGCTCGCGCGCTCGTCCGCGATCTGGTCTCCGAGGTCGTCCCGCCGTCGAGTCCGGTGGTCCCGCCGTCGACGACAGGCCCGGTCGTCCCCGAGCCGAGCATCCTGACCACCGCGCCGACGAGCAGCGATGCCGAGGTCGCGACGACCGCGTTCGTTCGCCCGTCGCTCGAGCCCGAGTCCGAGTCCGTGTCCGACTC
>JAEWJO010000105.1 GCA_023386455.1 Pseudomonadota bacterium | reverse complement strand
ATCGTGCTGCTGCTCGCACTCGCGCGCCGGCGTCGCGCCCTGCTGCTCGCGCTCGCCGCCTGCTCGCTCGACGCGGGCAGCTACGACGACGCGGTCGACAGCGGGCCGACCGGCGACGCGAACGCGTACGTCGACGTGTTCTCCGCGGAGCGCGGCGACAGCGACGGCGTGCAGCTCTTGCTCGCGCACCAGCCACTCGATCCCGGTGCGCTCCAGCCGGCCGCGCAGTTCTCGCTGATGCGCGAGCGCGCCGCGCTGCCGGTGTTCCGCATCGCCGATGCATGCGGCGATCGCCTCGCGACGAGCGCGACCGGCGGCGCGAGCCTGCTCGGCTGGGCGCGTGACGAGGCCGGAGACGGCACCGCGGAGCTCGTCGAGCTCGCGGCACCCGATGGCTGCGCGTTCGCGTACGAGATCGAGCCCGAAACGATCGAGACGCTCGTCGCGCAGGGCTACACGGTCACGGGGACCGTCGCGCACGTGTGGCCGCCGGGCCTCGGCGACGCGCCGCCCGTCGAGACCGACGAGGCGGAAGCCCCGGCGATCGCCGCCGCACCCGCGCCGTGTCACGTCACGAAGCGGTCCGCGCTGCAGCTGCTCTACGCGAGCCCCGGCGCCGACTACACGCAGCGCTTCCTCCACGGCTGCCCCGGCGAAGTCGTCGTCGGCGAGAAGCACGAGTCGGGTCCGATCGGCCGGATGAAGGCCGAGTCCTCGCAGGCGGCCGGTGGCCGCACCGCGTTCGTCCTCGATCGCCATGGCGACAAGCTGCGCGAGCTGCTCCTGCGATCGAACGGCGTCGAGCGCACGGCGGCCTACCTGCGCGCGAAGCTGAAGCATGGCTATGACTACATCGTGATCGACGAGATCACGGCCGCATCGGACTTCCGCGACGGCGCGACGTTGAACCGCCGGCTGCGCAAGCTGCTGCTGCGCATGCCGACGCGCACGATCATCCCGTACATCAGCATCGATCTCGTGCAGTACCCGAATGGCTACGCCGCGATGCGCGCTCGCCGCCTGCTCCTGCGCGCGTTCAAGAAGCGCGCGCGTGTGCTCGCGCTCGAGGTCTACCTTCACACGCCACAGGTCCGCGCCGGCGCGGCGCCCGCGACGTTCCGCCGTGCCGCCGATCGGCTCGCGCTCGCGGTGAAGGGCCTGAAGGACGGCGGCGGGATCAACCAGCGTGCGATCACCGTCATCGGAACGTCGATCCATGCTGGCACGTCGGGCCTGACCCAGTACATGTACCTCGACCAGCCGAGCTACGACCTGCGCTCGCTGTCGCGCCAGGTCAACGCGATCCGTCACGGCAGCAAGCGGCTGCGCCAGCAGCGCGGTGTCGGCTGGTACTTCGTCAACATGAGCGACATGGCGCCCCGCGGCGGCTACAGCTACGACGCCTTGATCCGGAGGATGCGCCTGCTCGCGCTCCGCTTCCGGTAGGTACGTGCGTTGCTTCGTCCAGCGGGGATGAAGCGTGCACGCCTCCTGACTGCTGCTGGATTCGCGAGCGCCGGAGCGTTAGCTGCAGCGATCGGTCAACAGATCGTGCGCAAACGTCGCGCTGCGCGCCAGACGATCTGTACCGACTTGCACGCTCCCGCCGAGTGCGACGCCATCCACGGCCGCAAGGTCTCCCGCATCGCCGACCAGCTCCGCTCGCACGACGGCAGGCGGCCGGTCTCGCTGCGCAAGGCCGCGCCGCCTCACCAGGTACCCAAGGGCGGCGATCTGCGGCGACGCGACGGCAAGATCGACATCTCGGACCTGACGCAGATCATCTCGATCGATCCGGTCGCTCGCACCTGCACCGCGGAGTCCGGCGTGACGTTCGTCGATCTCGTCGCGGCGACACTCCGCTACGGGCTCGTCCCGATCGTCGTACCCGAGCTGAAGACGATCACGATCGGTGGCGCGGTCTCCGGGTGCTCGATCGAGTCGATGTCGTACCGCTACGGCGGCTTCCACGACACCTGCCTCGAGTACGAGGTGGTCACCGCGACCGGCGAGGTCCTGCGGTGCACGCCCGAGAACGAGCACGCGCTCGTGTTCCAGATGGTGCACGGCTCGTTCGGTACGCTCGGGATCCTCACGAAGCTCGTGTTCCGCCTCGTCCCCGCCAAGCCGTTCGTCCACGTCACGTACGAGACCTACGGGAGCCTGCTCGAGTACCAGGCGGCGATCCGCCGCCACTACGAGAGCCAGGACGTCGACTTCATGGACGGCATCCTCCACACGCCGAACAAGCTCGTGCTGTGCGTCGGCCGGTTCGTCGAGAAGGCGCCGTACACGCACCGCTACGACTGGACGAAGATCTACTACCAGAGCACCGGCACGCGGACCCAGGACTACCTCGCGACGCCCGACTATTTCTTTCGCTACGACCGCGGCGTCACGAACGTCCACCCCAAGTCGTTCGTCGGCCGCCTGCTGTTCGGCAAGCTGATGGACTCCGGAACGACGCTGCGGCTCGCGGACAAGCTCAACTTCATGTTCAAGAGCGAGCGGCCGACCGTCATCCTCGACGTGTTCCTGCCGTTCTCGAAGGTCGGAGCCTTCCTCGACTGGTACCAGCGCGAGGTCGGGCACTTCCCGCTATGGGCTGTCCCGTACAAGCGCGTCCGCGACTACGAGTGGCTCGACGGGAGTTTCTACGAGGGCATGCAGGACACGCTGTTCCTCGACCTCGCGATCTACGGCATGGAGCAGCCGCCGGGCAAGAACATCCATCGGATGATCGAGGAGAAGCTGCGAGAGCTCGGCGGAATCAAGACGCTGATCTCGCACAACTACTATTCGAAGGACGAGTTCTGGTCGATCTGGAACAAGCGCAACTACGACGAGGTCAAGGCGCTGACGGATCCTCGCAACGTGTTCCGCGATCTCTACTCGAAGACCTGTCGCGCCGCGATGGGGCTACCCGGCTAGTCGATCCCGCGACACGCGGGCTCGTCCTGACCTTCGTCGTCGATCCAGCGTGCCACCGCCGCACAGCGCTCGTCGATCACACGTCGCTCGCGCAACGTGCGCTTGATGGGTTGGGTGTCTCGAGTGTGGCGCTGCTGACGTTCCTGCTTCTCGCTCATGGAGGTTCAGCTGTGCAACCGGTGTGCTTGCCCACAGCTCGGCGATCCGAGCGTTTCCGCTCCTCGAACGAGCGTGAGTGCACGCCGTGCGGACGTGCAGCGCAGCGATCGCAAAACGCTCGCGGACGTGAACAAGACGCCGGCGCGCCCGTCTTTTTGCCGAGCGGAATCGCGCGTACGTGGCGGTTCTGAGCGTAACGATCGCGTGATTCGCGGAATTTGCGCGATGTCGCCGGTCCTCCGTTTGCACACGTCGCGCGGCATGAACATGCTCACTCGCGCTCTCGTCATCGCTCTGCTCGCGACTCCCGTCATCGCATCGGCCGATACGCCGAAGGACACGACCAACGACACCACGAAGTCGGAGAAGCCGGCCAAGCTCACCGACACCGAGCTCCAGGTCATCGCGCACTATCACGCGGTCAACCAGATGGAGGTCGATCTCGGGAAGGCGGCCGCGAAGAAGGCGACCAGCAAGGAAGTGAAGGCCTATGGCGAGATGCTCGTGAAGGAGCACGGCGCGAGCGACAAGCAGCTCGCCGCGCTGGTGAAGAAGACGAAACAGACGATCCCCGCCGAGAAGCCCGCGAGCGATGCGGAGAAGCAGGCGAAGGCCGAGGACAAGGCCGCCGCGACGAAGCTGAAGGCGCTGAAGGGCGCCGACTTCGAGCGCGAGTACCTGCGCATGATGGTGCAGGGTCACGAGAAGGAGCTCGCGATGATCGACGCCAAGAAGGCCGAGGTCACGAACACCGAGCTGGCGGGCATGCTCGACGAGCTGAAGCCGATGCTGCAGCACCACGCGGACGCCGCGAAGGAGCTGCAGAAGAACGAGCCGACGGCGGCTCGCTAGCGCTTGATCGACTTGCAGAGCGCGAGTGCCTGCTCGCGCGTGTCGTCGGTCGCACCGACCGAGGCACAGAGGAACCACTCGCTGCCGAGCTCCTTGACGACGTAGATCTCGCGCGTCGTCTTGTCGCCCTGCACCGCCTCGATCGTCGTCGCGTAGCCGTCCGATAGCGCCTCGCGCTTGACGATGCCACCGGTCACGCCGGTGCCCCAGTGGCGCGTCTTCAGGACGTGAAGCAGCGCGTCGGGGCTCGGCGTCGTCTCGGGCGTCGTGCGGTCGAACGTGACGAGCGTCTTCTTGCCGTCTGCGGCGACCGGCGACGCGAAGCTCCAGCCGTCGTGCTCGGCGTCGTACGACGGCGTCCAGCCCTCGGGCACGGCCATCCGCGCGTGATCGATCCGGTGCTTCGGCCTGACGTTCTGCGGCGGCGCCTGCTTCGTCGCATCGTCCTTCTTGCCGCCACACGCGGCGAGCAGCACGACCGCGACCGCCGTCGCGCCGCTACTCGTGCGCACGTGCCTCGACGCCGATCAGCTCGCGAGCGGCGGCGAGCAGGTTGATGTCGGTCGTGCCGGCGCCGAGCTCGAGCAGCTTGGCATCGCGCGCGAGCTTCTCGAGGCCGAGCTCCTCCATGTAGCCGTAGCCGCCGTGAATCTGCACGCTCGTCAGCGCGGCGTCGACCGCCATCTGCGCGCACATCGCCTTGCTCGCGTTGACGAACGGCATGTCCTTGACGCCGTTCTGCTGCATCCACGCGGTGCGGTACACGACGTTCTCGACCGTGCGCAGCTTGAGGTAGAGGTCGCTGATCTTGAGCTGCACCGCCTGGAACGCGCCGATCGGCCGGCCGAACTGCTCGCGCTCGCGCACGTACTGCAGGCTGGCGTCGTAGCAGCGCTCGATGATGCCCCACGCCATCGCGGGCACGCCGGAGCGCTCGCTGCCGAGGCTGTCCTTCGTGTCGGTGCGGCCGCCGCTGCCCTTCTCCTTGCCGCCGAGCAGGTGCTCGACGCCGAGCCGGACGTCGTCGAAGAACACCTCGCTCGTCGGCGAGTCGCGCATACCCATCTTCTTGAACGGCGGGCCGACCGACACGCCGGTCATGCCGCGCTCGACGATGAACGTCGCGACGCCGCCCTCCTCGGTCCGGGCGTAGACGAGGAACACGTCGGCGCCCGGTCCGTTCGTGATGAACGTCTTCTGCCCCTTGAGGATGTAGTCGCTGCCGTCGCGCCGCGCGATCGTCCGCATCGAGCCGAACGCGTCGGAGCCGGCGCCTGGCTCGGTGAGGCACCACGAGCCGATCTGCTTCAGGGTCGCGATCGGCAGGCCCCACTTCTCGATCTGATCGGCGGTCCCCTTCGCGACGATCGCGCCGCCGACGAGGCCCATCGACACGCCAAAGCCCATCGCGAAGCCGGGCGACACGCGCGACAGCTCCTTGACGACGACGTGCATCATCATCGGGTTGCCGACGCCACCACCGAGCGTCTTCTCGGCGCTCGCGGCATCGGCCTCGCCCGCGCGCAGCTTGGCGATCCGCTTCTGCACCGATGCGCCGAGCATCGCGTCGAAGCCGAAGGCCTTCGCCATCTTCTTCATCAGGTCGAACGGCTGCTCCTCGCCGTGCTCCAGCGCGGGAATCTTCGGTGCGAGTTGCGACTGGCACCACGAGCGCACCATCGTCGCGACCATCTGCGTCTGCTCGTCGAGGCGGAACATCCGGGCATCATAGACCCGGACTCGACCTCAGAGCGGATTCCAGGTCGAACAGGCGCCGATCGGACCCTCCTTCGTCGACGTGCTGACGGGAGTCACCCAGCCCTGGCCGTTGCACTGGTACCACTTGCTGTCGCTCGCGGCCTGCACGCACGTGCGCGGCGCGACGTTTCTGCCGAGCGTCGCCGACGCGCAGAACCCGTACGCGGTCGGGCAGCCGGCCGACGACGACTTCGCCGTCCACGTGCCGTTCGTGCACTGGTACCACTTCGCGTCGTTCGACGCCTGCACGCAGGTGCCGTCGGTGACGTCGCGATCGAGCGTTGCCGACGAGCACGACATGCCCGTGCCGCCGCCGCCACCACCACCACCACCGTCCGCGGTGCACGGACCGAGCGGCACCGTCGTGTCGACCTCGGTGACCGTCACGACGAGGTGGTCGCTCCAGCCCGCACCCGACACGCCGAACAGCGCCTTCGACGCGAGCGGCGAGACATCGATGATCGGCATGCCGGCGGCGTTCTCGACGCACACGTCGGGACCGTAGTCATCGGTCTGGACGACGAGGCACTTGCCGTTCGCCTCGAGCTTGACGTGCGAGCCGCAGCCGTAGCGCTGGCGCGAGGCCGCGTACCACGTCGTGCCGTTCGCGTAGCCACCGCACGACATCGACTGGTGATCGCCGGGGCCGCCGAACGTCGTGATCACGTAGCGGCCGTTCGACGGGATCGATGACGACGCCTGGCCATGACAACCCGAGAGACCTCGCGCGTTCGTCGTGATCGAGGTCCCCGACGTCGCGTCGGTGTCCTCGGTGAGTATCTCGACCTCCGCCGTACAAGCGGCGGTCACCAGGAGAAGGATGGCTGGGTAACGCACGGCCGCGTCGTCGTGCAGCGGTCATGCCCGGCGAGCAAGCTCGCGAGCCTGATCGCGGCGTGCAGCACGATGCGCGACGCGTGCAGCGCAGATGTGGGATGGGCACCGGTTTTCTGGACGAAAACTGCACACGCCCGTAGGCAATGAGGAAGACAGCCCCGGGATGCCGGTGGGAGTGCTTACGCCTGTATCCGCGAGGAGTCAGGGTAGGACCGTGAGGACACCCAAAGAGCGGTGGATCGAACGGGCATTGCCGAGGATGCTGTGAGCAGGGGGCAGTATGGATACCCGTTCGACGGTTCGTTACCCGATCGATCTCGCCGCGCGTTTGCGGATCGGCGAGACCGAGCTCTCCTGCACGATCCAGAACCTCTCCCTCGGAGGCGTCTACATCATCGGCCCGAGCCTGCCGATCGGCACGCGGTGTCGGCTGCGCTTCAGGGGCCCACAGCGCGAGACGTTCGACAGCTCGTGCATCACGCGCTGGACGACCGCCGAGGGCTGCGGCCTGCAGTTCGAGTCGCTGCACGCGCTCGACACGTACCAGCTCGCGCGCCTCATCCGTCAGGCCTCGCGCGTGACGCTGCGCATGCCCGCGCTCGATCTGCGGCCGCGCCCCCGCCGCAAGCGGGCGGGGGGCGGGG
>JAEWJO010000768.1 GCA_023386455.1 Pseudomonadota bacterium | reverse complement strand
GTCGCGGCAGCGCCTGCGTCCCCGGCTGGATCGGTGCCACGGCGGCCGGCGACGGCGGCGGTGCGCTCGCAGCGGCCGCGGTCTCGATCGTCACCTGCCACGCGCCGGGCTTCGGCGCGACCGTCAGCGTGTAGCGCGTCCCGCTCGAGTCGACGTCGAACTTCGCCGGCCGGTTCTTGTCGATCTGATCGAGCGCCGCCGGCGGCGCGACCTCGCGCACGAGACCGACGAGCTGGTCGTGCGGCGTCACCTGCGTCGCGTGACGATCGCCCTGGGGAAACCGCAGCGTGACAGCCTGGCCGGACCACAAGATCGCGCCGGCGGCACCGAACCGCTCGATCGACCGCAGATAGACATCGATCTTTGCCATCTCACTCCTGCTCGCTGACGTGGAGGATCTGATCCTTGTTGATGAGGTAGTGGTCGTCGGGCGTCCACAGACGGAGGAACCGGCCGGCGCCATTGAGGTGATCGACCACGCGCGGCCGATCTGAAGGCGACGAATCGAACAGCGATCCGCTGAGCGAGCCACCGCTCGCGAGCTCGACGACGACGTGGTGCTGGCGGTCGTAGAGCGTGATCACCTCGGACGGAATATCGACGAACTCGGCCTCGGCACTGTCCTCACCGTCGTGACGCACCACACAGACCCAGGCGATCGATGACTTCGCGTAGAGCCGCACGCGCTCGCCACAGCGCACCGGCATGAAGCTCGCGGCCTCGTCGAGGATCGCCGCGAGGTCGTCGTGCAGCTGGCTGCGCCCGGGCCTCGCGACATCCGCGACGAACAGCTCGGCCGCGACCGCGTCTCGCCCGACGAGCGCCAGCCTCACCGGTACAGCGACGGTGGGCAGCCGCAACTCGGGCTTACGTTCCATCTACTGCATGCTAGCTTTTTCGCCATGGCGCGCGCCACCTGGGTATTGTCGGCGACGACGGTAGTCGGCGTTGCACTGTCCCTCTGGCTGTATCTCGATAATCGCGAGCTTCGCGACGAGCTCGCGAGTCACGCGCGCGACGGCGCTACCCCGGCGGCACCCGAGAAGATCGTCGCCGCGAAGAGCATCGATCCGTGGACCGAGAGCGTGCCAGCCGCGGGCCCGAAGACGTCCGCGGGTCCCGCGCCGAAGCTGCCCGATCAGAAGAGCGAGACGCGCCTCGAGCGCCGCCAGCGCCGGCAGCTCGAGTTTGCCGCGCTGTTCGGGCGCGGCGATGACGAGACCGAGGACGAGTACCGCGCGCGCATCGTGCCGCTCATCAAGGGCGGTCTCTTGATCCCGCGGCAGCGCGCCGACGAGATGCGTCGCCAGGCCGAGGAGCAGGCCGGCGTGACCGCGGAGCAGTCGAAGGAGCTCGACAAGGCCTTCGAGAAGACCTACGCGGACGCGCTCGACTACACGAACAAGGCAGTCGCCGACGGCCTGCTCTCGCCCTACGAGCGCAACGTGCCTGGCTGGCTCGAGTATGCGGGTGGCCTCGGCGGAATCCTGAGCGACGCGAACGGTCAGATCGGCCAGATCCTGTCCCCGGACCAGATGCGCGCGATGAGCGCGAGCGGCTTCGAGTGGGGCGAGTACCTCGGCTTCAACGCGCCGTGGGAGAACCTCGCGCCTCCTCCGCCGCCGAAGCACTGAGCCTAGCGAGGGCCGCGGTGCATGTGGTCGATGCGGTTCTGCGCCTTGTTCTTGGCGACGTAGACGCCGCCGATGATGGCGACGAACAGAACCATGAGTAGAAGGATCCACGGAAGAAGCATGGTCGAGCCTCCTCGACGGATCTGCTGCAAGCAGCCGGCCACCTACGGGCAGGTCATCTCGACGCCGACCGGCCGCGAGATGAGATGCACGCCGATGCCGAGCTGACCGCGCGCGCTCGAGCCCCAGCACCAGACGTCGCCGGCGCCGTCGATCGCGCACGAGTGCGACTGCCCCGAGGCGACCGCCTTGACGTTCGTCAGCGAGAGCAGCTGCACCGGTGCGGCGCGTTGCTGGTACGTCGTGTCGCCGACCTGACCGACGTAGTTGTGGCCCCAGCACGACAGCGAGCCATCGGGCTTGATCGCGCAGCTCGCCTCGTAGCCCATCGCGAACTCGGTGATTCCGGACAGACCCATCACGGCCGCCGGCGTCTGCGTGTAGTAGCTCGTGTTGCCGACGCCGAGCCTGACGCTCTCGTTGAGGCCCCAGCACTTCGCGGTCTGATCGGAGAGCACCGCACACGATTGGTTGCCGCGTCCGAAGAACTCGGCCGCGTTCGTCACGCCGATCGCCTGTACGCCGGGCGCGGTCGCGTTCATCTGCATGTTCTGGCCGAGCTGGTACTGACCACCGTTGCCGAAGCACTGCACGGTGTTGTCGGTCTCGACGGTGCACACGTGGTTGTCGCCGGCGGCGACGCTCTTCACGTTCGCGACCTCCTGCGGCGTCGGGTCGAACAGGTTGCCCCAGCACTGCGCGCGGGTCCCGTAGATCGCGCACGCCGAGCGGTCGCCTGCCGTGAGCTTCATCGGCGTGCCGGACAGCGCGATCACCGACCGCGCCGTCGCCGACGTCACCGTCGTGCCGTCGCCGAGCTGGCCGTTCTCGTTCGAGCCCCAGCAGTAGACGGAGCCTTCCTCGAGGATCGCGCACGTGTGCTCGGCACCCGCGACCATGTCCGTCGGATGCAGGATGCCGTTGACGACCTGCGGTGTCGTCCGATCGGCCGAGAACGCGCCGTCTCCGACCTCGCCCTCATCGTTCTCGCCCCAGCACAGGATGCGGCCATCGGTCACCGCGGCGCACGTGTGACGCGCGCCGGCGACGATCATCGTCGCGTGCTGGATGCCGGGAACCTTCTGCGGCTCGCCGAACGTCACGCGCCGGCCGTCGCCGAGCTGGCCACGCCGGTTGAAGCCGGCGCAGCGGACCGCGCCGGTCTTGTCGAGCGCACAGGTGTGCTCGCCGCCCGCGCTGACGACGTCGGTGTTGTCGATCACCGAGCGCGTCGGGATCGTGCGCGTCGCCGCCCCGCCATCGAACAGGCGACCCTCGCCGCCGTAGCCCCAGCACCACACGCGCGAGAGCTCGTCGAGCGCGCACGCGTGGGTACCGCCGGCCTCGATCGAGTACAGCGAGATCGTCGGCACCGACGCGACCGGCCTCGTCGAGCTCGTGAGGTTGCCGGTCGCGAGCTGGCCGTTGTCGTTGAGGCCCCAGCAGTAGAGCCCGCTGCTCGCCGTGAGCGCGCACACGAAGTCGTCGCCCGCGGCGATGTCGGTGACGTCGGAGAGCGAGAGGACCGCGGTCGGCCGGTTGCGCGCGTTCGTGTCGCCGACGCCGAGCTCGCCGTCGTTGTTCTCGCCCCAGCACTGCGCCGTGCCGTCGCCGAGCACGACGCACGTCGTATCCGCACCGGCCGAGACCTTCTTCACGCCCGCGAGGCCGGCCACCTGGGCCGGCGTCCCGCGCGGCGTCGTCGTGCCGTCGCCGAGCTCGCCGTCGGCGTTCGCGCCCCAGCACGAGATCGTGTCGTCGGCTCGCAGCGCGCACGCATGCGAGAGGCCGACCGCGAGCTGCTTCGCGCCGGTGATCTCGAGCACCTTCACCGGCGTGCGGCTGTCGCTCGTCGTGCCGTCGCCGAGCTGGCCGGCGTCGTTGCGACCCCAGCAATAGATCTCGCCCTTGGTGTCGAGCGCGCACGAGAACAGATCGCCGGCGCCGACGTGCGTCGCGTTCGCGACGATCTGGACGCGCACCGGCAGGTCGCTGTCGACGCCCGTGCCGTCGCCGAGCTGACCGTTGTCGTTACGGCCCCAGCACCACACGCTGCCGTCGTCGCGCACGGAGCACGCGTGGCCACCGCCGGCCGAGACATCCTTCGAGCACGCCGGCGGCGCCGGATCGCTCGGGATGCACACCTTGTCCTGGCACTCGTAGCCGGGAGGGCACGTGCCGTCGGGATTGCACTGGTAGTACGTGCCCGTGTAGTCGACGTTGAGCGAGCACGCCGCGAGCGCGAGCAGCCAGATCACGATTGCATTCGGTAGTCGCATCAGAAGTGGCCTCCAAGCACGATCGCTCCGCCGCCTTGCATCGGCACCGGCGCGATCGACGTGGTCCTCGACCCTGCGCGCCGGCGCGATGCCGCCGCGCTCCCACTCCCCTCCTCACGCGGCGCCGTGTCGGGCCGCGTCAGGTACAAGACAAGCGTGCCGATCGCGAACACGCCGGCGGTGCCCATCGCGATCTGCGTGACGAGCAGGTCGCGCCGGGCACGATCCTCGACGGCCTGCGCCTCGCCCCACTGGTGCGCGAGGCTGTTCGCGTTCAGGTGATCGAGATCCGAGAGCTCGGCGTGCGTGCGGTAACCGAAGTACCCGCCGACGCCGACCGCGACGACGGTCGCGCCACCCCACGTCCACGTGCTCAGGTACCAGGGACGCGGCGCCTCGGGCTCGCGCCGCGTGCTCTTCAGGAGCGCGGTGTCGTGCCTGTCGATCACGACGTCGGGCTTCACCTCGCCCGAGCTCGTGATCACGATCGGCACGTCCTGGCTGCCGAGCTCGACGACGCGGTTGCCGTGCTGATCGACGGCGTGCAGGCGCAGATCGATCCGCTTGCCGCGCTCGAGCTCGAGCTTGACCTTCTTCGTGCCGTCTGCCGACAGCGTCTGCTCCGGCTTGCGATCGACGCTGAAGTAAACCTTCGCGCCGACGATCAGCTTCACCGGATCGTTCACGACGACGAGCGTGACCGCCGGCGGGTTGTCCGCGGTCTCTGCCTTCGCGACGATCGGGCCCCTCTTCTTCGCCTGCTCGATGGCGACGTCGAACGGACGCGTGATCTTCGGCGACGTTCCCGGCGGCAGCGAGCCCTTCGGATCGAGCGACAGCCAGCGAAAGAACGACAGCTGCGCGGGCTTCTCGTTGCCGAGCGCGGCCTCGACGATGCCGGTCAGCTTGTAGATCTCGGCGAGCTCGGCGGGACCGGCCGTACCGGAGGTCAGCGCCTTCTCGAGCGCCGGTCGGGCGCCCAGGTAGTCGGAGCCCTCGATCGCCTTGCGGGCGTCGCCTAGATCATCGGCCCGAGCGACTGCCGCGAACGCGAGCAAGAAGCCGACGGCCGCCATTGCGACCTGCTGCCTCCCTCGGCACATGCGGCGAATCCTACCACTCGATGCGCTTCACCGGCGCGGTCTTTCCCGGCTCGATCGTGATCGACAGATTTCGCGTCGATCCAGATGGCGAAACAGCGCGTACGGCGTGTTTTCCTGGCGACAGCTTGATGTTCACGAGCGGTGTTTCGCCGTGCTTCTTGCCATCGATGAAGATCACCGCGTAGACCGGCGTCGAATCGATCGTGATGAAGCCGGGCGCGCCGGTGCTCGGCGCCTCGACCTTCGCGACCTTCTCGGTCTTCTCCGTCTTCTCGACCCGCTCGCTCCGCTCCGTCTTCTCGCGCCGCTTCTCGGCCCTCTTCTGGCGCTTCTCGTCCTTCTCGGTCCTGTCGTCTCGCCGGGTGTCGTCGGCCGGCTCCTCGAGTCGCGTGACGAC
>JAEWJO010000091.1 GCA_023386455.1 Pseudomonadota bacterium | reverse complement strand
ACGTCGCACCGAAGGGATTCTTCGACGATCTCCCGCAGGCCGCGAAGACCGGCGCAGCCGGCACCGACGTCGCACCGAAGGGATTCTTCGACGATCTCCCGCAGCCGGCGAAGGCCGGCACGCCGGGCACCGACGTCGCGCCGAAGGGATTCTTCGACGATCTGCCGGAGCCGACGAAGCCGGCGGCCGGCGGCAGCCTGTTCGACGATCTGCCGCATCCGTCGGGCGCGACCCCGCGCGAGAGCCGCGACCTGTCGTTCGGCGACATCGATCTGAACGCGGGCACCGCCGGCGGCAAGTCGCTCGATCTCGACCCCGGACCGTCGGGTGGTGGTGGTGGTGGCGCGAGCGGCGGGCCCGACCTCGACCTCGGCCTTCCACTCGGTCAGGACCAGTCGTTCGCCGATCTCGATCTCAGCACGCCGACCGCGCCGAAGCCGCGCGCCGAGACCGCGAACCCGATCAAGATCAAGACGCCCGCGACGGGCGGACCGCCGGCGTCGCCGATCAGCATCAGCGTGCCGAAGCAGGGTCCCGGCGGCGAGATCAGCCTCGATCTCGCCGACGATCCGCACGCCGGCGCGAGCCCCGCGATCAGCACGAAGGCCGCGGCGAAGCCCGCGGTCAAGCGCGACAAGCCCGCGGAGCTGTCACCCGAGCAGAGGGCGGCGAAGAAGCGCCGCTCGAAGATCGTCCTCGGCTCGGTGCTCGGCCTCGCGCTGCTCGGCTCTGGCGGCTTTTACATGTACAAGCGCCACGCCGACGCGCAGGCGAAGGCGGACGCGGTCGCCGAGAAGCTCGACACCGCGCGCAAGGCGATCGGCGCCGGCAACTGGCAGAAGGCGTCGGCGAACGCGCGCGACGCGCTCGAGCTGTCGCCGCAGAGCTCGGCTGCACTGGGACTCGCCGCCGAGGCGTCGATCGCCGGCGCGCTCGATACCGGCGTCAACGGACCGGCGCGCATCACGCAGGGTCGCAAGTTCCTCCAGGACGGGCTCGGCGCCGGCAAGGTCACGCCGGAGCTCGAGCGCGCACAGGCGGTCGCGTTCATCGGCGCGAACCAGCCCGACAAGGCGATCGCGAAGCTGAAGCAGCTCACCGCACGCTCGCCGAACGACGGCTGGCTGCAGCTCTACCTCGGGTGGGCACAGCTCGCGGCCGGCGATGGTCCCGCGGCGATCGCCGCGTTCGACAAGGCCGTCGCGTCGACGCCGGCGGCGAAGACCGCGGCGCTCTACGGCCACGGCCAGGCGAAGCTGATGATGGGCGACGTCGAGGGTGCGCGCACCGCATTCGCGAGCGTGCTCGAGAAGTCGAAGGACAACATCTGCGCGCAGGTCTGGCTCGCGGCGACGCTCGCGCCGTCGCAGGCCGCGCAGCGCGAGGCCGATCTCAACGCGATCACGCAGCGCAAGGATATCGGCACCGCCGATCCTCGCTGCGTCACGCAGGCGTACACGCTGCTCGGCGATGCCGCGCGCTCGACCGGCCGTCTCGATCTCGCGCGCGACCGCTACGGCAAGGCGATCAAGATCACCGCGCTCGATGTCGGCGCGCTCGTCGGCATCGCGTCCGTCGAGATCCAGGCCGGCAAGCTCGAGGTCGCGGCCGATGCAGCGCAGAAGGCACTCGCGTCGAACGGCAAGGATCCGCGCGCGCTGCTCGTCTCGGCGGAGCTCGCGATCCTGCAGGGCAAGCTGCCCGCCGCGCGCCAGACGCTCGAGGGGCTCGCCGCGCAGAAGCTGCCGCAGCTCCAGCAGGCGCAGCTCCTCGTCGTGAAGGGCAAGCTGCTCGAGGCCGAGGGCAAGCCCGACGACGCGGTCGACGCGTACACCGAGGCCGCGAAGGTCGCCGGCTCGGTCGATCTCGTGCCGACGATGATCGCCGCGACCAAGCTCAGCGCTCTCGCGAGCACGGCGAGCGCCCCCGCGAAGGCCGAGGCGTATCGCAAGCGCGCGGACGAGCTGTTGTCGGCACTCGCCGAGCGCGCGCAGGACGATGCGGAGCTGTCGAGGACGCTCGGCGTCGCGTACCTGCAGGCCGGCGATCCGGCGAAGGGAGAGCCGTACCTGCGCCGCGCGGTCGCGATGCGCGGCGACGATCCGGAGGCGAAGCTCCAGTTCGCCAAGGCGCTCGCGAAGCTCGGTCGCCCCGACGAGGCGGTGCAGCAGCTGAACGACGCGCTCGCGCTCGACCCGAAGCGCCCCGACATCGCGCTCGAGCTCGCGCGCTCGCACCAGCTCGCCGGCCGCGACGACAAGGCGATCGAGGCGTACGACAAGCTGCTCGCGCTACCCGATGTCTCCGTCGTCGTCCGCGCCGCCGCCGGCAAGTTCTTCGCGAAGAAGGGCCAGATCGATCGCGCGGCCGCGCAGGCCGAGCCGATCCTCGCCGTCGAGCCGGAGAATCCCGCCGGCCTGTACCTGAAGGGCGAGGGCTTCATCAAGGCCGGCAAGTGGGAGGACGCGCGCAAGGTCCTCTCGAAGGCCGCCGACACCGATCCCGACGCGCAGTACCTCGACGCGCTCGGCCGCGCCTACGAGGGCAGCTATGCGCAGAGCAACGACGGCAAGTACATCGAGAGCGCCCGGTTCGCGTACGAGCGGGCGAGCAAGGCCGATCCGAAGCTGTTCAACGCGTGGGTCGGTCAGGGCCGCATGCTCGTCGCGGGGCGCGACTGGGGGCCGGCGATCCTGCCGCTCGCCGAGGCGAAGAAGCTCGACGAGAACAGCTCCGAGGTCCAGTACAACATGGGCGTCGCCTACTTCGGCCTGCGCAACAGCGGCGCCGAGTGGAAGAAGACGGCGGTGCAGTGGCTCGAGGCGGCGCTTCACAAGGGGACCCCGGCGCTCGATCTCGCGCGCCGCGCCGACGGAGCGTCGAAGCTCGGTCAGCTGAACATCGATCTCAACAAGGCGTCGGATGCCATCCGGAGTTACGAGCTCGCGACGAAGCTCGGCGAAGACATCGAGAAGACTGGCGTCGCCGCCCCGACGTGGCTGACCGAGACCTACTACACGCTCGGCGATCTGTACGATCGCGTCGGGAACAAGCCGCTCCAGAAGCGAGCGTTCCAGCGCTACATCGACCGCAAGCCGACGGACGCCGAGCACGTCAAGGACGCCAATTACAAGCTCCAGACCGAGCTCCAGCGCTACTGACGCCGTATATGCTTCGGGCGTGTCCGCGCTAGACCGCCTCGGCAAGCTCCGCTCTCGCCTCGATCGAGCTGTCTTCTTCGCGACCGTGCTCCGCGCGAGCAAGGTCGTGCAGCCGATACGGCCATCGAGCCTCGCGCACTTCGTCAACGGCGCGCGGCAGATGAAGCTCGGGCCTCACCTCGCGGTCATGTTTCACGCGGCGGCCCAGCCCGACAAGGAGGCCGTCGTCGAGTACGGCGAGGACGGCGTGCGCCGCATGACGTGGGGCGAGTTCGACGCGACGATCAATCGCCTCGCTCACGCGCTCGTCGCGCGTGGTGTCCGCGGTGGAGGTCGCGTCGCGCTGATGCTGCCGAACGGCAGCGAGTACCTGATCGCGCAGCAAGCGCTCGCGCGGCTCGGCGCGACGGCGGTGCAGATCGGCTACCGCCTCAAGCCGAACGAGATCGCGTTCATCCTCGAGAACTCCGAGCCGACCGCGACCGTCGTCCACGCCGAGTACGTCGGCGCGATACGCGACGCCCGCGCGATCGCCGGCCGCGGCGGCCAGATGATCGTCGTCGGTGGCGACGTCAAGCCCGGCGACGCGGACATGGAGGACTGGGATCGCGCGCTCGCGGCGGCGTCGCCGGAGGTCCCGCCGCGCGTGAAGGGCGGCGATGGCGGCGGCGTCATCGTCTACACGTCGGGCACGACCGGCAAGCCGAAGGGCGCCAACCGCGCGTGGCGCAAGACCGGCTTCGAGTCGGTCGCCGACATGATCCTGCAGGTCGGCATGCGCGCCGACGATCGCCACCTCGTGACGTGCCCGCTCTATCACAGCGCGGCTCCCGCGTTCGTCGCGATCATGATGTCGCTCGGCGCGACCGTCGTGCTGCAGAATCACTTCGAGCCGGAGCAGGCGCTCGACATCATCCAGAAGGAGCGCATCACGTGCTCGCTGATGGTGCCGACGATGCTGATCCGGATGTCGAACCTGCCGAAGGAGACGCTCGGCAAGTACGACATGGCGAGCCTGCGCTGGGTCATGTCGGGCGCCGCGCCGCTGTCGACCGAGGCCGCGCGCCGGTTCATGGACCAGTTCGGCCCGATCCTGTGGAACTTCTACGGCGCGACCGAGACCGGCCTCGTCACGCTCGCCGGTCCACACGATCACGTCACGCATCCCGGCACGATCGGCAAGAAGCTGCGCGGCAACGACATCCGCCTGCTCGACGACGACGGCAACCAGGTACCGCTCGGGCAGGTCGGCGAGCTCTACGCGCGCAACCCGACGCTGATCTCCGGCTATCACGGCAACGAGGACGCGACGAGGTCGTCGCAGCGCGACGGGTTCTTCTCCGTCGGAGACGTCGGCCGGCTCGACGCCGAGGGCCACTACTACCTCGAGTCGCGCAAGCACGACATGGTGATCTCCGGCGGCGTGAACATCTACCCGCGCGAGATCGAGGATCACCTGAGCACGCACCCCGCGATCCTCGAGGCCGCGGTGATCGGCATCCCGGATCCCGAGTGGGGCGAGACGCTGCGCGCGTTCGTCGTGCTGCGCAACGGCGAGTCGATCAGCGAGACCGAGGTCGTCGCGTACTGCCGCGAAGGACTCGCCGACTACAAGCGCCCGCGCAAGGTGACGTTCCTCGCCGAGCTGCCGCGCAACCCGACCGGCAAGGTCCTGAAGCGCGAGCTGCGCGACTATCCGGCCTAGGCCCGACCTAGTCAGAATGAAGTGACCGGCCCCCGAGCGCAGGTTCGTGGGTTACGCCTCAATCGCTGAGACCGTGGCGCAGAGCCACATGCGAAAGGGAACCGGTCATGAAGAAAGCTACCCGATTCGTCGGA
>JAEWJO010000085.1 GCA_023386455.1 Pseudomonadota bacterium | reverse complement strand
ACGACGCCGGCAAGCCCGTACCGTACGCGACCGTCCGCGTCGGCGGCGAGGGCATGCAGCAGCGCAACGTCGTCGAGTCGCGCCAGGCGCCGACCGACAAGGCCGGTGCGTTCGAGCTGAAGGGCCTCTCACGCACGACGCTCGCCGTGCGCGCCGAGGGCGACGTCGCCGCGAGCGCGATCGCGAAGGTCGACCTGACCACCGAGGCCGCGAAGCGCGACCTGAAGCTCGTGCTCGACGTGAAGGGCACGATCGCCGGCACCGTCGTCGACGAGGCCGGCCAGCCGGTTGCCGAGGTCCAGGTCAACGCGTTCCCCGACATCATGAGCGGCGAGACGCCGGAGGCGATGTCGCTCGCCGGCATGTCATCGGCGACGACCGATGGCGCCGGTCACTTCACGATCCGCGGCCTGCCCGACGGTGGCTATCGCGTCCGCGCCGCGCGGGCGTCGGGCACCGGCGAGTACGACTGGGGCCAGCAGGGTGTCGCCGCGAAGACCGGCGACAAGAACGTCAAGATCACGCTACAGGCACCGGGCAGCATCGTCGGCAAGATCGTCATCGACGGCGGCACGGTGCCCAAGCTCGCGACGGTCGCGCTCGGCTGGCAGTCGTCGACGATGGTCGGCGCCGACGGCTCGTTCAAGCTCGACGACGTCACGCCCGGCAAGCACGACCTGCGCGTGCACGGTCCCGAGTTCGCGCAGCTCATCCAGCACGACATCGACGTCAAGCCGGGCAAGCCGACCGACGCCGGCACGATCACGGTGACGCGCGGCCGCAAGCTCGTCGGCAGGGTCGTCGACGCCAAGGGCAACGCAGTCGCCGGCGCGAAGGTGAAGGCCGGCGACATGCTGTACTCGGTGCAGGGCGCCGAGGAGCAGCTCGATAACTGGGAGGAGATGGCCGGCGGCAAGGTCGGCACGACCGACCAGGACGGCCGGTTCACGCTGATCGGCCTCGCCAAGAAGCAGACGAACGTGATGGCCGATCATCCGACGCGCGGCCGATCGAGCGCGCTCGAGATCCCCGCGGGCACCGAAGATCCACCGGCGATCACGCTCGCGCTCCGCGGCTACGGCACGGTCACCGGCAAGGTGACGTCGCAGGGCAAGCCCGTTGGAGGCGTGACGATCACCGACACGCCGAAGGGCGGCGGCTCGCAGGTGCAGATCGCGCAGAGCGAGGCAGACGGCACGTTCCGCCTCGACAGGGTCACCGAGGGCACGCACGTCCTGTCGGCGATGCAGGCGGGCGGCTTCGGCATGTCGCTCAAGTCGACGAGCACGACGGTCCAGGTGACCTCGGGCAAGGAGGCGAAGGTCGCGATCGACATCCCCGTCGGCACGCTGACGCTCGCGGTCACGGTGAAGGCGCTGCCGAACAACAAGGTCGACTCCGCGCAGATCTTCCTGTTCCGCGGCACGATCGCCGTGAAGAACGCGAAGGAGCTCACCGAGGGCTTCCTCGCCGGCGGCGTCCAGGGGATGAAGTTCTGGTTCGGCGAGGGCAAGCCGCCCGCCGAGTTCGACGAGCTCGTCGCCGGGACCTACTCCGTCTGTACGATCCCGATCACCGGTGACCTCTCGGACTCCACGTTCCAGCAGCGACTGCAGGAGCACATGGAGGCGCTCAAGGTCTACTGCAAGCAGACGAGGGTCGCGCCCTCGCCTGCCAAGCAGACGTTCATCGCCGAGGTGCCGGCGATGTCGCCGCTACCGACCGATCAGTAGCCGGTGCCGTAGTAGTAGCCGGAGTCGTAGCCGGGCGTGTAGTAGTCGCCCGTCCAGTTCGGATCCGGCTCGTAGTGGCCCGGTGCCCAGATCCACTCGGCGCCGTTCCACTGCCAGCTGCCGTTCACCCAGTAGTAGCCGGCGAGCGGACGCGGATTCTCGACGAGGATCGCCGGGCGCTGGTAGTAGTTGTAATAGCGATACTGGATGACCGGCCGCTGGCGCACGAAGATCGGGCGGTGGACGAAGCGGACGTTCGCGCGATACCGCGGCTGCTGGGCGCGATACTGGTGGCGCGGCTGCACGTAGCGTCGCGTCGGGTGCACGGACACGCCGCCGCTGCGGTGCTCGCGCACGGTGGGCGCGCTGCCACGGTGATGTCCGCGGTCAGCAGCCGCCACACCGCCCAGCGACGTCAGGCATACGAGCGCGATGGTGATGATGCGGTTCATGGGTTGTTCTCCTCCCCCATGATGTAGCTCCACGAGCCATGCCACGCCGGTTGCGAACTATTAAGCCTCTGCGAGAGCTGCTTAGTAGTCGTAGTAACCGTCGTAGTAGACGACGTTGTTCGGATCGGGCTCGTAGTGACCCGCGGTCCACGTCCACTCGTAGCCCGTCCACGACCACGCGCCCGCGATCCAGATGTAGCCCGCGACTGGCGAGTAGTTCTCCGCGATGAGCGCGGGACGCGACCGATAGTCGTAGTAACGAACATCGATCACGGGACGCTGCACGAAGATCGGGCGGCGCACGACGTGGTTGCGATGGACGTAGACGCGACGAGGCGCCGTCCAGCGCGTCGGCGAGCTGTGGACGCGAACACCGCCGCTCCAGCTGACGCCGCCGCGCGTGTTCCAGTTGCCACCACGATTCTCGCGATGGTTGTTCCAGCTGCCGCGGTCGCCGCGATGATCGCCGCGCTGGTCACCGCGATGATTGTTGCCGCCACGATGCCGATCCGCCGAGGCGACGCCGCCGAGGAGCGAGAGCGTGAGGGCCGAAAGCAGGACGATTCTCTTCATGCCCGCTTACGACAGCAGCATGTATGCCCGCTCACGCGGGCACGCGATTCCGCCCGGTTATACCGTTCAGTGTGAACGAACGGTCACCCACACCCCGCGCTCACCACCACCAGTAATAGTCGTTCTCGAGGTAACCCGGCAGGCGCTGCTCGGCGACCTTCCCGAGATCGCTCACGCGGTGGGCGGTGACCGCCTTGTCGCTGATGGCGTAGACGAAGTCGCCCATGAAGATGCTGCGTCGGATATCGACGTAGCGCCACCAGTGCGACTGGTCCTCCTCGTAGTACGCGCTGTGATCGATGCGGCCGCGGACCGACATGCCGGTCGCCGGATCGACGTTCAGCACGACCAGCTGCGACAGGTAGCGGTAGTACCAGTTGCCGTTGACGGTCGTCTGCGCGTAGGTCGATTGCGGAATCGCGAGCAGCTTCTTCGGCGCCCAGTACTGGAACGCCTTGTGGTCGTAGAGCGCCTCCGACCAGCCCCACGAGCTCTGCGCCTCGACCGGCAGCGCCTGCTGCAGCGTCGGGTGCGCGAAGTCCGAGACATCGAACAGCGACACCTGCGTGCGCCACTGCGCGGTGCTATCGACGCCGATCGAGAGCAGCTTGCCATCGGCGATCGGGTGGAGGTACGTCGAGAACCCCGGCACCTTCAGCTCGCCGACGACGCGCGGGTGCGCGCGGTCCGACAGGTCGAGCGTGAACAGCGGGTCGACGTAGCGGAACGTCACCAGGTAACCCTTGTTGCCCTGGAAGCGCGACGACATGATGCGCTCGCCCTTCGCGATGCCACCGACATGGCCGACGATGTCGAGGTTGTCGCCGTGATCCTCGAGCACCCAGACGTGATTCTCGAGCTCCGGCCGCTGCTCGTCCTCGACCCACCACCGCGACCAGAAGCCCGTCGTCGTCGCGACGCGGATCGCGCCCTGGTCCTCGTCGAGCGAGAACTGGTCGACGATCGTGCCCTCGACGCGGCCCGACCCCGTGTAGCGCGTCACGCCCGGCGTCGAGATGTCGAACGAGTGGATGTTCAGCTGCTCCGGGTCACCCGTGTAGTACCAGTACCACCACCAGTCGTGCGCCGGCTCCGCGAGCAGCAGGCGGTCCTTCGACGAGTAGAACGTCGTCCAGTTCGACACGACATGGTCGGCGTCGAAGTGCAGCTGGTCGGCGAGCAGGTCGAACGAGATGATCGACGAGATGCCGCGCGCGTGGCTGTCGGTCGGCCGGTAGAACGACCGGCACGAGTTCTCCGACAGGCTGTTCGTCGTGAACGTGCCGTTCGCCTGGCGCACGTACAGCTGCGGGATGAAGTCGGCAAGCCCGAGCCCGTTGATGTAGCTGCGCACCGCGCGCTTCGTCGCCTTCTTGTCGTGATCGTTGTCCTGATACAGCTTCCACCAGCCGTACATGATCGCCGGGCTGATCATCGAGTAGCCGGCGATGCGGACGCTCGAGTCGACCTTGCGCGCCGTATTGTACCAGCCCTCGTAGAACACCTCGCGCACGAGCGTCGGGTGCGTCTTGTCGGCGACGTCGAGGATCGTGATCTTCGACAGGTTCTTGATGCGCCAGTACCAGCCCTCGTCCGGATCGTTCTCGCCGACGAGCTGCTTCAGCGGATGGCCGTCGGGCAGCCGATAGGTGTCGATCCACGAGAATACGACGACGCGGTTGTGCGCGCTGTCGAGCAGCATCTGCTGCGGGTAGCCCTCGATCTGCGTGACGCTCTCCGCGGTGAGCTCGCCGAACGTCGGCACGCCCATGATGTGGAGGCGATTCCCGTTGAGCGTGTAGATGTGATAGCCGTCCGTCTTCACGAAGTCGGCCTCGTCGACACCCTCCTCCTGGTTGTTCGTCCCGGAGAAGTCGACACCCTCCTGGCGCCCGCCGCCGCTGTCGCCGTTCTCGCCCGCTCCCGCGCCCTCCGGGGCCGCATCGTCGGTGCCCCAGCCCCAGTAGCCGGCCTGATCGATGTCGGCGTAGATCTCGTACGTCACCATCTGCTTGAGGTCGGCCTCGAGCGCGCTACAGCTCTCGTACTGCACGAGCTGCGTCGTCTTCGCGAGCGCGTGGTCCTTGGGACCATCGTCGTCGTCGGTGCAGGCTGCCAATGCGAGTACTGCAAGAGGGACGGCGGTGTAGAGCCTCATGCCGCCCTTCTCAGCAAGATGCCGGCCATAGCTAAGTTCGCGAACCGCCACGAGACCCGGTTCAGATGATCAACGTGTGGGATGAAGACTGCCTCAGGAATCTGAGATGATCGATCCGTGAGCACGCGCGCAGCGCCCCTCCTCCTCGGCGCCATCGCCGCCCTCGCGGGCTGCAATGGCGAGAGCACCCTCTCGGGACCCTGCAGCCTCTCCGAGACCTGCGACTCCGGTCAGGTCTGCGACTTCACCGCCGAGGGCGGTGCGATCTGCATCTCCGCGAGCGGCGACGTCGACGGCGACGGCATCCCCAACGACAAGGACTTCTGCCAGCACGCGATGGGCGGCGCGACCGACGAGGACCAGGACGGCATCGGCGACGACTGCGACAAGTGTCCGATCGCGCCGCCGTTCTCCTCGCCCGATCCCGACGGCGACGACGTCGAGAGCCCGTGCGACCCGGACCCTCACGAGCCCGGCGACCAGATCCTGCTGTTCGACGGCTTTCTGAACGGGCTCGATCCGCGCTGGAAGGCGACGACCGAGAGCGCGTGGACGATCAAGCCCGGCGAGCTCGTCGCGAACCTCTCCGCGGTCACCGAGCAGGACTACTTCCAGACCAACGTCGTCGGCAAGTCGAGCGTCTCGATCGTCGCCTCGTACCGGGTCGACCGTCTCGAGGCGAGCGCGACCGAGCACAAGGTCGCCGTCTTCCTCGACGACCCGCGTCCCGCCGGCGTCGCGAACGTGTCGTGCGGTGTGACGAAGGCCGATTCGGGCACGAGCGAGCTCGTGCTCGTCGAGACCAACCAGAGCGCGATGAACCAGATCGTCACCGGCGCGTTCGATTCGGCGCGCCTCTATCGCGCCGGTGCGTACGTCACCGGGACGAAGGGCGGCTGCGCGGTGCTCGCCGACCAGAATCCGCTCGGTACCGTCCAGGCGCAGATCACACCGGACCAGCTGTCGTCGGTCGCGCTCACCGCGCGCGCCGTCACCGTCCGCTTCCAGTGGGTGCTCGTCGTCGGCCGTTGACCCAACCGTGAACGTGATCGATCCACGTGGTCGTGGCCGTGCACGTGAACGGGGCCGCCAGCGTGGGCGTGATCGAGACCGTGGACGATCTGACCTACGGATCGATCAACCTGGTCAGCATCGCGACGATCCGCTCGAGCAGTTCGACGCCCCGCGCGTACGAGTCGTCATCGACCAGCTCGTCGACGCGCATGATGTCGAGATGCGACGCGCACTCCATCGCCGATCCTCGCGCGATCGTGTAGTGCCTGGCCTTGTCGGCGCGGGTCGCCCGGCCCGCACCCTCTGCGATGTTCTGGGGAATCGACTGGCTTGCGCGGCGGAGCTGGTCGCCGAGATCCGTATGCCCCTTTGGCAGCTGGAGCCGCAATCGGCGGGCAAGCGCCACGAATTCGATGGAACGCTGGTAGACATCGAGCTTCTGGAAATTCAGCACACACCCGTTTCGACCACACGGCCCTGCGGTTGCGCGCCCACGGCCTCGATCACACCCACGGTCTCGCCCCCGTTCACGTGCACGACCACGATCACGGGTCCGATCACGGCCACGGAGCAGGCCACGGCTACTTTCGATACTTCAACAGCTGCAGGATCGGGTGGACGATGTGCCGCTCGACCTCCTGCGAGAGGGCGTAGACCTCCTCGTAGTGGTCACCCTCGGCCTCGTCGATCCACGGCGTCTTCTGCGGCCGCTGCGCGAGCACGAAGTTGTACATGGGCACGATGTAGCCGGTGAAGTCCTCGGCGAGCCCCGCCACGACCGGGTAGCGCACACCGTCGTGCGCGAGCACGAGGTCGCGCATGTACGGCGGCTGCGGCGCCTCGGCCAGGTTCGGCGCATTCGGCTTGGGATTGCACGCGACGCTCGCGTTGCACTGCGACGCGTTCTCGCACTGCTGGCCATTGTCGGCACACTGGCCCCACTGCAGGGGCCAGCCAAAGCTCCACGAGCCGTCGTAGCCACCGACCCACAGCTCGGGATGCAGCTCGCCGGGGACGGTGACGAGACCGAGCGGGCCGATCTGGAGATAGACGCTGCGCAGCGGCAGCCACGGCGCGTTGTCCTCGGCGATCGGCTCGTCCGGGTTGTAGCCGCCGACCTCGTGGGGACCGAGGATGCCGACCAGCTGATAGACCTGGATGCCGAGGTTATCGACGCGCGCCCAGAACTTCGCGCTCTTGAACGAGAGCGGCAGATCGCTCGTCGACTCGCCGGCATCGCGCAGCGCGGTCAGTGCGCGGGCGGCGGCGTTGGTGCCGATCGCCTCGTCCATCGCGTGCGAGGTCTTCGTGACCGGGGCGCCGCCGGGACCCGGCGGATGCGTGCCGCGCAGCGAGCCGATCTGGCCGCCGAGCGCGCCCTGGACGAACAGCGTGATGCCGCCGATGCCGGCGAGGTCCTGCTCGGCGTACTTGCTGTCGGCCATCGTGACTCCGGTCTCGACGTGCTCGCGGAGCCAGTGCGGATAGTGCGCGGTGATCGTCGCCGGCACGGTGTCGTCGAAGTGCGCGACCTCGGGATGGTCGGCCCAGTTGACGAGCGTGCCGATCGTCTCGCTCGGGTTACTGACCTTGACGAAGCGCGCGATCGTCAGCGTCGGGTCGAAGATGACCGGATCGCGGATGTCCTTGAACCAGTCGTCGGTGCGGCTGTTCGGGTTGTTGACGTCGTTGAGCGTCTTCGTCGAGGCGATCACGAGCTGCGCGGGCTGCGCGCTCTCGACGGCTTCCTTGATCGCCTCGGCGGCCTTCTGGTAGAGGACGTCGATCACGAACTGCTGGCGGCCGGTGACGCCGACGGTCGGGCCCCAGATGCCGGCGGTGTCGGGCGCGTCGTGCGCGTGCGTCGAGCCGATCGTGATGTGGTCGATGTCGAGGTTGGCGAGCAGCGGGTTCGCGCGGATGTTGTCGAGGTCGCCCGCGAACATGCCGACGGCGTCGACGTAACAGAGGACGAATGTCATGTCGCCCTCGACGAACGCCATCGCGCGAACCTCGACGTCGGTCGTGACACCGAGGGCGGCGCGGCCGCCACCGAACAGCCAGACGCCGTCGAACTTGCCGTTGCCGTTGAGGTCGGTGAAGGGCTCGGTGGTCTGCCACTCGCGATCGTTGTTCTCGTCGGTGTACGTCTCGAAGTTCTGCGGAGTCCACGTGCGCTTGGCGGCGCCAACCTTCAGCTGTCCGTCCCCCGCGCTCTGGCACGCCGGTCCGCCCGGGCAGACGAGGTCGGGCTCGTCGAAGCCTTCGAGCCGAGCGTCGGGCACCACCTTCGCGCCGTCATCGCCGCACGCGCACAGCGCGAGCGCAGCGACGGCCATCCATCGCGTCCTCATCATCGCCCGGTCGTACATCGAGGGACCGGGCGGTGTAAATCACGATCCGGCTCGGGGCCGGACGTTGCACCTCGAGTGCATCAGTGCGCGGCGGCGCCGAGGCCGATCGGACAGCTGACACCGGTGCCGCCGATGCCGCAGTAGCCACCGGGGTTCTTGCCGAGATACTGCTGGTGATAGTCCTCGGCGTAATAGAACTCGGGCGCGTCGATGATCTCGGTCGTGATCGTGCCGTGACCGGCGGCGGTCAGGCGCTGCTGGTACATCGTCTTCGACGCCTCGGCCGCGGCCTTCTGCGCGGGCGTGAATGCGTAGATGCCCGACCGGTACTGCGTACCCGCGTCGTTGCCCTGGCGCATGCCCTGCGTCGGATCGTGGCTCTCCCAGAACACGCTGAGGAGCTTGTCGTAGCTGATCTGCTTCGGGTCGTAGACGACGAGTACGACCTCGTTGTGGCCGGTCATCCCCGAGCAGACTTCCTCGTATGTCGGGTTCGGCGTGTAGCCGCCCGCGTAGCCCGAGGCGGTCGAGTAGACGCCGGGCGTCTGCCAGAACTTGCGCTCGGCGCCCCAGAAGCAGCCCATCCCGAACATCGCCAGCTCGAGGCCGTCGGGGAACGGCGCGGTGATCCGGTGACCGTTGACGAAGTGCGTGTCCCCGACGGGCATCTTCGCAGCTCGCCCACGCAGCGCCTCGTCGGGGGCAGGCATGCGGAGCTTCTTCGTGGAGAAGAACATGATGGCCAGTATACGGCGCGCCGCGAATTTGGTTACCGTCGACGTTCTCCATGACGGCCGTGAAAGTCCTGGGCATCTGCGGCAGTACGCGCCGGTCGTCGCTCAATCGCGCGCTCTTGCGGACGGTCGGCGAGAACCTGCCCGAAGGGACGGTGTTCACCGCGTGGGAGGGCCTCGAGACGCTCCCGATCTTCAACAGCGACCTCGAGGATCCGACGCCCGTGATGACGCTCAAGTCGGCGATCGCGTCGGCCGACGGCGTCGTGTTCGCAGTGCCCGAGTACAACTACTCGATCCCCGGCGGCCTCAAGAACGCGCTCGACTGGGTGTCGCGCCCGCCGATCAGCTCGCCGCTGCGCGGCAAGCCGGTCGCGCTCGTCGGCGCGGCGACCGGGATGAGCGGCACGATGCGCGCCCAGCTCCACATGCGCCAGATGCTCGTCTACAGCGACACGCCGTGCATGAGCCAGCCCGAGGTATTGATCCCGCGCGCCCACGAGCGATTCGACAAGGAAGGCCGGCTGACCGACGAGTCGACGCGCCAGCTCGTGCATCGGTTCGCGACCGCGTTCGTCGCGCACATCCGGCGCTACGAGCTGAAGTGATCGGCCGCGTCAGAGGAACGAGTCGTGATAGCCGCCGTCCTCGACGCCGAGCGCCGCGGTCGTGACCTGCAGCGGCAAGAACGTGTCGCACATGACCGCGAGCTCGTCGGTGCGCGTCGTGCCGATCGACTTCTCGTACGCACCCGGGTGAGGGCCGTGCGGCACGCCCATCGGGTGATGCGAGATCGAGCCGGGGCCGACGCCCTTGCGCGACGTGAAGTTGCCGTCGCAGTAGAAGATGATCTCGTCGCAGTGCGTCGAGCTGTGCGGGTACGGGCACGGAATCGCTTCCGGGTGGAAGTCGACGAGCCGCGGCACGAAGCTACAGATCAGCGCACCGCGCGCGGCGAACGTGCCGTGCCACGTCGGCGGCAGGTGCACCGACGACACGCGAGGCTGGAACGCGAGGATCGGGAACGCCCACGGATAGACCGCGCCGTCCCAGCCGACGACATCGAGCGGCGAATCCTGCAGCGAGAAGCCGTGCCACGCGCGATTGCGGCGGACGACCATGTCGCGGATGTTCTCGTCGTACGGCGCGCGCAGCTGCGGGCGCTTGAAGTCGCGCTCGCTGTACGGCGCATCCATGCGGAGCTGACCGACCTCGTTGCGCCACTGCTTCGGGATGTGGAGGCCACCGTCGAGCGAGAACCAGAACCAGTGCTGCTCGCCCTGCGGGATGAACCTGTGCAGGAGGCCGCGCGGCACGAACACGTAGTCGCCCTGAGCGAACGTGACGTCGCCGAGCAGCGAGCGCAGCGTGCCCCCTCCTTTGTGGATGTAGACGAGCTCGTCGGCATCGCCGTTGACGACGTAGACCGGATCGGGCTCGGTCGGGAACGCGACGCCCGCGGTGAGGTCGGCGTTGAAGTGCAGCGCGACGCGCGCGTCGATCTGCGGGCCGCCCTTCCCGACCAGCTCGCCGGTGCGGTAGTGGCGCTTCGCGAGTGCGCGCTCGGGCGCGGCGACCGGGCCGGCCCAGCCGTGCGTCGCCTGCGTGACGCGCTGGGTGTGCGGGCGACGCAGGTGATAGAGGATCGTGTACGGACCGTCGAAGCCGTCGCGCGTGAAGCACTCCTCGAACCGGAGCGCGCCGTCGGTGCCACGCAGCTGGATGTGGTGCTTGCGCGCGACGTCGCCGACCTGCATCCGGTCGAGCATCAGATGAGGCCCCGGTCCCGCTGATCGCGCTCGATGCTCTCGAACAGCGCGCGGAAGTTGCCCGCACCGAAGCCGCGATCGCCCTTGCGCTGGATGATCTCGTAGAAGAACGGTCCCGCGCTCGCGTCGGCGTAGAGGCCCGACGACTCCTTGAGGAAGATCTGCAGCATGTAGGCGTGGAAGTGGTCACCGTCGACGAGGATCTCGAGGTCCTTCAGGATGCCGAGGTCCTCGTCGATCTTCTTGATGCCGCTCTGCGCGATGCGGTCCGGCAGCATCTCGTAGTACGTGCCCGGCGTCGGCATGAACGTGACGCCGTTGCCGCGCAGCGCGCGGACCGCGGACACGATGTCGCCGACCGTCAGCGCGACGTGCTGGACGCCGTCACCGCGGAGCTCCTCGTTGAAGATGTTGATCTGCGAGCTCTTGAAGTACGGCCGCGACGGCTCGTTGTTCGCGAACTTCACGTTCGACGCCGGATCCCACATCACGATCGACTTGAGGCCGGAGCCGGTCTTGCGCGCGGGGTCGACGTCGGAGGTGTGGAAGTCGACCTTCCACAGCTGCTCGAAGCCCATGACGTGCTCGAGCCACAGCAGCATCGGCTTCATCGTCTGGAAGTTCGACGTGACGTGGTCGATCTCCTGGAAGCCGAACTTGTTCGTGCCGACACCGGGCGTCGGAGCGACCGGCACGGCGTTCGGGAACAGGCCCTTGTAGCCGCGGTGCTCGCGGAACCGGAACGTGCAGTCGCCGAACGGCGTGGTGATCGAGAACTGGCGGAGCGTGCCGCCGTCGTCGGTGAACGTCTGGATGTCGTCGATCGGCGTGCCGCCGCGCTCCTCGAGTAGACGGAACGTCTTCGCGATGTCCTCGACCTCGAAGATCAGCGTGCCGACGCCGTCGGGGTGCTTCGACAGGAAGCGCGCCGCGCGGCCACCCTCGCCGACCGGGCTCGAGCAGACGACGTTGATGTTGCCGGCGGAGAAGCACGCCGACTTCTGGCGGCCGGACTTCTCGAGGTCAGGCGAGCTGCGCCAGGTCTCGGCGAAGTCGAGCTTGCCGGTATAGAACTGACGCGACCGCTCGAGGTCGCGCACGTAGTAGTGGATGCCTTCGAGGCGCTTGATGCCGAGAGATTCGAGCTTTGCCATGACGTGTCCTTACTTCACCGCGTCGGGTTGGCGATCGGGCATTGCATCGGCGAATGCGGGGATCGCCATGCAGCGCTCCTCGATCGCGAGCAGGAGCGAGAGCTTGCCGACGTCGACGCCAAACCGGCGCGCCGACGCGAGCTGAGGGATGAGGCAGCAGTCCGCGATCGTCGGCATGTTGCCGACGCAGAACGTGCCCGCGACGTCGCTCGCGGCGCGCTCGAACGCGACCAGACCGTCCGCGATGAAGCTCTTCGGCCACACCGCGGCGTCGCCGCCGAACGCCTTCACCTGGTTCGTCGTCGTCAGGTTCTGCAGCGGCTGGATGCCCGAGTTGATGATCTCGGCGAGGCCGCGGCAGCGCGCGCGCAGGTATGGATCGGAAGGCAAAATCGCCGGCTCGCGGAACCGCTCGTCGAGGTACTCGAGGATCGGCAGCGACTGCGTCAGCGCGCGGACCGTGCCGTCGTCCTCGGTGACCTCGAGCGTCGGCACCTGCTGCATCGGGTTGCGCTCGCGATACGCGTCGGCGTTCTGATCCTTCTTGAGGATGTTGATGACGACGTACTCGTACGGGAGCTTCTTGAGCCCGAGGCCGATGCGAACGCGATGGCTCGCCGACGACCGCCAGTAGTTGTGGAGGACGAGCTTCATCCAGTCACCTTCCTCGCTCCGCTCGTTCCGGTGACGGAGGTCCGGCGGCGACGACGCGCTGATCGATCCGGCCGAACGGGCTCGCGCCGGTCGGATCGTACGCCTCGATCTCGATGTGATCGCCGACCACCATGAACGGGGTCTGCGGCTTGCCGCCCTCGATCGTCTCGATCATGCGGCGCTCGGCGAGGCACGAGATGCCGCGCGCGCGCTCGGCATTGGAGACCGTCCCCGAGCCGAGGATCGTGCCGGCCGTGAACCGGCGCGTCTTCGCGATGAAGTGGATGAGGTCGTAGAACGAGAAGTGCATCTCGGGCCCGGCCTCGCAGTCGCCGACCTGCTGGTCGTTGTAGACGGTGCGGACGCGGACGTGTGCACGGCCGCCGCGCCACGCATCGCCGAGCTCGTCGGGCGTGATCGCGAACGGCGCGAACGCGGTTGCCGGCTTGCTCCGGAAGAAGCCGAAGCCCTTCGCGAGCTCGTCGGGGATCAGGTTACGCAGCGTGCAGTCGTTCAGCAGCGTGACCAGGCGGACCGCGTGCTGGGCGTCGGCGGCGGTCGTGCCGATCGGCACGTCGCCGAGGATCACGCCGACCTCCGAC
>JAEWJO010000583.1 GCA_023386455.1 Pseudomonadota bacterium | reverse complement strand
GTTCACGTGGGGAGCGGGCGAGCGTTACAGCAGCGACGCGTTGAACGTTCCCGTCGCGGTGGTGATCGGCATGCCGCTATCGGCGGTCCACACGGTCACCTGGAGGATGCTGTTCTTGCCGTTGCCGTCGAGCGGGATGTCGATCGACTGACCGCGGCCGAGCGTCTGGTGAACCGCGCCCAGGAACTGCTCCGTACCGTTCGTGAACGAGACCTTCACCATCTGGACGAAGGTGCTGCCGGACTCGCCCTGCAGGCGCAGCGTGCGGAACGTTCCCTTGTCAGCGCCGACGCTCATGAAGCGGCGGCCGTCCGTCCCGAGGAAGCTCATGCCCGAACCGATCGAGAGGCCCTGGTAGATCGGCGGCTGGTAAACCGGCGGCTGGTACACGGGCGGCTGGTACACCGGCGGCGGGACCTCGGCGACCGCGGTGCCCTGCGCGAACATCTGGTACTTCGCGTTGCGCGCCGCCGAGCCACGGACAGTGATCGAGTCGACGCCGTAGCGGTTCGCCTTGAGCGAGACGTTGATCATGCGGTCGTTCGACGTGATCCACTGGTTGAGGTTGATGTTCTGCACCGAGTCGTCGCGGAACCGGATCTGCACCGTGCGGACGTACGACATACCGCTGCTCGCCTGGAGGCGGAGCTCGGTGATGTTCGTGAGCGACGGGCGGACCGTGGAGACGCCCGCGCTGAGCGACAGCGGCGAGCCGAGCGAGATCCACGAGGTGTAGCGGCTGCCAGGCATCTGATACGCCTGGTCGGTGCGGTGGTCGCGAGTGATCGGAGCCGACACGCGCGTCCCGAACGCGAGGTTCGCCTGCGCGGTGAAGGACACCGCCGAGTCGGCCATGGCCGCCGACGAGCTACCGAGCATGAGGGTCACGAGCACAGCTTTGATCTTCGACATGGCGAGTCTCCTGAAGTGGAAGCCAACCGGCTTCGAACCGGAGATAGTGCAGCCGCTGCGCCAGCGCGCAACCTGCCGATATCACATGTGAACTGGCCTAACTTGGCTGCCGGAACCGCAGGGTCCTGCAGATCCTGCAGGCGGGGTCCGCAGCAGCCTCGACCCTAGATCGCGCGGTTGTCGATCGAGCGCTGCGCCTGCTCGCCGAGAGCGCGAACGACGTGAATGAACGGCGCGAACCGCGGGTCCGACGTGATCCCCTTCGCGAAGCGGTAGTAGATCTGCTGGAGGATCACCGCGGTCTTGAACAGACCGAACGCGTAATAGAAGACGATCTGGTCGGTGCTCCGGCCCGACCGCTCGAAGTAGCGGGCCGCGAAGTCGGTGCGCGTGAACATGCCCGGCTTCATCGTCACGCCGAAGATCGGCATCTGGAACACCTGCGGGTCGGTCGACTCGACCCAGTACGACAGTGCGCCGCCCAGATCCATGAGCGGGTCGCCGATCGTCGCCATCTCCCAGTCGAGCACGCCGGTGATCGTCTCGAGCTCGGCATCGAAGATGACGTTGTCGAACTTGAAGTCATTGTGGATGAGCGACGGCGCGCCCTCGGCTGGCTCGTGCTCGGCGAGCCACGCGGCGACCGAGGTCATCGCGGCGATGTCGTCGGTCTGCGAGCCGACGTAGCGCTCGCTCCAGCCCTTCACCTGGCGAGCGATGTAGCCGGCGGGCTTGCCGAAGTCGCCGAGGCCCGCCGCGGCGTAATCGACGGCGTGGAGATCGACGAGCGCATCGACGAGCTCGTTGCACAGGTGGCGGATCTTCTCGGGCGACAGACCCGGCGGCAGATCGCGGCGCAGGATCACGCCGCGCCGGCGCTCCATCAGATAGAACGGCGCGCCGAGCACCGCCGCGTCGTCGCTGTACGCGATCACGTTCGGCGCGCGCGCGTACACCGGCGCCAGCTTCGACAGAACACTCACCTCGCGGCCCATGTCGTGCGCGCTCTTCACCTTGCTGCCGAACGGCGGCCGCCGGAGCACGTACTCGCGCTCGCCGTGGTGGACGAGGTACGTCAGGTTCGAGTGGCCGCCGGGGAACTGCTCGACGCTGACCGCGCCGTGCGCGCCGAGCTCGCGATCGAGATACGCGGACAGCGCCGGCAGGTCGAGCTCCTCGCCCTTGCGGACGGGCTTCGCCGCATCCTCGCTCATGCGTACCTCGCGAGGATGCGCTTCGCGACGACCATCTTGTGGACCTCGTCCGGACCGTCGTAGATGCGCGCGCCGCGCTCGTGCACGTAGTAGTGCGCGAGCACCGTGTCGCTCGTGATGCCGAGCGCGCCGTGCATCTGGATCGCCTTGTCGACGAGCTGCAGCATGACGTTCGCGACGTAGAACTTGATCAGCGAGACCTGATCGCGCGCGTTCTGGAAGCCCTTGTTCTCGATCGTCCAAGCCGCGTTGAGCACCATGAGCCGTGCCGCATCGATCTCGGCGCGTGCCTCGGCGACCCACGCCTGCGCGATCTGGCGCGTCGCGAGCGTCTTCTCGTCGTCGATCTTGCGGGTCGCGATCCGCCTGCACATCGTGTCGAACACGCGCTCGCAGATGCCGATCCAGCGCATGCAGTGGTGGATGCGGCCGGGGCCGAGGCGCTCCTGCGCGATCATGAAGCCGGCGTTCTCCGGTCCGAGCCGGTTCTCCACGGGCACGCGGACGTTGCGGTACCAGATTTCCGAGTGGCTCGCCCAGCCGTCGCCGGCGTCGCCCATGATCTTGATGTTGCGCACGAGGTCGAAGCCCGGCGCATCGGTCGGCACGATGATCATCGAGGCGCGTGCGTGCGGCGACGCGTCGGGAGCCGTCACCGCCATCACGATCGCGAATGCTGCACCGTCGGCGGAGCTCGTGAACCACTTGTGGCCGTTGACGACGTAGTGGTCGCCGTCCTTCACGGCCGTACACGACAGCATCGTCGGGTTCGAGCCCGGGTTCTCCGGCTCGGTCATCGAGAAGCACGACCGGATCTCGCCGCGCGACAGCGGGCCGAGCCAGCGCTCCTTCTGTGCCGGCGTGCCGAACTTGTGGAGGATCTCCATGTTGCCGGCGTCGGGTGCCTGCGCGCCGAACACGTAGTGGCCGAGCGGCGACCGGCCGAGGCGCTCCGACACGAGGCCATGCTCGACGAGATTCAGGCCGATGCCGCCGATGTCCTTCGGCAGCTGCGGTCCCCAAAGCCCGGCCGCCTTGCACTTCGCGCGGAGGTCGTCGAGCACGGGCGCGGCGGCGTTCCACCCCTTCTCGAGCACCTCGTGCTCGGCGGGCATGACGACGTCGGCGATGAAGCGTTCGATCTTGTCGAGCAAGGGTCGAACGGACTCGGGAATGGCGAAGTCCATCTTAGTACTCCGTGTGCAGCTCGGGCGGCAGGTGATGAGTCTGGTTGAACGTGACGAGAGAGACGCGCTCGGGATGCCAGTCGAACTCGTGCGAGCGAAACTTCAGCTCGCTGATCGATGCGTTGCGGACGACGATGCTCGTCCGGACCATGTGGTGCGGCGACGCACCGAACACGAGCCCGATCGCGACGCCGATCGGCCCCGCCGACGTGAACACCGCGGCGGTCGCGCCGCTCTTCACCTCGCGGACGACCTGGTCGAGCCCGCGCCGCACGCGGTCGGCGAACGCCTCGACGTGCTCGACGCCATCGACGCGCCACTCGTCGCGCGCCCACTTGCCGAGCATCGTGTGAAATGCCGCATTCGCGAGCTCCCGCGTCGGCGTCTTCGTCAGCTCCGCAAAGCGCGGGTCCTCCGCCACGAGCCGCGGCATGAAGTGCTGCAGCAGCTCGAACGCCGGGTACTCCGACAGCTCGTCGAGCGTCGTCGCTTCGGGCATCCCTCCCGCGGCTCCCTCGACGGCGCCGGCGAGTGTCTGCTGATGTCGGCGGAGTGGCCCGACGAAGACGTGGTGGACGCGCACGCTGGCGAGAAAACGTCCGAGCGCGCGTGCCTGCTCCTGACCCCGCGCCGACAGCCGATCGTAGTCCGCCTCGCCATACGAGGCCTGGCCGTGCCGGATCAGGAGGAGCGTTCCCATCGCGCGCGCATCCTAACTGAGGACAATCGAAGGAGGTCAGTTGTCCGCAGCGACTCTTGCCCACATCGGCCTACGCGACGCGCGCCGGATTGCTTCCGCGGTGATAGCGATACCGAACGAGACCCAGCGATACCCGTCGAGAACGCGCGCATTGGCACGCCGCTTGGTATCGTTGCGATCATGAAACTGGGGTCCGTCTGTGCTGCCCTCGTCTTCGTTGTCGCTTGCGGCCCTGCCTCCTCGGGCGGTGGCGATGACACCACCGGGAGCGAGGGCGACGCCGACGGGGACATGATCTCCGACGCCGACGAAGGCATCGCCTCCGCCGTCGACACCGACGGCGACGGCACGCCCGACTACCTCGACGACGACAGCGATGGCGACGGCATCCCCGATTACCGCGAGGCGGGTGACGGCGATACCGCGACCGCGCCGCTCGACTCCGACGCCGACGGCACGCCGGACTTCCGCGACCTCGACAGCGACGACAACGGTCGCAGCGACACGGTCGACGGTCTCGACGACACCGACGGTGATTCGGTCGCGAACTTCCAGGACCTCGACGATGACGGCGACTCGATCAACGACGTCGTCGAGCTCGGTCCGAACGCCGCGCAGCCGCTCGACACCGACGGTGACGGCACGCCCGACTTCCGCGACACCGACAGCGACGACGACTCCATCGTCGACTCGTTCGAGACCGCCGATGACTACGATCACGATGGCACCGGCAACTACGTCGACACCGACAGCGACGGCGACTGCATCCCGGACGCGATCGAGGCGCGCGGCAACCCGCCGGCCGATACCGACATGGATCATCACTACGACTTCATCGATCGCGACAGCGACGATGATGGCGTTCCCGACGGCGCCGAAGACGCCAACTGCAACGGTGTCACCGACGCCGGCGAGAGCAGCGCGACCAACAGCGACACCGACGGCGATGGCGTCAGCGACCTGATCGAGGTCGCCGCCGGCACCGACCCGACCGACGCCGCCGACAACCCGCAGGCAAACGGCGACTTCGTGTTCGTCGAGCCGTACATGAATCCGCAGTCGCCGCTCGACGACGACCTCGACTTCTCGACGAAGCTGCAGGCCGTCGACATGTACGTCCTGCTCGATCGCTCCGGCACGATGTCGGGCGAGTACGCCGCGGTGAAGAACAACCTCGCGACGGCGGTGTCTCACCTGACCTGTCCGCCATTCGGTACCGGCAACCCGGCGACGTGCATCCCCGACCTCTGGGCCGGCGCGGGTACGATCGGCTATCAGGGTTCGGGCGCGGACTCGTACCGAAACCTCATCGATGTCCAGCGGGCGCCGAACTTCTCGACGGGCATCCCGACCTTCACGGAGCCCGGCGGTTGCTGCAGCGAGACCCTGACGTTCGGCACCTACGCTGCCGTCACAGGCCTGGGCGGCTCGGCCTTCGGCCTTGGCTCCGTTCCGGCCCGCTCGACGTGTAACGGCTCACCCGCTCAAGTCGCTGGCTACAATACGTTCGGCTATCCCTGCTTCCGCCAGGGCGCATTGCCCGTCGTTCTGCTGGCGACAGACGAGACTCCGATCACCGGCGGCGACCCGTACAAGACGCCAAACTGGGGCACGATTGTAAAGCCGGCATTCCTCGCGGCGAAGGCGCGCCTCGTCGGTATCCTCGGTACCGGCGTGGCTGGCACCCAGGTCGACTTCGATCTGCGCACGATGGCCAGCGACACGGGCGCGATCGACGTGACAAATGGCAACGCGCCGCTCGTGTTCAACGGCGCTGACGCCAACGCCGCGACCGCGATCGAGAACGGAATCCGCGCCCTCGCCAACGGCCTGCCGCTCGATATCAACGCCGTCCCTGTCGATGACGCGTCCGATAGCGTCGACGCGATCGCGTCGTTCGTCGATCATCTCGAGACCCTGCAGCTCGGCAACGCCCAGTGCGCGAACATGCTGAACGACGTCGATACCAACTCCGACACGTTCAAGGACAAGTACCTCCAGGTCCGCACCGGCACGCCGGTCTGCTGGAAGGTTGTCTCGAAGCCGAACACGACCGTGCCGGCGACCGACATGCCGCAGATGTTCCGCGCGAAGGTGAAGGTCTATGGCGACGGTGTCACGCAGCTCGACGAGCGCGACGTGTTCTTCCTCGTGCCGCCCGCGCCGAGCGACGGTCCGATCTTCTGAAGTACAGTGAACCGGTCGCGGAGTGCGGCACCGAGTGCGATGGCGATGGCGGCGGATTCGTCGACGGCTCATGCCCTCACACGGGTGTCCCCCAACCGACAGCCGGACGCGGCACACGATCGACGGCCGCAGCCCTCACACGGGCACGATCGAGGGCCGCAGCCCTCACACGGTGTCCCCCAACCGACAGCCGGACGCGGCACACGATCGAGGGCAGGCGACCGATGCAACAAAGGGAGCGGTCACCTGCCGAAACATGCGAGGCCGAGGAAACGATCCTTCGGGGTACAGCGCCTCGTAGGTCTCGGTCTCGCGCGCACGGGCGCAACCGCCCTCACAAGGGTCACAAGGGTGTCCCCCAACCGACAGCCAGACGCGGCACACGATCGAGGGCAGCGGCGACCGATGCAACAAAGGGAGCGGTCACCTGCCGAAACATGCGAGGCCGAGGAAACGATCCTTCGGGGTACAGCGCCTCGTAGGTCTCGGTCTTTGCGCGCACGCGCGCAACCGCATTCCGATACGCCGCAACGAACTCGCGATATGCCTGCTTGAACGCGCGGCGTAGAGCGATGGACGTCGTGTGGCACAGCGGCGCCGTTGCGCGCTTCGGGGCGTCTGGGGATGCATGGGGATCCTGGCTCATCAAGGCGTCGCGGCCGACGAAGGCGAGCTCGCGCTGCGCACCCTCAGCTTCCACATCACGGACGATCTCTTCGTACTTCTGACGCAACTCGGCGGCATCGAGAGATTCCCATTGCGGCAGCGGCGAGAGCTCGACCTCGACGGGCGTGCTGAATGCCTCGATACCAACGTTCGGATCCTTCACACGCGCGCGCCGATGGGCGTCGCGATCGATCCACGTTCCCTCGAGCCGCATGTCACCGAGCAAGCCATGCACGGACGTGGCGCCCGGCCATTCGCGCGGAGAAGAAACCAGCCCCTCCTTCACTCCATTGCTGAGGACGTAGCGCAGGCGCGCGACTGCGGCCTCAGGATCAAGGATCGGAGTTGGTCGCACGCGCCGTCCCCACAACGAGCCCTTCCATCCGTGTATCCGTCCCATCTCTCGCGAGATGTTTCCGTTCACGAAGCCGAAGAACAGAGCGAGCTCCTCAGGGTGCGATGCGGACACGAGCAGGTGATAGTGGTTCGAGAGAAACGTGAACGCGTACACCCGCACCGTCGTATAGAGCAGCATCGCGCGCGCGATCACGCCGAGAATGAGCGCACGACTCTCCTCGCTCGGTCGCAATAGGAAGCGCTCTTGAATCGTTCGCGTCGTCGCTTCATAGATGACATCGGGCTGATACCAGCGCAGCGGTTGGGCCATGCGTGGGCGTAGAGCACGATCAAGGCCCACACCGACCTCGTGCCTTCTCGCGGCGTTGGGTGCCCATTCGTCCGAAGTCCGCCGGATGCCGGACATTCTGTCCGGCTATCGGTTGGGGGACACCCTCTCAGGGGACTAGAAGTAGTCATTGAGGGCGCGGTCGTGATCGGGATCCTCGCGGCGTCGTGTTCGGGCGTGTCCGGCTATCGGTTGGGGGACACCCTCTCAGGGGAGGCGTGTCCGGCTATCGGTTGGGGGACACCCTCTCAGGGGACATGGCAAGGCTGCGCGCTCGATCACGAGCGCAGCTATGCAACGAGCTTAGAAGTACATCCTGCAGCTCTTGCAATAGAACCGCAGGTGCTCCTCGACCCAGGCCATTGGCGCCTCGCACTGCGGGCACGCGGGCGTTGGACCGCTCGTGGTCGCGGCCTGCTTCTTTGGCGGCGGTAGCGTCGACGGCGCGGTCGTGATCGGGATCTTTGGCGCCTCGGGCTCGGCCGCGGGCGGCGGCGTGACCGCGACCGGGGCC
>JAEWJO010000578.1 GCA_023386455.1 Pseudomonadota bacterium | reverse complement strand
CTCGGTCCTCTTGCCCTTGTCACACGCGGCAAACGCGATCATGACGAGCGCGATAAAAGCAACGCGCAGACCTCTCCAAGTGTTCAGATTCACGGCGTTCTCCTGCGGGAAGTGGGGGATGCGATATCCCGCCCTCGGGATCACTGTCAACCCCGGCGGCTCTGGTACTAAGAGGGGGTCCCGTGACTGAACCTGCCGTCAAGGTCAACGAGTCGGGAGCCCGACGCCGCGACCACACCGGTGTCCACTCGTCCCACGGGCATGGTGTCCATGGGACCGGGCACCATCCTCACTCGCGCAAGGAGCTCGCCTGGCTGTCGCTGGGCGCCCTGGGCATCGTCTACGGCGATATCGGAACGTCGCCGCTGTACGCGATGCGCGAGTGTTTTACCCACCAGAACCCGCATCACGCCGCCGTCGAGACGGGCAACCTCGTGTTCGGCCCGGCCGGCCCCGCCGTCCAGCGGGTCATCGAGGCCGACAACATCCTCGGCATCCTGTCGCTGTTCGTCTGGTCGCTGATCCTCGTCGTGATCGTGAAGTACCTCGTGTTCGTCCTCCGCGCCGACAACAAGGGCGAAGGCGGCACGCGGGCCCTCGCGGCCCTCGTCGCGCAGAAGCAGCCGCCGTCGCGCGGACGCCTGGCGATCCCGATCCTGCTCGCGCTGTTCGGCACGGGCCTTCTGTTCGGCGAGGGCATCATCACCCCGGCGATCTCGGTGATGTCGGCGGTCGAGGGCCTGAAGGAGCAGAACTCGAGCTTCGCGTCGCTCATCATCCCGATCTCGGTCGTGATCCTCGTCGGTCTGTTCTGGGTGCAGAAGCACGGCACCGGCAAGATCGGCGTCGTCTTCGGCCCGATCATGCTGCTGTGGTTCTTCTCGATGGCCGCGATCGGCGTGCCGTACATCGTGAAGTACCCGGAGGTGCTGAAGGCGCTGTCGCCGCACTACGGCGCGATGTTCCTCGCGACACACGGCATGCAGGGCTACCTGCTGCTCGGCTCGGTCGTCCTCTGCATCACCGGCTGCGAGGCGCTGTACGCCGACATGGGTCACTACGGGCGCTCGCCGATCCGGATCGCGTGGTCGTTCGTCGTGTTCCCCGGCCTGCTCCTCAACTACTTCGGCCAGGGCGCGCTCTACCTCCACGAGGGCGCGCACGTGACGAACGCGTTCTACGACCTCGTCTCGGGTACCCCGCTGCTGATCCCGATGGTCATCCTCGCGACGATGGCCGCGATCATCGCGTCGCAGGCGCTGATCTCCGGCGCGTTCTCGCTGGCGAACCAGGCGGTGCAGCTCGGCTACCTGCCGCGCGTCAAGGTCGTCCACACGTCGAGCAAGGCCGAGGGTCAGATCTACATCCCGGAGATCAACTGGATCCTGATGGTCTCGTGCCTCGCGCTCGTCTTCGCGTTCGGCTCGAGCACGAAGCTCGCGGCCGCGTACGGCATCGCGGTGACCGGCACGATGGCGATCACGTCGTTCCTGTTCTTCCGGATCTGCCGCGTCAACTGGGGCTGGTCGCGGCGCGCCGCCCTCGGCCTGTACATCCCGCTCATCGTGATCGACTACTCGTTCTTCTCGGCGAACTTCAGCAAGATCGCCGACGGAGGCTGGTTCCCGCTCGCCGTCGGCCTCGGCATGTTCGCGATCATGACGACGTGGTGGCGCGGCCGCGTCGAGCTGTCGAAGATCCTCGAGGGCGGCACGATGCCCGACGAGCTGTTCCTCCAGGACATCAGCGCGACGCACCTGCCGCGCGTCAGCGGTACGGCCGTGTTCATGTCGTCGGGCACCGACGGCATGCCGAACGTCCTCTTGCACCACGTGAAGCACAACAAGGTGCTGCACAAGCAGGTCGTGCTGCTGTCGATCTCGACGCAGAACGTGCCGTTCGTGACCGGCAACAAGTCGCTCGAGGTGCGCGAGCTGACCTACGGCGAGGAGGGCGAGCAGCCGAAGTCGCTCGGCTTCTATCGCGTGATCGCGCGCGTCGGCTTCATGCAGCAGCCGAACGTCCCCAAGATCCTCGCGCGCTGCGAGAAGCACGACCTCCTCGTCAACGCGAGCGATACCACGTACTACCTCGGCCGCCAGACGCTGCTGACGAGCGGCAAGTCCGGCCTCGCGAGGTGGCGCAAGCTGCTGTTCTCGTTCCTCGCACGCAACGCGCGCCCACCGACGGCGTTCTTCAACCTGCCGCCGAACCGCGTCGTCGAGCTCGGCCTGCAGATCGAGCTGTAAAGAACGCGTTAAGATTCGGGGTCACGGCGCCGCGAGACGCTGCGTCGCGAGCGCCGCGTGGTCTAGTTAGCTCGTTCCGTGAGCGAGCTAGCTGTTGGTGCGGCACACGGTCCGCACGCGCATGTGCCGGCGTCGCGCAAGGAGCTGCTCTGGCTCTCGCTCGGCGCGCTCGGTGTTGTCTACGGTGACCTCGGTACCTCGCCGCTGTACGCGCTGAACCAGTGCCTGATCGTGTCGAGGAACAAGCACGCGGTCACGCCCGACCTGCCGAACATCCTCGGCGTCCTGTCGCTGGTGTTCTGGTCGCTGATGCTGATCGTCGTCGTGAAGTACCTGGTGCTCGTGCTCCGCGCGGACAACCGCGGTGAGGGCGGCATCCTCGCGCTCGCGGCGCTCGTCGCCCAGAAGGTGAAGAAGTCAGGTCGGCTCGCCGTCCCGATCCTGCTCGCGCTGTTCGGCGCGGGCCTCTTGTACGGCGACGGCGTGATCACGCCGGCGATCTCGGTCCTCGGCGCGATGGAAGGTCTCTCGGAGTACAACCCGCAGCTGCACAGCTTCATCGTGCCGGCCACCGTCGTCGTGCTCGTCGCGCTGTTCTCCGTGCAGCGGTTCGGCAGCGCGAAGATCGGGGCGATCGCGGGCTGGGTGATGCTCGCGTGGTTCATCACGATCGGTGCCGCGGGCCTGCCGTTCATCGTGCGTAACCCGGTCGTGCTCGAGGCGATCAGCCCTCACCACGCGGTGCTGTTCCTCGCGAACGGCAACGTGCACACGTTCCTGCTGCTCGGCTCGATCGTCCTGTGCGTGACTGGCACCGAGGCGCTCTACGCGGACATGGGTCACTTCGGCAAGACGCCGATCCGGATCGCGTGGTCCGCCGTCGTGTTTCCGGGCCTCCTGCTGAACTACTTCGGCCAGGGCGCGCTGTTCCTCGAGCAGGGCACGGGCGTGTCGAACGCGTTCTACGGCCTCGTGCCGCAGGCGATGATCATTCCGATGATGCTGCTCGCCACCGCGGCGGCGATCATCGCGTCGCAGGCCCTGATCTCCGGCGCGTTCTCGCTGACGAGCCAGGCCGTCCAACTCGGCTTCATACCTCGCGTCAAGGTCATCCACACGTCGAGCAAGATCGAGGGCCAGATCTACATCCCCGAGGTGAACCACCTGTTGATGGTGGCGTGCATCGCGCTCGTGCTCGTGTTCGAGTCGAGCTCGAACCTCGCGGCGGCGTACGGCATCGCGGTCACGGGCACGATGGCGATCACGTCGTACCTATACCTCCTCGTGTGTCGCCATAACTGGCGCTACTCGCTCGGCCACGCGCTCGCGATCTTCATTCCCCTCATCGTGATCGACCTGACGTTCTTCTCGGCGAACGCGGTCAAGATCACGGCCGGTGGCTGGTTCCCGCTCGCCGTCGGCGCGGCGCTGTTCGTGCTGATGACGACGTGGTGGCGCGGCCGTCGCGAGCTCGCGACGAAGATCGCCGGCGGCGCGCTCGCCGATCAGCTGTTCCTCGAGGACGAGGCGACGCAGCAGCTGCCGCGCGTGCCCGGCACCGCCGTGTTCATGTCGTCGGGCACCGACGGCATCCCGAACGTCCTCTTGCACCACGTGAAGCACAACAAGGTGCTGCACGAGCAGGTCGTGCTGCTCTCGGTGCTGACGCAGAACGTGCCGTACGTCGTCGGCAACCAGTCGCTGACGGTGCGCGACCTCGGACACGGCTTCTATCGCGTGATCGCGACCGCCGGCTTCATGCAGCAGGCCGACGTTCCCAAGATCCTCGCGCGGTGCCAGAAGAAGGGTCTGATCGCGGCGCCGGCGGACACGACGTACTACCTCGGCCGCGAGACGCTCCTGACCACCGGCAAGACCCGGTTCGCCACGTGGCGCAAGACGCTGTTCGCGTTCCTCGCGCGCAACGGGCGCACTCCGACCGCGTTCTTCAACCTGCCGCCGAATCGCGTCGTCGAGCTCGGCGCGCAGATCGAGCTGTAGATCTACGCGGGCTCGATCATCATCGGCACGGTCGGTGTGGGCGCGGACGTCGCACGGCGCGGTCGCGACAAGCGCGGTAAGGTCCAGCCGTGCCTGAACGGCGCCACCGCCGGTTCCGTACGTACGCGATCGCAGTCGCGACGGTCGCCGCGGCGACGGCGCGCGGCAAGGTCGCCGCGCCGTACGCGAGTCACGCCGATCAGGCGATGGTCTATCTGCTCGCCGTGCTCGTCGCTGCGCTCGGCGGCCGCGGGCCGGGCCTCACCGCGGCGGTGCTGTCGGCGGCCGCGTTCGACTTCTTCTTCGTCGAGCCGATCCACGCGTTCGCGGTCGCCGACCGCACGTTCCTCATCACGTTCGCCGTGATGCTCGCGGTCGGCATCGCGATCGGTAGCCTCGTGCAGCGCGTGCGGGACGCGGAGGCTGAGAGCCGCGACCGGGCGCTCGAGGCGCGCGCCGAGGAGCTCCGGAGCACGCTGCTGTCGTCGGTATCGCACGATCTTCGCACGCCGCTTGCAGTCATCACGGGCATGGCGACGTCGCTGCGCGACGAGGCGAGTGGCACGCAGCGCGAGTCGCTCGACACGGTCGTCGGCGAGGCGCAGCGGCTCTCGCGCATCCTGACGAACCTCCTGTCGATCACGAAGGTCGAGACCGGCGCCGAGCCGCGGCGCGAGTGGGTGCCGCTCGAGGAGCTCGTCGGATCCGCGCTCGGTCGGCTCGAGCCCGAGCTCGCCGATCATCCGGTGACCGTCGTCGCGGCCGACGATCTCGCGCATGTCGATCCGATCCTGTTCGAGCAGCTCCTGATCAACCTCGTCGAGAACGCGGCGAAGCACACGCCGAGCGCCTGCCCGATCGAGGTCCGCGCGTCGCGACGGGACGGCCGCGATCGTCGAGGCCCTCGATCGCGGTCCGGGTCTCCCGCCGGGCCCACCGCAGCAGGTGTTCGAGAAGTACTTCCGCGGCTGCGGCAAGCGAGACGGCGGCGTCGGCCTCGGGCTCGCGGTGTGTCGCGCGGTCGCGCTCGCGCATGGCGGCACGATCGAGGCAGCGCCGCGTGCGGGCGGCGGCGCGAGCTTTCGCGTGCGCCTGCCCGATCGCGGAACGCCACCCGCGCTCGAGGACGCGACCGGCGAGCTGGCGAGGGCGTGGTGACGGCCGCCGCCGATACGGTGCTCGTCGTCGAGGACGAGGCGGCGATGCGCCGCTTCCTGTCGGCGGCCCTGCACGGCCACGGATTTCGCGTGATCGAGGCGGGCACGCTCGCGGCCGCCGAGCGCCTCGCAACCGAGAGCGTACCGTCGGCGATCCTGCTCGACCTCGGGCTGCCGGACGGCGACGGCCTGACATTCGTCCGCACGTTGCGGACGTGGTCGGCAGCGCCCGTGATCGTGCTGTCCGCGCGCGACCGCGAGGACGACAAGGTCACCGCCCTCGACGCCGGCGCGGACGACTACCTGACGAAGCCGTTCGGCACGAGCGAGCTGCTCGCGCGCATCCGCGTCGCGCTTCGCCACGCACGCGCGCAGCGCACGCCGGACGATCCGGTGCTCGCCGTCGGGACGATCCGGATCGATCAGGCGCGGCACGAGGTGAGCGTCGCCGGCCGGACGGTCCACCTCACACCGATCGAGTACAAGCTGCTCTCGCTGCTCGCGCGCCATGCCGGCAAGGTGCTGACGCACCGCCAGCTGCTGCAGGAGGTCTGGGGCCCGCGGAGCACGCACCAGACGCACTACCTGCGAGTTCACATGGCGGCGCTTCGCCGCAAGGTCGAGGAGGATCCGGCGCGGCCTCGCTGGCTGACGACGGAGCCGGGCGTCGGCTACCGGCTCCTCGACGAGCCCACGCGGACCTGAGCCGGCGTGGCACGTGCGCTGCACCGCGTGATCATGGAGCGTCCATGTTCAACTTCCTACTCATCGGTTTGCTCGTCGGTATGGTCTCGGCTGCGATCGTGATGATCCGGTTCTTCGACCGGATGTCCTGACCGACCGCTACGCGTGCGGCGCGTCGCCGCAGTGACGGCGCACGATCGCCAGCAGATCGGCACTCTTCACCGGCTTGCGGAGCGCCTCGTCGACGGCGATGTCGAGCATCGGCTCGACGGCGGCGCCGGTCAGCACGACGGTCGGGATCGTCAGCAGGGAGCGGTCGCGCCGCATCGCCTGGCGGAACTCGGCGCCGTCCATCACCGGCATCTGGACATCCAGCAGGATGAGCGACGGACGGATCGTCTTCAGGAGATCGAGCGCCTCGCGCCCGTTCTCGGCGGTGCGGACGGAGTAGCCGGCTCTCGACACGACGAGCGCGAGCAGATCGCGAGTGTCCTGCTCGTCCTCGACGACGAGGACGGCCACATGCTCCAGCGCCGGCTCCGGACGCGTCACCTCGACCTCACCCTCCCGAGGGGCGCATTGCGAATGCGACATCACAGATCGTTAGCTCGCCTGCGCCAGCTCGGGCACGAAGAATTGTGCCGAGGGCTGCATCATCGAGAGTTGGCGGAGACGCTCCGTCGCAAACTTTCCTGCGAGCGATCCGTACAGGACCGGCTCGAGGTCGCGGATGACGGGAACGACTGTCTGTTCCTCGTACGCTGCGTGCGCACGAACCATGTCGCGCAGGAGCCTGACCCGTTCGCGCCACGGAGCCGAACCCGGCAGCGACGAGACGACGCTGGCGAGCACGCGCTCCTGCTGCGTATGCGCCGCACGACCGTGGGCGACCAGGCGCTCGAGGAGGGTGCGCGCACCGGCGTGCATGAGGGCGCCGTACATCACGATATCTTCGGCCTCGGCGTGCGCGGCAAGGCCGAGCCGTACACCATCGAGGGCGCTGCGAATCTGTTGGGCAGTTGCCGCGTCCAGCAACTCGTCCAGGCCGGCCTCGAGATCATGATGGTCCCGCTGTAGCAGCGTGAGGAAGTCGGTCATGGGTCGCAATCGTGCAGTGTGGATGCCTTCACGGTGAGACGTTGTGTCCGTCACACCGACGACAGCTGTGCGAGGGTGGATACAATCCATGGGGTCGAATAGGAGTTTTGCTTCTGCACGAGGCGCACTCCGGTCGCGCGCGCGTGCGCCGGCGACGCGCCGGCTACTGCATCGCGTTATGATCGCTCGGTGATTCTGGCGGCCAGACGGTTCCTCGCCCATCGTGGCGCCGTCGTCGGAGCCGTGCTCGTGCTCGTCGTGATGGTCTGCGCGGTGCTCGGGCCGCTCCTCGCGAGTCACGATCCGATCGCACGCGACATGGATCGGGGGCTCTCCGAGCTCGGTGCGCCGCTCGGTCCGTCGGCGAACGCGCTGCTCGGGACCGATCCCCTCGGGCGCGACGTGTGGGCTCGCGTGCTCGCGGGCGCGGCGACGTCGCTGCAGATCGCCGGGCTCGCGACGCTGATCTCGCTCGCGATCGGGCTCTCGCTCGGGCTCGTCGCGGGCTACGCCGGCGGCCGCACCGACAACGTGCTGATGCGTCTCGTCGACCTGGTGCTCGCGTTCCCGTACCTCTTGCTCGCGATCCTGCTCGCCGCGCTGGTCCGGCAGTCGGCGCGCGGCGCGGCGAGCGCTCCGGTCGTCCTGACGCTCGGGCTCGTCGGCTGGACGACGATGGCGCGCGTGATCCGCGGCAAGGTGCTCGCGCTCGCGAGGAGCGAGTACGTGGTCGCGGCA
>JAEWJO010000546.1 GCA_023386455.1 Pseudomonadota bacterium | reverse complement strand
GTCCTTGCGCGCGGCCTTCACGGTGGTTCGCGCGATCACGCGGCTGCCGATCGCGGCCTGGATCGCGACGTCGAACATCTGGCGCGGCACGACGTCCTTCATCTTCGTGCACAGCTCGACGCCGCGGTGATAGGCGCTGTCGCGGTGGGTAACGATCGACAACGCGTCGACACGCTCGCCGTTGACGAGCACGTCGAGGCGGATGAGGTCCGCCTCGCGGTAGCCGGCCGGCTCGTAGTCGAGAGAGGCATAGCCGCGCGACATGGTCTTGAGTCGATCGTAGAACCCGAACACGACCTCGGCCAGCGGCATCTCGTACACAACGCGGACGCGCCCGCCCGGGTCGTAGTGCAGGCCCTGCTGCACGCCGCGGCGCTCCTGGCACAGCTGCATGATCGGACCGACGTACTCCTGCGTCAGGTGCACGGTCGCGAGGATGATCGGCTCCTCGATCGCCTCGTACTTGCCCTGGTCGGGGACCTTCGCCGGATTATCGAGCTCGACGACCTCGCCACCGTTCATCTTCACGCGGTAGCGCACGCTCGGCGCGGTGGTGATGAGGTTCAGGTTGAACTCGCGCTCGAGTCGCTCCTGGATGATCTCCATGTGCAGCAGGCCGAGGAAGCCCGTGCGGAACCCGAAGCCGAGCGCCGACGAGGTCTCGGGCTCGTAGGTCACCGACGCGTCGTTCAGCACGAGCTTGCCGAGCGCGTCCTTGAGATCCTGGTAGTCGGCGGCGTCGACGGGAAACAGACCCGCGAACACCATCGGCTTGACCGTCTTGAAGCCGGGCAGCGGCGCGGCCGTCGGACGATCGGCATCGGTGACGGTGTCGCCGACGCGCGCGTGCGCGATGTCCTTGATCGACGCGGCGAGGATACCGACCTGCCCGGCTTCGAGCGTGTCGATCTCCTTCAGCTGCGGCGTGCGCACCGCGATCATCGTGCACTCGTAGGTCTGCTCGGTCGCCCAGAACCGGAGCTTCGTGCCCTTCTTGATCGTGCCGCTCATCACGCGGACGAGGACGACGACGCCGCGGAACTGATCGAACCAGCTGTCGAAGATCAGCGCCGAGAGCGGTGCCTCGCGGTCGGCCTTCGGCGGCGGAATGCGCTCGACGACGGCCTCGAGCATGTCGTGCACGCCGATGCCGGACTTCGCCGACACGAGGCACGCGTTCTTCGCGTCGAGTCCGATCGTGTCCTCGATCTGCTGCTTGATCTCCTCGGGACGCGCGACCGGCAGGTCGATCTTGTTGAGGACCGGGATGATCTCGAGGTTGTTGTCGAGCGCGACGTAGACGTTCGCGAGCGTCTGCGCCTGCACGCCCTGTGCGGCGTCGACGACGAGCAGCGCGCCCTCGCACGCGGCGAGCGAGCGGCTCACCTCGTAGTGGAAGTCGACGTGTCCCGGCGTGTCGATCAGGTGGAACTGATAGGTCAGCCCGTCCTTCGCCTTGAAGTGGAGCTGGACGGACTGCGCCTTGATCGTGATGCCGCGCTCGCGCTCGAGGTCCATCGAGTCGAGCATCTGGGCCTGCGCCTCGCGCGCGGTGACCGCGCCGCACTCGTCGAGGATCCGATCGGCAAGCGTGGTCTTGCCGTGATCGATGTGGGCGATGATCGAGAAATTACGAATCCGCTCGGGAGGGAACGACATCTGCAGGCCAGGCGGGTTGTTAGCGTGACCCGAGGTGGAGGTCCACCTGCCCGGGGAGTTGATCGCGATACTTCTCGAGCACGAGATCGATGCCCTGCCGGATGTACTCGGCTGCGGGCACCTTCGTACGCTGCGTGAGGGCCTTCAGCTGCGCGTCTTGCTCGGGCGTGATGTACACCGTCGTCGAGAGCTTCTTGCGGGCCAAAGCTGCGTGACCCTACGTGACCATATGCACAGGGTCAATGCTTGCGGGTACGGAGCCGTCCGATTAGGCTTCCGACGTGATGGCGAACCTCTCGAAAGTCGTGGTGATCGTGGCGGCGGTGTCGCTCGGCGCCTGCAAGGGAAAGCAGCAGGACACGACTCCGAAAAACCAGGTCGGGATGGAAGTTCCGAAGGTCGACCCGACCCTGTGCGAGACCGCCGGCAAGAACGTCGTCACGTACGACCTGAACAAGGACAACAAGCCCGACGTCTGGCGCATGTACAAGACGGAGGACGAGGGCGGGACCAAGATCGAGTTCATGACCTGCAAGCAGGTCGACTTCGACCACGACGGCCGCAAGGACTGGGTCGTCGCGTACAACCGCAAGGGCAACGCGCTCTCCGAGAAGGCGGACTTCGACTACGACGGCAAGTTCGACATGGCCGCGGTGTTCGACACGAAGACCGGCAAGGTCGCCGAGGTCGAGCGCGATACCGACTTCGACGGGAAGTTCGATATCAAGGAGATCTACGACTCCGCGGGAGTGCTCCAGAGCGTCCGCCGCGATCGCAATGGCGACAACCAGCCGGACCAGTGGGAGCAGTACAAGGACACGATCCTGATCGCGATCCTCTACGACGAGGATTTCGACGGAAAGGTCGATCGCCGCGAGGAGATTCCGGGAGCGACGCCGAAGGTCGAGATGCCGACGACGCAGGACCCGACCGCGACCGGCAACATCCCCGCCGACACGAAGAGCACGCCGGCGACGACGCCCGCGCCGAAGAAGTAGATGAGCCAGCGCGTCGATAAGCCCTGGGGCCACGAGCTCATCTGGGCGAAGACCGACCGCTACGTCGGCAAGATCCTCCACATCAAGGCCGGCGAGGCGCTGTCGCTGCAGTACCATCGCGTCAAGGACGAGACGATCATGGTCCTGACCGGCAAGCTTCGCTTCGAGCACTTCGCCGACGGGGAAGCGCCGAAGACGATCGAGCTCGGCCCGCGCGAGCCGTTCCACGTGACGCCCCTCTTGCGCCACCGCATGATCGCGGTCGAGGACACCGACGTCCTCGAGGTCAGCACGACCGAGCTCGACGATGTCGTGCGGCTCGAAGATCGCTACGGCCGCACGTCCTGAGACGCGCGTAGCATCACGACCGCAGCCAGGGTCGCTTGCCGAACAGCAGGCGCGCACCGCGGAGCAGCGCGCGGAACGTGCCCTCCTTGTACGGGTACCACCAGACCTCGCGGCCGAGCGCGACGCGATCGTGATTGACGTGGCGCGTGTCGCAGAGGTCGCGCAGGCCGATCATCGAGTGCGTGCGGCCGATGCCGCTCTGCTTGACGCCGCCCCACGGTGTCTCGGGACACGCGTACGTGTTGAGCACGTCGTTGATCATCACGGTGCCGGCCTCGATCCGCTCGGCGAGCCGCTTGCCGCGCTCGCGATCGCGCGTGAACACGTACGCGAGCAGCCCGAGCTGCGAGTCGTTGGCGAGGCGAACCGCCTCCTCCTCGTTCTGCACCTTCATGATCGGAATGACCGGCCCGAAGATCTCCTTGCGCATGACGTCCATGTCCTGCGTGCAGTTCGTCAGCACGGTCGGCTCGAAGAACATGCCGGGACCGGGGCGGCGCTTGCCGCCGGCGACGACCGTCGCACCCGCGGCGACCGCGGCATCGACGAGCTTCTCGACGTTGTCGACCTGGCGGTCCCACGCCATCGCGCCGACGTCGACGTCCTGCGCCGTCGACGCATCGCCCTGGCGCAGCTCGCGCGCCTGCTTCGCGATCTTGTCGACGAGCGAGTCGTGGATCGACGCGACGGCGTAGACGCGCTCGACCGATGCGCAGACCTGGCCTGAGTTCGCGAAGCCGCCCCACGTGATCGCCTGCGCGGTGCGATCGATGTCGGCGTCGCCGCAGACGAGCGCGGGCGCCTTACCACCGAGCTCGAGCGTGCACGGGATCAGTCGCTCGCCGCACGCGGCGGCGACCTTCTTGCCGGTCGCGACCGACCCGGTGAACACGCAGTAGTTGATCCCGGCGTCGATCAGCGCCGCGCCCGCGCCGCCGCGGCCGGTGACGACCTGGAACAGCTCCGGCGGCAGATCGGCAGCGAGGTACAGCTCCTTCGCCTCGAGCGCGATCAGCGGCGTGACCTCGGACGGCTTCAGCACCACGGCGTTGCCGGCGATGATCGACATCATCGTCTCGCCGATCGGGATCGAGAACGGGAAGTTCCACGGCGCGATCACGCCGACGACGCCGCGCGGAACGAAGTGGAGGTAGCTCGCGCGATGCTTCATGAGGTGCAGCGGCACCGGCTCCGGCGCGAGCATCTCGGGCGCGTGCTTCGCGAAGTAGCGGACCAGATCCGCGACGAGCACGATCTCCATGCCGAGCGCCTCCATCCGCGTCTTGCCCGCCTCGCGAACGAGCAGGTCGATCACCTCCTCGGCGCGCGACATCAGCACCTCGGCGAACCGCGCGACCCGTCGGCAGCGCGTCTCGATCGGCAGCCGCGCCCAGTCCTTCTGGCAGAGGCGCGCTGCGGCGACGGCCGCGCGGACGTCGGCCTCGCTCATGTCGGGGACCTCGCCGATCGGCTGCCCCGTCGCGGGGTTGATGCTCGTGATCGTGCCTGCGGAGATCGAAGCTGACGTCGCGGCGCCCATGCGCCGAGCATACAGCTAGCGACCGGCGTGCTCGCGGAGCGAGGTCAGGAGGCCGCCCCACCACCGGCCGAAATGCGCGAGGAACACGTCGGGTGGCTCGCCGTGGCGCACGGGATGATCCGGGCGCAGCGCCGCGAACCCGCGATGAACGAGCGCGACGGATGTCTTGCCGCTCTCGGTCGGTGTGAACGTCACGTCGACGAACGTCACCTCGCCCTCCTTGAAGTTCGAGCCTCGCCACTCGAACGCGAGGTGCTTCGGCGGATCCCATGCGGTGATCGTGCCGGACTCGTAGAGGCGCGGCCCCGCCTTCGTCTCGTATTGCTCGAGGAGGCGGCCGCCGAGCTTGCACTCGATGACGAGCGTGCCCGGTCGCTTGCCGGCGACGCGGTAGGCGACACCGCGCCGCCACCATTGATCGATCTCCTCGGTGAACACCGAGAATGCGACCTCGGGCGCGACGTCGACGAGGACCGAGACCGAGACCTGATCGCCGGCGATCATCGCTTCTTCGCCTTGGCCTCGGCGTGCGCCTTGAATGCATCGAGCTGGACGGTCCAGAACCGCTCGACCTCGCCGAGCCACGTACGCAGCTGGGCGAACGGCGCCGGCCGCAGCCGGTAGATGCGCTCACGCGCGTCGTCGGCGTCATCCTCGCTCGTCTCGACGAGCCCGCTCGCGCGCAGCACGCGGAGGTGCTTGCTCATCGCGGGTCGACTCGCGCCGAGGTGCTCGGCGAGGTCGCTCGCGCGGCGCGGCTGCTTGCGCAACAGGTCGACGACACCACGCCGCGTCGGATCGGATAGCGCGGCGAGCGTCGTGTCGAGGGACGGCGTCACTTGTTGTT